>JAOTYY010000150.1 GCA_029861595.1 Gammaproteobacteria bacterium
AAAAAAGCCCGGCGATTGCCGGGCTTTGTTTTCGGCGCGGTGTGGGGTGATGTTATTGACGCACCCCGGGTGCGTTGATCGGAATACCGTTGCTCATGAACGTCAGGAAGTATTCCAGCGCCTTGTACTCGTCGCTTTGTGCGCCGTAGCTCTTCGCCCGTACCTGGCCGTTGCAACCGTTGAAGCGCCGGTGTGAGGTGCCGAAGCCCGCCAGCGGACCGCTGCCGCGTGCTTCCCATTTCTTGCGGTACACCGGGAAATGACTCAAGTCACCCAGCGAGGGATGCAACAGGTCGGCGCGCACATTGTGCCCGGCATAGTGGTAGTGGCAATCGGCGCAGGACATGTTCAACTGCCCGCGTTTGGCGTAGTAGTGCTTCTTGCCCCGGTTGTACCACTCCAGCGCCCGCGGATCGTCCGGGATCACCACGTTGAGCCGTGAACCGTTCGAGGTGCTCGACATATAGGCCGCAACGGCCGCCAGCAGCCCCTTACCGAACCCCAGCTTCTTCTCCCCGTTCTTCACACGGCACTCGTTGATCTCGCCTTCCAGCGTCTTGATATCCCCCGTCGCTGCATCGAAATACGGGTAGTGCTGGCGAATGTTGATGCCACCGTTCTTGAAACAACTCCCGTACGTCTTACCGTTGGCAAACGGCTTCTCGAACTCCTGCTGTCCGATCTCCAGCCCGATCTCGTAGGGCGGGAACTCCTCCATCGACTCCCACTCCACGCGCCGGTTGGCGTCGATCGAATAGATCCCGTTCTGAAAATCGTCAAACGGCGTGTTCGGATAGCGCTCCTGGTAATACTGCCGAAACGCCTGCAGGTCCTCGTCCGGGGTCGTCGCTGTCGCCAACGGCGCACTGATCAGCAGGCTGGCCGCGGAAATGAGTAGCGTCATTGTTCTCATCGATTCTCTCCTCACCGCCGGGCTACTTGATAGTCACTTCGTTACTATCGCTCTGACCCTTGTTGTCTACCCAGCTGATTTTGATCTTGTCACCCTTGTTGCCGCCGGCAAACTTGAACGACACGTAGGGGTTTTTCGATATACCCGTGCCCCACTGCGCCGTCATCACCGTCTTACCTCCGTGCTCGGCAACCAACTCCTGAATGAAGTGCGCCGGTATCTTGCCGCCTTTCTTGTCCTTGCGCTGGCCCGTCTCCATCGGATGATTCACCAGCGCCTTCACCGTCGTCGAACCACCGGCAGCCTTTGCTCGTATCTTGATACTTGCCATCTCTGTGTCTCCTAGCCGCCGCAGCCGCCTATCGTGACCTTCACCTCTTTCTTCATCGAGTAAAGATTGCCGTTGGCTTTCACCACCGCAATCACATCCGAGGTCTTCGCCATCTTGATGCGCGTCGACACAAAACCCTCCGCTCCCGATCCCAGTATGAAGTTCGAGGTCAACGGCGTGGGGTTCTCCGACGCCACGATCGCTATCGATTCCACGTTCGACAAACCGGTCGTCACCGTCACCGGCACCACCGCCCCATTCTCCGCAATGTCCGGCGCCTTGATGTTGATCTGATCGGAATCGCTCGTGGCATCACTGCCCACCACGCCAGTGATCGCACCAGATACATCGCTCGCGCTGAACGCCGTCTCCGGCCACACCGCCAGCACCGCTCTCGGCACCAGTACACCAGCACCCGCCGCCATCGCCACTGTCGACGTCGCCAGCGTTCTTTTCAGAAACGTTCGACGTTTGATTGTCATAACTATCTACTCCTCCCTCGTCCAGCCTACAACGACCAGACGTACTCAGTAATTTTGTCGATCTCGCTCTCGCTGATGATTTCATGCGGCCCAAACGGGGGCATGAACGTGCGCGGGTTCTTCACCCGTGCGTCATATATCTGCGCTCGCAGCGCCGACTTGTCCGGAAAACGCGCCTGCATCGCAATCAGCGGCGGCCCAATGTTACCCGGCAACGTGCCATCGCCCATCATGTGACACGCCAGACAATTGCCCTTGCGACGGTTGAACGCTATCTTCTTACCTTCCGCCGCTATCGCCGCGTCTTGCGCCTCAGCTCTCGGCGCAACGCCCACTCCAAGCGCTCCAACAATTACGGCTATCGAGGCTGCAGCCACCAGGTTATGCGCGGTTTTCCGCATGCTTACCTCCTCGCGATTTGGAAAATTTCGACGAGCGTTGCGCTCGCGTTGTCGCCGCGGCCATGGGGGTCTCCGCGCGCGGCTATAGCATAACGGCTTGCTTATCCAACGCAAGCAGATCACCCGCAGTATATCCCAAAGTGGGGAGGGGGCAGGGGAATTACCCCCCCTTTTGGCGGAGCATGTCGGCAAATTCATCGCGCAGCTGCTGCAGGCGTGCGGCGATTCGCAGCGCCTGGTCGCTGGACTCGTCGGTTTGCTTCAGCGCGCGCTCGAGATTATTGATTGCGCTGCGCGTTTCTCCGATGAGCGCATAGTACTCGGCGTATGATTCCAGGCTTTCTACCGGTCGGCGCCGCTTGTGTTCGATGCGCGCAAGCGTACGAAAGGTCGCTGGCAGGTGGTTTCCCGGAAGTTGTAATGCGTCGCGCAATGCTTCCGCGGCGCGATCGTTGTCTCCCCGCTCTTCGCTGGTCTGCGCATACGCCAGCAATACCGGTACGTTGCTGGGATAGAGGTCCCGCAAAAGCGCAAACTGCGCTGCGCCCTCGGCGGAGCGCCCGATGGCGAACGAGTTTCTGGCGCTCAATATGCTGTGGGAAATGTTATCCGGTGCAAATTCGCTGAGTTGCTCCAACAGTTCGGAAGCGCGGCGATAGTCGCCGGCTCGGTGAGCGAGCAGGGCAGCCGTGTAGGACAACGTCTGGCGTTCGATGCCCTGCGCCGTCTCAAGTTGCCCGTCGACGGTGGCACGCAGTCTCGCCGGTTCGCTGGCAGTCAATACTTCGAGCCGCGCGCGCGCCAGCTGGAAGGTCATGCTGTCGTCGCGCTGCTGCGCAGTCGCCAGTGCCTCTGCCCGGCTGCGTGCCTCAGCCACACGATTGCTGCTCAACGGATGGGTGCTGAGGTATTCCGGCGGCGAAACACCGTCCAGCGTGTTGCGGCGTTCCAGCAGGCCGAAAAAATCGACCATGCCGTTGGGATCGAAATCCGCACGGGCCAGAAATTGGATGCCGAGGCGGTCTGCTTCATATTCATTGGCGCGCGTGTAGTTCAGCTGCAATTGCTGGGAGGCCGCCAGTCCGGTGGCAATCGCGGCCTGGCTGGCCTGGGGATTGGATCCGCCCAGCAGTATCGCGGCCAGTATTGCCGCCGCGGTCGGCAGACTGCTGGTTTTCGAGGCAGCGTAGGCCCGCGCTATGTGCCGTTGCGTGACATGCGCCACTTCGTGCGCGAGCACACCGGCCAACTGTGATTCGTTGGTGGCAGCCAGCATCAGCCCGCTGTTGACGCCGATGAACCCACCGGGTGCGGCGAACGCATTGATCGCCGGGTCGTCGACCAGAAAGAAGGTGAAAGTGCTGCGCGTCTGCTGGCTGGCACTTACCAGGAGTGCCCCGAGGCCGAACAGGTAGTCGTTCAGCAGCGGGTCGTCGACAATCTTCATCCGGGCGCTAACCTGCCGCATAAACGCCTCGCCGAGCGCACGTTCCTGTGCCGGCGAGAGAATCTGGTCGGCAGGATCGCCCATGTTGGGCAGATTAGCCTGCTCGTCCTGCGCCACCAGGCTGTGCGCCGACAGCGCACTCAAAAGCAAACTCAGCAGCGTATTGCGTGCGAACCGGGCAGCCTGCGACCAACGTCGGTGTAATACTGCGAATGAGCCGGACAATGTCTTGGTACGGTTACCGGAAACGTTTATCGAACACACAGTCTACGGGTTTGCCCGGTGGTTGACCTGCGTCTTGTTCACACCTCGACACCCTGCTGCCGCTTGCGTTGAGATTAAGAATATCAATAAACTCTAACATTATATCTAACTGGCCACCGGTGGCGGTGGCGCATCGCACATCAGAATCGAAGTGGAGGTTCGCTGGATGGCCGAATACGATCAAGAACTCGACGCATCGGGTCTCAATTGCCCGTTGCCCATACTGCGCGCCAAAAAGGCGCTGACGGAGTTGTCCAGCGGACAGGTTCTGCAAATCGTAGCCACTGACCCGGGGTCGGTCAAAGATTTCGAGGCCTTTTCCAAGCAGACCGGCCATGCGCTGGAGGACTCCCGCGAGGAGAGCGGTAAGTTCTATTTTCGTCTCCGCAAAGCCTGAATTTTCCACCGGTTCGAGTGCCCTGGATCCGCCCGGCGCAGATGCCCGGGCGGGGCATTGCGCTGGCCGCAGTCGTTGCGACCCCCTCAGCGCGTCCTGCGTGTCGCGCAGGGGATCGGAATGTGTGCGTAACACCGTGATTTTACTCTAAATCCGGTTTACACTTGACAACTCTGTGCGTTCCCAGCGGGAGCGCACATTTTGTTTCGGTCACCCGGGTTGTTCTTCACGAGTCCAGGGTGGCAGCGGTTGAATGAGCTGAAGGGCGGGGTAGCGTCGTGGAATTGTCTGGTGGGGAAATCATTGTCGAGTCACTCAAATGCGAAGGTGTGGAGTACCTGTTCGGCTATCCGGGAGGGGCGGTACTGCATATTTACGACGCGCTGTACCAGCAAAAAGACATTCAGCATGTTCTGGTGCGCCACGAACAGGGCGCGACGCATGCCGCTGACGGCTATGCCCGCGCGACCGGGAAACCGGGTGTCGTGCTGGTAACTTCCGGGCCCGGTGCAACAAATGCCGTGACCGGCATCGCCACGGCGCATCTGGATTCGATCCCAATGGTGGTGCTGACCGGGCAGGTGCCGCGGGCCTTCATCGGCAGCGATGCGTTCCAGGAGGTGGATGCAGTAGGCATCACGCGTCCCTGCGTCAAGCACAATTTCCTGGTCAGCAGCATCGAAGAGCTGGCGCCCACGATCAAGAAGGCATTCTACGTCGCCTCGTCCGGGCGCCCGGGTCCGGTAGTCGTCGACATCCCCAAGGACGTTACGGCACCCAATATCAAGATCCCGTTTGAGTACCCGGAGAGTGTCGATCTGCGCTCCTACAACCCGGTGCTCAAGGGGCATCCGGGACAGATCCGCAAAGCCGTCGATCTGCTGGTCTCGGCGAAGCGCCCGATGATCTATACCGGCGGCGGGGTCGTTATCAGCGACGCTGCCGAAGAGTTGACGGAAATCACCCGGACGCTGGGTTACCCGATTACCAACACGCTGATGGGCCTGGGTGCGTACCCGGGCACCGATTCCCAGTTCATCGGCATGCTCGGCATGCACGGCACCTACGAAGCCAATATGGCCATGCACGAATGCGATGTCCTGTTTGCCGTGGGCGCGCGCTTCGATGACCGCGTAACCGGCGACGTGGAAAAGTTCTGTCCCGGCGCAAAAATCATTCACGTCGACGTCGATCCGGCCTCGATTTCCAAGAACGTGAAAGTGCACATACCGATCGTCGGCGACGTCAAGATCGTGTTGCACGAAATTCTCGACACCTTGCGCCAGTCCAATCAACGCCCGGACAACCCTAGTATCGAGACCTGGTGGGCGAGGATCCGGAAATGGCAGGCCGATGATTGTCTGAGCTACGATCGTGCCAGCAAGCTGATCAAACCCCAGCAGGTAATCGAGTCCTTGTGGGAGGTTACCGGTGGCGACGCGTATGTTACTTCCGACGTTGGCCAACATCAGATGTGGGCTGCGCAGTTCTATAAATTCGACAAACCACGGCGCTGGATCAACTCCGGCGGTTTGGGGACCATGGGATTCGGCCTGCCTGCGGCGTTAGGTGTGCAACTCGCCCATCCAGATGCTCAGGTGGCGTGCATCACCGGGGAAGCGAGTATTCTCATGTGCATCCAGGAGCTGTCGACCTGCCTGCAATATGACACGCCGATCAAAGTCATCAATTTGAACAACCGCTACATGGGCATGGTTCGCCAGTGGCAGGAATTTCAGTACGACGGGCGGTATTCGCATTCCTACGTGGATGCAATACCCGATTTCGTGAAGCTTACAGAGAGTTTCGGCCACGTCGGCATGTTGATCGAAAAACCCGCCGACGTGGAGCCGGCCCTGAAGGAGGCGTTCGCGCTGCGGGACAAGCTGGTGTTCATGGATTTCGTCACGGATCAGACTGAAAATGTATATCCCATGATAGAGGCGGGGAAGGGACACCATGAAATGCGCCTCGCGCCGGCCCGGGAACTTGCGTAGTGCGCCATATCATTTCCATTCTCGTGGAGAACGAGTCGGGCGCGCTGTCGCGGATCGCCGGGTTGTTTTCGGCACGCGGGTACAACATCGAGTCGCTGACCGTTGCGCCGACCGACGATACGTCGTTGTCGCGAATGACAATTGTTACCAAAGGGACCGACGAGATCATCGAACAGATTACCAAGCAGCTGAACAAGCTGGTTGACGTCGTACGGCTGGTGGACCTCACGGAGTCGCTGCACATAGAGCGCGAAATGATGCTGACCAAGGTAACGGCGATGGGCGGCATGCGCGAAGAGATCAAGCGCCTGGTCGACATTTTCCGCGGCCACATCATTGATGTTACCGAAACCAGTTACGTTATCGAGTTGACGGGTGACGGCGATAAGCTCGATGCGTTTATCAAGGCGATCGGCGGTAAATCGATTATTGAGGTAGTGCGTTCCGGGGTGACCGGAATAGCCAGAGGTGAAAAAGCGCTGAAGGTTTGAGAGAGAATATCAAATGAGAGTTTATTACGACAAAGACGCGGACCTTTCCATAGTCCAGAGTAAATCTGTGGCCATCATCGGCTATGGTTCGCAGGGCCATGCACACGCCAACAATCTCAAAGACTCCGGCGTGAATGTCATAGTGGGGCTGCGCAGCGGGTCGTCATCCGTTGCGAAAGCTGAAAATGCCGGGTTGACCGTGAAATCGCTGGAAGATGCTGCCGGCAGTGCTGATATCGTCATGATCCTGGCGCCCGATGAGCACCAGGCGGCGTTGTACCGGGAAGTCGTCGCGCCGAATATCAAGCAGGGGGCGGCGCTTGGTTTTGCGCATGGATTCAACATCCACTTCGGGCAGATCGCACCGCGCGAAGATCTCGACGTAATAATGATAGCGCCGAAGGGGCCGGGTCACCTGGTGCGGTCCACCTACGTGGAAGGCGGCGGTGTACCCAGCCTGATCGCCGTCGCACAGGATGCCTCCGGGCAGGCACGCGACGTTGCCCTGTCTTACGCGTCGGCGAACGGTGGTGGTCGCGCGGGCGTGATCGAAACCACGTTCAAGGAAGAGACCGAAACAGATTTGTTCGGCGAACAGTGTGTATTGTGCGGTGGCACCACCGCGCTGGTGCAGGCGGGTTTCGAAATCCTCGTGGAAGCCGGCTACGAGCCCGAGATGGCGTATTTCGAGTGTTTGCACGAACTCAAGCTGATCGTGGATCTGATGTACGAGGGCGGCATTGCCAACATGCGGTATTCCATTTCGAATACTGCCGAATATGGGGATTTGACACGCGGCCCGCGCCTCATAAACGATGACACGCGCGCGGAGATGCGGCGCATCCTGAAGGAGATTCAAGAGGGCGAATTCGCTCGCGAGTTCATCAACGAGAACCAGACAGGTGCCTCGACACTCTATGCCCGCCGGCGTCTATCGCGCGAGCACGCGATCGAAGAGGTCGGGGAGCGGCTGCGTGGTATGATGCCGTGGATCGCCGAGAACCGTGTGGTGGATCGCGCCAAGAACTGAGCAACGGCGGACTGGACCGATGGCTGAAGAACGGAGCCGCAAGCATATCTCACTGGTAGACGAGGCTGAAGGGCCGGAGTCGGAACTCGCAAAGCGCCCCAAACGGCGCCGCCGGGGCATCTATCTGCTGCCCAATCTGTTCACTACCGCGGCCCTGTTCTTCGGCTTTTTCGCTATCGTGGCGGCGATGAACGGGCGTTTTACAGCTGCGGCCGTGGCGGTGCTCGTGGCGGCGATCATGGATGGCCTCGATGGACGCGTTGCGCGTCTCACCAACACGCAATCGGATTTTGGTGCCGAATACGACAGCCTTTCTGACATGGTGTCATTCGGTGTCGCGCCGGCGCTCATCGTCTACGTGTGGGCGCTGGATGACCTCGCCTCGCTAGGCTGGAAATTCGCGAATCTCGCCTGGGTGGCGGCGTTTTTGTACGCGGCCTGCGCCGGTCTGCGACTGGCGCGTTTCAATACGCAAATCGGTAAAGCCGACAAACGGTTTTTCCAGGGCCTGGCCAGCCCGGCGGCAGCCGGTTTGATGGTGTGCCTGGTCTGGCTGGGCGACGATCTCGGCTATCGCGGCCAGGAGTGGGCAGTGCTGACGCTGTTCGTTACGGTCGCAAGCGGCCTGCTGATGGTGAGCAAATTCGCTTACTACAGTTTCAAGGATATCGGCACGCGCAGCCGCGTGCCGTTTATGGCCCTGCTGCTGCCGGTTCTGCTGCTGGTGCTGATCTCCATAGATCCTCCTACCGTGCTGTTCGGCCTGGCTGCGCTGTATGCTTTGTCCGGACCGGCTCTGTCGCTGTTCCGCTGGGCTCGCAAACGCCTGCGCGGCGACGGCGGTGCGGCCGCGGCGCGCTGACAATTTGATTGACTCGGCGTCGGCGCTTTTGTATAAACCTCCCATGTCCTTCTCGAGCGCAACTCAATTCCTGCCAAGTGCGCCCGTTCGCGCGCTAGCGCTCCGTCTCGCGCTTCTCCTCCTGCCCTTGGGCAGGTAAAGCATCCCTGGCGAGGGTAAACGCACCCCCAACTAGATTCCGAGACAAACACATAAAACCGCGTGCAGCCGCGCGTGGCGGAAGGACAAGACGATGACCTCTGACAGATTGATAGTATTCGATACGACGATGCGTGACGGCGAGCAGAGCCCCGGCGCGTCGATGACCAAGGACGAGAAACTGCGCATCGCGCGGTTGCTGGAAAAAATGCGCGTCGATGTGATCGAGGCGGGTTTTCCTATCGCCAGTCCGGGCGACTTCGAGGCGGTGAGGGCGGTCGCGGAAACGATAAAAGACAGCACCGTTTGCGGGCTGGCGCGAGCGAACATCCAGGATGTGGATCGCGCCGGCGAAGCGATACGCCCGGCCAATTCCGGGCGCATTCACACCTTCATCGCGACGTCTCCCATCCATATGGAGAGGAAGCTGCGGCTGGCACCCGACGAAGTTGTCGAGCAGGCGGTGGTGGCGGTAAGGCAGGCTCGTAAATACACCGACGATGTGGAGTTTTCGCCGGAGGATGCAGTGCGTTCGGAAACGGACTTCCTGGTGCGGATTCTTGAGGCAGTCATCGACGCCGGCGCCAATACCATCAACATACCCGATACGGTCGGGTACGCCGTGCCGGAACAGTTCGGCGCTTTGATCAAAGAGTTGATGGAACGCATTCCGAATTCGGACAAAGCCGTGTTCTCGGTGCATTGCCACAACGACTTGGGAATGGCGGTAGCCAACTCCCTGGCGGCGGTCATGCAGGGCGCGCGCCAGGTGGAGTGCACGATCAACGGGCTGGGCGAGCGAGCCGGTAACGCCTCACTGGAGGAAATTGCCATGGCCGTTCGTACCCGCAGCGACGTGTTCAGATGCGACACCAATCTGGACACTACGCAGATCGTGCCCTGTTCGAGGCTGGTTTCCAACATCACCGGGTTTGCTGTGCAGCCGAACAAGGCGATCGTGGGCGCCAATGCGTTTGCCCATGAGGCGGGCATCCACCAGGACGGTGTGTTGAAGTCGCGGGAAACATACGAAATCATGCGTGCCGAGGACGTCGGTTGGGCGCAGAACCGCCTGGTGCTGGGCAAACATTCGGGACGCAACGCGTTCAAATCGCGGTTGAAGGAGTTGGGGTACGAATTCAGCAGCGACGAGGAGCTGAACTCCGCGTTTTCGCGCTTCAAAGACCTGGCCGACAAGAAACACGAGATCTTCGACGAAGATCTGCAGGCGCTGATGACCTACGCCAACGCGCTGAGCGGCGACGATGTCGTGAAGCTCGTTTCGCTGAAAGTTTGTTCCCAGACGGGTGAGACCCCTACAGCGCATATCACGTTGGAGCTGAACGGCGAAAAGCAAAGCGGCGAATCGCCGGGCGACGGACCGGTGGACGCCTCGTTTCGCGCCATCGAATCCATCGTCTCGAGCGGCTCTCGGCTGCAACTGTATTCCGTGAATGCCATCACCAGCGGCACTGATTCGCAAGGCGAGGTAACGACGCGGCTGGAACGCGACGGACGCATCGTTAACGGACTGGGGGCCGATACCGACATCATTATCGCATCGGCCAAGTCCTACGTTAACGCGCTCAACAAGATCTACATGGATACGGACCGCACACACCCGCAGCGCGGAGACGTGTAAAGCACGAGGCATACGACCGGCGGTACGCACGGGTGATCGTCCAGCTCGCCGCCCAGCAGTTATAATGCGTCGATGGATGCCCGTCGACTCGCTTACCTCGACGCCATGGGCGTGGTGGCCTGGCAACGCCGCGAGTTCGCAGGCGAGCAGGCGGTGACTGCCACAGAGCCGGTGACTGCGGCGCCAACGGCCGAATCGCCGTTGGTGATGGACTGGGACGCGCTGCAGCAGGCGGCCAGTACCTGTCGTGCGTGCGAGTTGCACGAGACGCGTAACAACGTCGTGTTCGGTGTCGGTGAACACAATGCGTCTCTGATGTTTATCGGCGAGGCGCCCGGGGCCGAGGAAGACCGCCAGGGCGAACCGTTCGTGGGCGCCGCCGGCCAGTTGCTGAATGCGATGCTCAAGGCCATAGGATTGTCACGCAGCGATGTATTCATCGCCAACATGCTGAAATGCAGACCGCCCGGCAACCGCGACCCGCAGCCTAGCGAGGTGGCCGCGTGC
>JAOTYY010000151.1 GCA_029861595.1 Gammaproteobacteria bacterium
TAAAGCCGGGACAAACAGCGTTCACCGTGACGCCGCTGCGCGCTGTCTCGATGGCCAGTGCGCGCGTGAACCCGACCACACCGTGCTTGGCGGCACAGTAAGCGGAAACGTAGGGATAGCCTTTGAGACCCGCCGTGCTTGCCACATTCACGATGCGACCGTTGCCCCGCTCGAGCATATCGGGCAACACACCGCGTGCACACAGGAATACCCCGGTCAGGTTCACGGCCAGCATCGCATCCCAGATCTGCAATGTGGTCCTCGCGAGCGGCGCACTTTCGGCCGCCCCGGCATTGGCGATCAGAATATCGATTGGTCCGTTCGCCTCGCGTGCGGCGTCGAGCATTGCAGCGACCTGGTCTTCGTCACTCACGTCGGCTGTTAACGCAACCGCATCGCGCAACGCTGTCGTCACCGCCTGCAGCGGCCGCGCATGCCGTCCAACCGCCGTCACCCGCGCCCCGTTCTCGCTCAATGCCTGCGCAACGCATTTACCGACCCCGGACCCGGCACCCGTTACCAGCGCGTGTTGTCCCGTCAGGCTGGCCACGTCAGAGATGCGCGCTCAATGCTTCGCCGCGAGTCGCCAGGCGTTCGATCTGTTGCTTGCCGGCAAGATACGGTGACGGCCACCCGATATCGGTATGCTGCAGAGCCGCCGCGGCATGCAATGTCCAGTAAGGATCAGCGAGGTGCGGCCGCGCCATGCACACCAGGTCGGCCCGCCCGGCCATCAATATCGAGTTCACGTGATCCGGTTGGTAGATGTTGCCGACCGCCATGGTGGCGACATGCGCTTCGTTGCGAATGCGGTCCGAAAACGGTGTTTGAAACATGCGGCCGTAAACCGGTTGTGCCTCGCTCGAGGTCTGACCTGCCGAGACATCGATGATATCGACGCCGGCCTGTTTGAGAAGGTGCGCAATCCGCACGGCATCCTGCGGTGTCACACCTCTATCACCAACCCAGTCGTTGGCCGAAATACGCACGGAAATCGGTTTTTCCTCCGGCCACACCGCACGCACTGCCGCAAAGACCTCCAAGGGATAGCGCATGCGGTTCTGCACGGAGCCGCCGTACTCGTCGCTGCGATGATTGGTGAGCGGCGTGATGAACGAAGAAAGCAGATAACCGTGTGCAAAGTGCAGTTCCAGCAAATCGAAACCGCAGCGCTGCGCCCGCTCCGCGGCGTCCACGAACTGCTCAAGAACAGCGTCCATGTCCTCGCGCGTCATTGCCCGGGGCAGCTGATTGCGCGGCGACCAGGCAACCTCCGAAGGGGCGATCAACGGCCAGTTGCCTTCAGCCAGGGGGGCGTCCATTTCCTCCCAGCCAAGTTGCGTGGAACCCTTGGCGCCTGAATGGCCCAGCTGCATGGCAACCTTGGCGGGCGTCTCGGTGTGAATGAAATCCACGATGCGGCGCCACGCCGTTTCGTGCTCATCCGTATACAGACCCGTGCATCCGGGCGTGATCCGCCCGGACGGCGATACGCAGGTCATTTCCGTGCACACCAGGCCAGCGCCACCCTTGGCACGCTCGGCGTAGTGCACGAAATGCCAGTCGGTGGGTGTTCCATCCACCGCGCGATACTGCGCCATGGGCGACACGACAACCCGGTTCTGCAACTGCATGTCGCGCAAACGGAAGGGTACGAACATCGGCGCCGGCGCGTCCACCGGCGAAATGTTGCAAGTACGCGCCGCGAACCAGCGCTCGGCGGATTCCAGCCACTCGCGGTCGCGCAGCCGCAGATTCTCGTGGCTGATGCGTTGTGATCGGGTCAACAGCGCATAGTTGAACTGCACCGGATCGAGATCCAGATAACGTTCCACGTGCTCGAACCACTCCATCGAGTTGCGCGCCGCCGACTGCAGCCGCAGCACTTCCAGACGACGTTCTTCTTCATAGCGCTCGAAGGCGGTCGCCAGATCAGCTTCGCTGTGTACGTAGCCGGCGAGCGCGATGGCGCTTTCCATGGCCAGCTTGGATCCCGAGCCTATGGAGAAATGTGCGGTGGCCGCCGCATCACCCATCAAGACGATGTTGTCGTGCGACCAGCGCTCGCACAGTACCCGGGGAAAGTTGATCCAGGCCGATCCGCGTATGTGGTGCGCATTCGTCAGCAGCGGGTGCCCATCCAGATAGTCGGCAAAGATCTTCGTGCACACCGAAATCGATTCGCCCTGGCTCATCTCGCCGAAGCCGTAACTGTCCCAGGTGGCTTGCGAACATTCGACGATGAATGTCGCAGTCTCTTCGTCGAACTGGTACGCGTGAGCCCACACCCACCCGAATTCGGTCTCCTCAAAGATAAACGTGAAGGCGTCGTCGAACTTCTGCGTCGTGCCCAGCCATACGAACTTGCAGGCCCGCAGATCGACGTCGGGGCGGAATATCTCTGCGTGCTCTTTGCGTACCTTCGAGTTCAAACCGTCCGCAGCCAGCACCAGATCGTAGTCACTAAACTCGCGCGTCGATTCGAATTCGTGCTCGTAGACGATCTGCACACCCAGCTCCAGGGCCCGCTGCTGCAGTATGTTGAGGAGCTTTTTGCGGCCGATGCCACAGAACCCGTGCCCGGTGGACACGGTGCGAGTGCCGCGATAGTGCACGGCGATATCGTCCCAGTAGGCGAAATTGTCGCGTATCGATGCAGCACTGACCCGGTCATTGGCCACCAGATTGTCCAGGGTCTCGTCGGAAAGCACCACACCCCAGCCGAAGGTGTCGTCCGCGCGATTGCGCTCGAACACGGTCACGTCGTGCCCGGCATCGTGAAGTTTCATGCTGATTGCGAAATACAGGCCGGCGGGACCGCCGCCCAGACACGCGACTTGCATAGCCGTATCCCCGCTTGGCGTAGGCTCAGGCGTGCAGTATGTGCATCGTGGAATAATATTTCAAGCCTAAAGCTTTAGGCTTGAAATAATTGTGCATTCCGCACATCCCGCCACTGCTCCCTCTTCCCGGGAGAGCGCCCCTCATCCCAACCCTTCTCCCCAGGGAGAAGGACTTTTCCTACTCCCCTCTCCCTCTGGGAGAGGGGTCGGGGTGAGGGCCCGAATCACATCGACAACGCGGCAGAGATCCTGCTATATAGCCGGTAACCGAAATGCGACTGATGGGAGGCAAGGTTATGAAAGCCGCCGTATTGCGCGACGTGGGTGCGCCGCTGTCGATCGAAGAGATACAAATCGACAACCCGCGCTCGCATGAAGTCCTTGTACGAACCGCGGCTTGCGGCGTCTGCCACAGCGATCTGCACTTCATCGAGGGGCTGTACAGGTGTCCGAAACCGGTGGTACTGGGGCACGAGTCGGCCGGCATCGTGGAAAAAGTCGGTAGCGAAGTGCGCTACGTGAAACCCGGTGACCACGTAATAACCTGCCTGTCGGTGTTCTGCGGGCATTGCGAATTCTGCACGACGGGACAGCCGTTCAACTGCGAGAATCCCGAGACCGCCCGAGGCGCCGACCAGCCGCCGCGGCTCAGTCAGGTGGATAGCGACATGCATCAGTTTTACGATCTTTCCGCTTTCGCCGAGCAGATGCTTATCCACGAACACGCGCTGGTGAAAATCCGCGACGACATTCCGCTGGATTGCGCCGCGCTGATCGGTTGTGCCGTGACCACCGGCTTCGGTGCGGTCATTCACACCGCAGGCGTTGAGGTAGGCAGCACCATCGCCGTGATCGGCTGCGGCGGCGTCGGTCTTTCTGCCATCAATGGCGCCGCCATCGCGGGTGCCGGACGCATAATCGCGGTGGACATTGCCGGCAGCAAGTTGAATCTCGCGAAACACTTCGGTGCAACGGACCTCGTGAACGCCGCCGAAACAGATCCGGTCGCGGTGGTCAAGGAACTGACCGGCGGGGGCGTCGCTTACTCGTTCGAGGCACTTGGCCGCAAAGAAACATCGGAACAGGCATTTCGCATGCTGCGCACCGGCGGTGTGGCGACCATAATCGGCATGGTGCCGCAGGGACAGATGTTGGAGATCGAGGCGGCCGAACTGTTGTACGACAGGAAACTGCAGGGATCGAATATGGGCTCCAACAGCTTTCGCGTCGACATGCCGCGGTTCGTGGAATTCTACCTGGATGGGAAACTCAAACTCGACGAGATGATCTCCCGGCGCATACAGCTGGAACAAATCAACGAAGCGTTTGACGAGATGAAGAGCGGCGAAATCGCGCGCAGCGTCATTACGTTCGAGCATTGAGGTGTACGTATGAAAGTCGGATTTATCGGTCTCGGCAACGTCGGCGGTAAGCTTGCCGGCAACCTGTTGCGTAGCGGTTTCGAGCTTACGGTAAACGATCTCGACCGCGACGCTGCACAGCCGTTTCTCGATCGCGGCGCCCGTTGGGGTGAGTCGCCCGGACAGATGGCGGAGAGCGTCGATCTGATCATCACCTGCCTGCCGAATCCGGCGGCCAGTGCCGCGGTCATGGAAGCCGACGACGGCATCCTTTCAGGATTGTCAGCCGGCAAGATGTGGGCGGAAATGAGCACCACCGACGAAGCCGAGGTAATTCGTCTGGGCGCGCTGGTTCACGCGCAAGGCGCCGATCCCATCGACTGTCCGGTATCGGGCGGCTGCCATCGCGCCGCGACTGGAAATATTTCGATTTTCGCCGGCTGCGAGCGCGCAACTTTCGAGCGCGCCCTGCGGGTGCTCAAATCCATGGGCAGGCGTATTCTGCACACGGGTCCGCTGGGCTCGGCATCGATCCTCAAAGTGGTTACCAATTACCTCGCGACCGCGAACCTCTTATCACTGTGCGAAGCCATGGTGACGGCGAAATGTACGGGCATGGATCTGAACACGACGTTCGAGGCGATTCGCATTTCTTCGGGCACCTCGTTCGTCCACGAAACCGAGAGCCAGGTGATCCTCAATGGCAGCCGCGATATCAACTTCACCATGGACCTGGTTGTCAAGGACATGAGTCTGTTCCAGGCGGTCGCCGAGCGCGCCGGTGTACCGCTGGAACTGGCGCCGCTGTTACTGGATATTTTCAAAGACGGGGAACGGCGCTACGGTTCGCGCGAGTGGTCGCCGAACATCGTCAGGCGCCTGGAAGAAGCCTGCGGCGTGGATATCCTCGCGCCCGGTTTCCCGGCGGAGATGGTCGATGACGAACCGGAAGAACCGGGCTATGAGGTGGCGGTCACGGGCCGTTAGCGCAAACTGTAGGACCATTCTCGATGACCACCGAGTTGCTCCACATTGAACGTTACCCGATGCACGCACTGGAAAGCGCGGCGGGACAGGCATTGGTCGCGGGCAGCCGGGAGAGACTACAGACGCGCGGTTCGTTCAACCTGCCGGGATTCCTACAACCCCGGGCGCTGCGCGATTGCGTGGCCGAGTTGCAGCCACTGCTCGCAAGTACCGCGTACCGTCACGCGCAAGACCATGACATCTATTTTTCCAAGACACCGCCGCACCCTCCTCCACCGGCGGAGGTACTGAAGAAACTGACATCGTCCAACCACACCCTGACCTGCGACCAGCTGGCCGGCACGCTGATCCGGCAGATCTACGAGTGGCGGCCGCTGTGCGATTTTCTTGCCCGCGTGTTCGAGACCAGCCACCTGTATCCGATGGCCGATCCTCTCGCCCGGCTGAACGTGATGGGCTATGGCAGCGGCGATCGGCTCAACTGGCATTTCGATCGGGCAAAGTACACCGTCACGCTGTTGCTGCAGGAAGCCGCCCGCGGCGGCGTATTCGAGTACCGGCGCAATCTACGCAGCGACAGCGATCCTAACTACTCCGGGGTCGCCCGCCTGCTCGCCGGGGAAGACGATCAAATCGAAACGTTCACGGTGCGAGCCGGCACGCTGAGCGTGTTCGCGGGACGCTATGCGGCACATTCCATCACGCCGGTGGAGGGCGAGACGATGCGCATTATCGCGGTGCTGAGTTTCGTCGACGAACCTGATTATCGCTTCAGCGAGCAGGACCGTCGGCAGTTCTACGGCCGTGCCGAACCGGTCCCGGGATGACGGCAACATGACGGCATGAGACGGAACGAATCGCGCCGCGCGGTATCTTATACAATGTGATCACACCCGGGAGACACAAATGCGGATTTCATTAATGGCCTGCGCCACGTTGCTGTGGGCTTTGAGCAGCACAAGCGGCGCAGAAGTCCTGCAAGTCGACAATGCCGAGCTGGCAAAACTGATCGAACAAGGTGTGCCTGTCGTGGACATCCGCACCAAAGACGAGTGGCAAACGACCGGCGTTATCAAGGACAGTCACTTGTTCACGTTCTTCGACGAACAGGGGCGATACGACGTGAATGGCTGGCTTGCCGAGCTTGCGACGATCGCGAAACCGGATCAGCAGATTGCGATCATCTGCCTGGTAGGCTCCAGAAGCATGGTACTCAGTCATTTCCTGGACACCAAAGCCGGCTACAGCAACGTGATCAACGTGACCAGGGGGATCGACCGGTGGATCAAGGACGGGAACCCGACGGTCGCGCACCCTTGATCCTCATCGGACACCAATCCACAGCGATTGATAACCGAAACGCGCCAGCAGCAAGGCACCGACTGCCAGTAGTGCGACAGCCACCATGCGCTTGAGCGTGGCGGCTGAGACGTTATGTGCCAAACGCGCGCCCAGTGCCACGCCGATCATCAACAGCACCGCGACACCCGCGCCCACGGCGAAATCGATGCTGCCGTGCATGAAATTTCCAACTGAGGCGAGCGCCGCGACAGGCAGCTGAACAACCTGGCTCAACCCGACCGCGGTCAGCACCGGCACGTGCAGCCAGACGAGAATCGGCACCAGCAACAACGGTCCGCCGGTGCCGCTGAGCGCCGAACCGATGCCGGTCAGCAAACCGATCGCCACGAGGCGTATATTCGACAATTCTATCGACTGTGAGCCTTGCGCCCGGTCCTCACGCAGCGCGTAGACACCGACGAACAGTATCAAACAGGTCACCAGTAACTCGAGGACGATGCCCGGTATCAGCGGTAAACCGAGCGCGCCCAGATAAGCGCCCGGCATCGCACCGGCGAACAGCCAGCCGCACATGGACCAGCGGATCGAGCGTCGTTTGGCAAATTCGATTGCGCCAATCGTACCGCTGAACAGATAGCTGAACATGCAGCTCGCAATCGCGATGTGCACATCCATGCCGCCGACATAAACCAGCGACGGCACCAGCAGCACACCGCCGATGCCGATGCAACCAATCAGGATGCCTACCAACAGTCCAACCGGGATAAGAGGCAGCAGCGTTGCTAGTTCCATCGTTTACGTTCCCGGTATATGCGGCGGTGCACACGGCTTACTCCAGCGAAGCGGGTCAGACTAACACGCCGTACCAAAGATCTCAGCGGCGCCGCCACGCCCCTCGGTGAAGCCGCGCAGCGCCCGGAACAGCGGTATACTGCCGTAATTCCCGACACAGACACGGACCACCACTCTGATTACCGACAAAACACTGAGGCGTACCAAAGTAATCGCCACCATCGGACCAGCCTGCGAGGATGAAGATACGCTGCGGCAGATGATCGCGGCGGGCATGAACGTCGCGCGCTTGAACCTCTCGCACGGGAGCCTTGTTTCCCATGCCGGAAAACTGGAACTGGTACGGCGCGTGGCGGATACCATGGACGCCAACGTCGGCATCATGGTCGACACGCGCGGGCGCGAGATTCGCACCGGCGAACTGACAGGCGGCGTGGCGGAACTGGAACGTGGCCAGTCGTTCACCCTGACCAGCAAACCGGGCGCGGGAAATGCGCAAGGCGTTTCCGTCACACACCCTTGCCTGCACGAGCATGTCTCGGCGGGCGAGCGGATACTGCTGGACGACGGGAACCTCGAGTTGCGTGTCGAAGGCGTGTCCGGCGATCTGGTGCGTTGCCGCGTGGAATACGGCGGTACACTGCGGAACAGCAAAGGCGTCAACCTGCCCGACAACGGCACGGTATTCGGCGCGATCGATTCGCAGAGCGACGACGACCTCGAATTTGCCGCCTCCTGCGATACGCAGTACGTAGCTGCATCATTTATCCGCAGTGCGGATGACGTGGAAGAAATTCGCCGCAAGCTTCGCGCCCTGGGCTCGGACATCCCGATCATAGCTAAAATCGAAAACCGTAGCGGTGTTGACAACCTGGACAGCATCATTGCCGCGGCCGACGGAACCATGGTGGCGCGGGGCGACCTGGGCGTCGAGTTGGGATTGGCCCGCGGGCCGACTATTCAGAAACGAATCATTCGTGCAACGGTCAGCAACGGCAAACCGGTGATCACCGCGACGCAAATGCTCGATTCGATGGAACGCAACCCGCGTCCCACCCGCGCCGAAGCCAGCGACGTGGCCAACGCCATTCTGGATGGCACCTCCGCGGTAATGCTGTCCGGGGAAACCGCGGTTGGTGCATACCCGGTAGAATCGGTGAGAACGATCGTGTCGTTGACGCTCGAGGCCGAAGCAGGGTTGCGCGATTTCGGTTTCCTGCAGCAGATTCTACCCAACCCATCCAACGTGGTTACCGAAGCGGTAGCTCAGGCGTCGATCACGATGGCCAACCATCTGCAGGCCGCCGCCATCGTGGCGCTGACCGAAACCGGATTCACCTCGCGGTTGATCTCCAAATACCGCCCCGGCTGTCCGATCCTGGCCGTCACCTCCTCGCTGGCGGTGATGCGGCGCCTGTCGATGAACTGGGGAGTGGAGACAGTGCGCTACGAGGGTGCGGCGGGAGACGAGGACAAGCTGCGCTTCGCCATGGCGCAAACGAAAGCGTTGGGCTACGCAAAAAGCGGCGACGTCTTGGTGGCCACGGCAGGCAGCCACAGCCAGGCGGGAAGTACAGACTTGATACGGGTGCTAACCGTCGACTGACTGGCAATTGTCAGCGGTCTCCGGTAACGCGTCGTCACTGCCAGCCAGCAAACTCCGCAGCCGGGGTGTGACAAGCGCAAACGATTTCTGTAACTCCGCGACCAGCCGCCCGGCATCCCGGATCTCCTTCGCGCGGCCAAGCGACTCCAGAGTCTTGCAGATCTCAACCATCACGGTAGCACCCACATAGCCACAACTCGACTTCAACGTGTGCGCCTGGAATTCGATCGTTTCGCAGTCACCGGCGGCCACGGCGTCTTGCAGCGCCAGCAAACGCTCGGGAGTTCCGTGCAGAAAGCGTTCGAGCAGATTCTTGACAAACGTGTCTTCACTCACGCGGTTACCGATATCCTGCAACTTTTGCACAATTTCGGCGTCCAGATGCGCAAGCAAATCCTGCGGCTGAGTCTTTGTGTTCGTGTCCATTATATCGATTTCGCCTGTGTAAGTAGCGTCACTTGCGCTCGGTTAGCGCCGGTTTTCCCGCTCCTCTATCCATCTGACGGTAGCAGGTTCCTCTACCGGTGCCGGTTCCTCTACCGGTGCTGTCTCGGGGGCCAACTCTTCGGTTGTCGGTGTCACGTTCTCGTGTGAGTCTTCCGCAAACAGATCGGGAATCCTGTCCTCGGCATCCAGCGCGCGCATCACCGCACCTTCCATCTTCAACCGGCCGCTGCGACCCAGAATATACGGGGTAATGAGCACAACCGTCTCCGTGTTGACCGCGATGTTCGCCCGATTGGCGAATGCATTGCCTACCAGTGGCAGGTCTCCCAGGAACGGCACGCGCTCCTCGGTACGGTTAACGCTGCGTTTTATGAGGCCACCGATGAAGATCGTCTGCGCATCGCTCACCAGCATGCGTGTTGTCACCTCGGTGGTTGTTTGCGACGGAATGCCATCGTCCGAGACCGTCCCGGTGCTGACTTCCGGGTGGATGTCCATGAGAATGTCACCGTTGTGGTCCACCGATGGCGTCACTTTCAGGATCACGCCGGATTCGAGAAATTCGATCGACTCGCTGGTCACCTGATTGATCGTGGTGGTGACTTTGTAGCCGATACGATCGCCGATAATGGCCTTGGCTTCCTGATTCTCGAGCGCCAGCAGCTTTGGCGTGGACAAGGTGCGCAAACGTCCCTCGCTGCGCAATAGGTTCAACATCGCGGTCAGGTTGGAGTTAGCCAGATCGAAAAACAATCCGGGTGTGTTGTCGTCAGCCAGACCACGCACACCGAAAGAGCCCTCGCCGTCGTCCGCGCTGAACAGCTTCGCCCAATCCATACCGAACGCTTCGAAGTCGCGCAACGTGATCTCCAGGACTTTTGCCTCGATAAGGATCTGGCGTGGCTGGCGATCAAGAACGTTCAGCAGACCCTCGATACGCTGCAGAAACTCCGGCGCATCTTCCACGACCAGCAGCTTGCGCACTGGTAGACTGGTGATCTTGCCGGTTTCCGAGAGGTGGCTCTTCAGTATCGCCTGGATGACGTTTACGTCTGAATACTCCACTTTAAAGGTACGCAGTTCCGTCGATTCGGCCAGCTGGTATTTGCCGATCTCTTCGTGATCGATGATGTAGTACGTGTCATCTCTTTTTTCCACGGCGAATCCGGCAGCCGAGGCGATATGGCGCACGGCCTCATCCAGCGTCACATCGAAGAGACTGAACGACACGTTTCCTTCGACTCCGGCGGTCAGCAGTATGTTCACGCGCGCCTGACGTGACAGCATTTCCATCACATCGGATAAACTGGCGTCGCGCAACGCCAGAGAGATTCGCTCGCCTTGCGCGAGCGCCGCGACACTGCTCGACAGGCAAACCGCGATCCCCAGCACCAATGCTCTGAAGCATCGCATCATTGGCGCCCCGTTTGGGCTTGATCGTCGAAAACGCTGAGTACAATTCGTTTGCCGTGGCGTTTCAGTACGACCTGGTGTTCGCGGATCGTCACTACGCGATAACCTTCGATTTTCTCCCCGACGCCCAGTATCTCACC
>JAOTYY010000152.1 GCA_029861595.1 Gammaproteobacteria bacterium
GCGATCGCCAGCGCCGTGCCCAGATCGAGCCCTTGTGGGCTCAATGTAAACGCCTGCTTGCCGATAAAGAGGTGGACCGGGACGCCGCAGTCGCGGTGCGCTGGTCGATCGAGGAGTTGCGCGTGTCCGTTTACGCGCAGCAACTCGGTACCCGGGAGAAAGTCTCGGTGGCGCGGGTGGAAAAGCGGTTGGACTCATTGCAACGCGCGCGCTACGGCTGATCCACGGGTCGCCGGCTGCTCGCCAATCGCTGAAAACACGTGGAATTCTATGTACTTGTCGATTTGCGCACATAAATTTCAGCCGACAAATTCCATACTTCCGCTCCCGAATATCTGGAAACTTTGCGCCGATGACTAAGCATTGCATCAAGCCCTACCAGTCGCCTGCGGTGGTCTCGTCACTGGGCCTCGCCTGCCTTGGCCTGCTTGCGGGTTGCGGCGGCGCCAGCGGTGGTGATAACGGCGGCGGTGGCGGTGGTACCACTACTGGTCCTCTCGCCGTCACCAGCGGCAACGCGCAAACCCTGGCGAAGGCGGCACTGACGGTAGCAGTGATCGGCGAAAGCCTGCTGTCCAGTTCCGGCCACTACGGCGTCAACACGGGTGGGCCCGCTCCCTGCGATTCCGGTGTGCTGACTGTCACGCCCACAGGCTCGGGCTCAACCGATACCATCACCACGCCCTCCGGTAACGTGATCTCACCCCCGGCCACCAGCGATACGGTGGTCGATTACACCGATTGTCTGGAAGACGGCTACACCAAAAGCGGCCGTGAAGCGGTGGGATCAACCGGTGGCGGTTCGCGCGTGCGCTGGATGAACGTCGGCTTGGAGCATCTGTTGATCGACGACTCCAGTGTAGTTGGCGCGGCGATCTATACTATTGCTGGCGATATTGTTTACCGCATCGACGATCTGACGGTCACCCAGGGCAGCAGTTCCTTCTACGCCGTGGGACAGATCGATACGTTCTCGTTCTCGCGGCAACTGCGATTCGACGTGCAGTTGCGTTTCCCGAACGGTTCGGCACAGGTCACGGCGCCGCAGCGTTTAACCGGGGTGCGCGGCGAACATTTCGATGGCGGCGAGATGCTGATTGAAGGCGCCGCGTCGTCCGTGACGGTCGTGCCGCAGGGCGGCGGTTTCTATCGACTGGAAATCGACGAAAACGGCGATGACATTGCCGACGCCATCGTCGACGCCGTCGCTCTGTAGTTCCCTACGACGAAGAGCCCTCACACCCGACCCCTCTCCCAGGGGAGAGGAGGAGAAGAAGAAAGCCCTTCTCCTTGGGGAGAAGGGTTGGGATGAGGGGATTCGTTCTACGATCCGATGTCTGAAATCTGCTATTCAGTCGCAGCCTTGGCGAAATTTGCCAGCGCGCCGCTGACTTTCTTGATCACCCCGTTGCATTCGCCCGTGGCGTGGCGTTGCGCCAGATAGCCCGGGTCGTTGTAGGTCAGCCAGACTTTGCCGGCGTCGTCCTGCCAGATCAGCGCCTTCTGCGGCAAGTCGATCGCCACGCTGCGCGAGCACTGCATCAGCGGTGTGCCGACTTTGGGATTGCCGAAAATAACCAGTTCGGTCGGCGGCAGTTCCAGGCCCGCCTTGCGTGCGCCGGCGGCGTGATCGATGCGCGCAAATACGTTCATACCCTTGTTACGCAGCACCGTTTCCAGTTTGTCTGCGGTAGCGGCCACGTCGTGTTTGCTTTGCACATTGCGCAAACCGCTTTGCGCGGCGGCGCCGGCGGCAAATATTAATATCAAAAAACCTGTAAGGTAACGCATGTCATTCCTCCTTTACGTGTTGGCTGTGTTCAAAGACCGGTTTACGATTTCGTTCACATCGCGAGAGAGTGCCGGCCGGTCGGAGATGCGCTGCAGCTGATTGCGCATCAGTTCTCGGCGCCGTTCGTCATAGCGGCGCCAGCGCGTAAACGCAGACGCCAGCCGCGCCGCAATCTGCGGATTGCGCTCGTCCAACTCCAGCACTGCGTCGGCAAGAAGCACGTAACCACTTCCGTCGGGAGCGTGGAAGCGTACCGGGTTTCCGGCCGAAAACGCACCCAGCAGCGCCCGCACCCGGTTCGGGTTGCGCAAATCGAATGCTTCGTGCCGGCGCAGTTGTTTGACTTGCTCCAGCGTGTCCGGTTCCCGGGACAGCGCCTGAATCGTAAACCATTTGTCGATCACCAGCGGATTGTCATGCCACTTGCTGTAAAATGCATCCAGCGGTTGTTCGCGCACCCCTCCACCCGCCTCGACCAGCACGCGCAGGGCGGCAAACTCATCGGTCATGTTGTCCGCTTTTTGAAACTGCGCGGTCGCCAGCGCGAGTCCTTCGCTGCCAACACGGCACAAATAGTCCAGCGCGAGGTTTTTCAGCCGGCGGCGGCCAATAGCATCCGGCTCCAACGAATAGCCGCCGCGTTCACGGAAAGTCGTGTACAGCGCCTTCCATTCACCTGCCCAGCGCTCGCCCATCAGTTGCAACAGCGCTTCGCGCGCGGCGTGTACGCCGTCGACGTCGATCGTCTCCAGCGTCTCGCCTATGTAGTCTTCGGACGGCAGGCGCAGCGTTTCAGCGCGCAAGCCGGGATCGAGATCGCTGCGCAGCGTATCACCTACTGCGTCCAGGAACGGTTCCGCCAACGCGGCCTCTTTCCCTTCCAGCAGCTGGGTGACGACACGCAGGGCCAGATCCTGTGCCGCGTCCCAGCGATTGAACGAATCGGTGTCGTGGCCCATGAGAAACGCAAGCTCGGTGTCGCTGTGACCGGTATCGAGCTTAACTGGCGCGGAGAAGCCGCGCAGCAACGATGCTACGGGCGCCTCGCTCAATCGCTCAAACTCGAACGTCTGTTCGGTCTCGCGCAGTTCCAGTACCAGCTCGTCACCGGCGGCGCGATTGTCACCCCGCAACTGCAGCGGCAATGGATCGCCGGCGCTGTCCAGCAACGCTGCACGAACCGGGATGTGCAGTGGCAGCTTATCCTGTTGTCCGGGCGTCGGCGGCGTGTGCTGGCGAAGCGTCAGACAGTATCTTCCGTCCGCGTATTCCGCGCTCGCTGAAACCTGCGGTGTGCCGGCCTGAGAGTACCAGCGCCGGAACTGTTGCAGATCGCAGCCCGATGCGTCTTCCATCGCCTGCACGAAATCGTCGCAAGTGACTGCCTCGCCGTCGAAGCGTTCGAAGTACAGGGCCATGCCGCGCTGGTAATCGGACTCGCCCAGCAGCGTGTGCAGCATGCGGATGACTTCGGCACCTTTTTCATACACCGTCAGCGTGTAGAAATTGTTGATTTCCACGTAGCTGTCGGGACGTACTGGATGGGCCATCGGTCCAGCGTCTTCGGCAAACTGCCGTTGCCGCAGCAACCGCACGTCCTCGATACGTTTGATCGCGCGCGCGGAAACATCGGCGCTGAATTCCTGGTCGCGAAACACCGTCAGACCTTCTTTGAGGCTGAGTTGAAACCAGTCGCGCAGCGTGACGCGATTGCCGGTCCAGTTGTGGAAGTACTCATGGGCGATGACGCCTTCCACGGCCTGAAAATCATCGTCGGTGGCGGTGCCCGGATCAGCCAGCACGTATTTCGAATTGAACACGTTGAGGCCTTTGTTTTCCATCGCTCCCATATTGAAATCGTCTACCGCGACGATCATGTAAATGTCCAGATCGTACTCCAAGCCGTACACCGTCTCGTCCCATTGCATGGCTTTTTTCAACGCCTGCATGGCGTGAGCACATTTATCGGCATTGTGAGATTGCACGTAGATGCGCAGTGCAACGTCGCGGCCGCTGGCCGTTGCGAACCGGTCATGCACGCACGTCAGGTCGCCCGCCACCAACGCGAACAGATAGCTCGGTTTGGGATAAGGATCTTCCCAGGTGACCCAGTGCCGCCCCGCGTCGTCACTGCCTTCCGCCACCGGGTTGCCGTTGCTGAGCAGCACCGGATACGCCTCACGCTCGGCCACGATGGTAGTGGTAAAACGCGCCAGCACGTCAGGCCTGTCAACGTAATAAGTGATGCGCCTGAAGCCCTGCGGTTCACATTGCGTGCAGAAATTGCCGCTCGAAACATACAAACCTTCCAGGCGTGTGTTGGCGGCCGGACTGTGTGAAGTCAGTGTTTCCACCACACAGTCCAGAGGCGCACGCAGGATATGCAGCTCTTCTCCGACGCACTGGTACTCGTGCGGCTCGAGTGCAGTCCCATCGATACACACCTCATGCAAGGTCAGGCCCGCGCCGTGCAACACGATACGCTCAGGAGAGTCAGCATCTGGATTGCGGCGCACTTGCAGGCGCGCGCGAACGCGTGTGAGTTGCGGGTCGAGTTCGAAACGCAGGTCGACGGTATCGATCAGGTACGCGGGCGGGGAATAGTCCGCGCGGCGAATCGATTGCGGTCCGCTGTCCATACAGTGGTTCCGTGGTGTTTGGCGCCCGATTATGACACAGCGGCCACCGCCCCAATACGCTGCTGTGTCATAATGCGCAAGTTGCGCAGCGCGCCAACGCGCCGGCACGCAGACCCCGCGCAGCCCCTCCAGCCAAGAGGTTCGGAATGCCGGCCAGCGATTCCATTATTCATTCGATGTTCCTGATATTCACTGGCGCCGCGGTGATCGCCACGCTGGCGCTGTATGCGCGCCAGGCCCTGCCGGTCGGCTACATCGTTCTGGGATTGTGCCTGGGCCCGTGGGGATTCGGACTGGTGAGCGACCAGGCGGTAATCGCTGACGTTGCCAACATCGGCATCATCTTCCTGTTGTTCCTCCTCGGCCTTAGCCTGGAGCCCGCCGATCTGCATCGTGTCTTCAAAGAGGCGGTGGTGGTGACAGCGGTAAGTTGTCTGACTTTCGGGGGGCTTGGCGTAGCGATCAGCGCGCTGTTCGAGTACACGCTGCTGGAGTGTCTGCTGATCGGCGCGGCAATGATGTTCTCCAGCACCATCATCGGGCTGAAGCTGCTGCCGACAACCGCTCTGCATCACCAGCGCATGGGGGAGATAATCGTCAGCATCCTGTTGCTTCAGGACGTAATCGCGGTGTTCATTTTGCTGCTGTTGCAAGGTGCCGGCGGTACCGGCAACACAGTCGCCAACATGGTGATGCTGGTGGTCATGTTGCCGCTGATGTTCACGGTCGTCTACCTGATCGCAAAACACGTACTGATGCGGTTGTTCATGCGTTTCGACCAGATTCGCGAGTACGTGTTTTTACTCACCATCGGCTGGTGCCTGGGTGTCGCGGAAGTCGCAGAACTGTTCGGCCTGTCCAGGGAAATCGGCGCGTTCATGGCCGGTGTCGCACTGGCGACCAACCCGATCGCGCGCTTTATCGCGGAAAGTCTCAAACCGTTGCGCGATTTTTTTCTCATCATGTTTTTTTTCGCGCTGGGCGCGAGCTTCGACATGCGCACCCTGCAGGATGTCGCGCTGGCCACGCTGGTAATTGCAGGGGTTGCCGTCCTGATCAAGCCGTACCTGTTCAAAGTTCTGTTACGTCGTGAGCACGAGACAGAGCGGCTGGCGGGCGAAATCGGCGTACGCCTTGGCCAGATAAGCGAATTCTCCCTGCTGATAGCGGTGGTCGCTGCCAACTCTCAGCTGATCGGCGCGAACGCGGCGTCGCTGATCAAAGCGGCGACTATCGTTACGTTCATCGTTTCCTCGTACTGGATCGTGCTGCGTTACCCGACGCCGATAGCGCTGGATGCCAAACTGCGCCGCGACTGAGCCCCTCAGATCCAGCCGAACGCTAGTGCTCCGTCGTAGGCGAATGTCGCCGCATACGCCACCAGCAATGCGCCAAGGCCGCGAACCGTCCACAGATAGGCGCGTCCCTGCAATAGCGCACGGGAGCGGAACACCGCCAAAGCCGTGAGCATTTTGCTGCCGACCAGCAGCACGTAAAACAAGCAGATGAATGTCAGCGCCTCACCGACGCTGCGCTGCCACGCATCAATAACGGTGGGGGCGCCGAGTAACAGCCAGAAAAGATAGGGGTTGGGATTGAGGAAATTTATCATTACCGCTTTGCGCAACGAGCGTCCCGGTGTCGCTTGCGGCCGCTCGGGCATTTCTCGATAGTGCAGGTTGCCGAGCCCCAGATAGAACAGCAGCAACGCACCGGCAAAAGATATACCCCCCATTACCAGGCGCATATCGGCAAGCTGCGCAAGCACGATGAAACTCAGGATGACGATTGGCATATCCGACAACAACGGAGCGATTGAAACCATCAACCCGGCGCGCAACCCGTGACGCAGAGTTTCCGCTATCAGCAGCATGAGCAGCGGGCCAGGCGACAACCCGCCGCTGGCACCGAGCAGCACGGCGCTCGCGATACTAGCCTGCACGCTGCACGAAGGATAGCTCCAGGCATTCCTGCCCTCCGCCCTTCGGGCCAGTTACTCGCTGTTCAAATCGTTCCATACGATTTAGTGGCTTCTCAGGGGAAATCTGGCTAAGTAGATTGGCCGCTCCCTTCTCGCGGCACAAAGACAGATCGCCCGCATGAGCATAGCCATGGCTACGATTCAAGGGGGATTGTTCAATATACAATGCCAGATCTCCCCTGACTAAATTGCCGGGAACAATTTGAACAGCGGTAGCTGGCCCCGCAGGGGCGGAGGACAGGGATGTTCGGAGTAAAGTGAATAGGTGCGAAGTGGCGTCCCTCCACTGTCGAAAATTTCCATAGAATGTCCAGATCTATCGATTGAAAGTCGATTATTTTACCGCCTTCGTGCAGCATGCGGGCTCGTCACGAGACCACATATGCGCCTGTGCCCACAGCTATCAGCACGCCCGCGTCGTTGTGCAACTCCATGCGTGTCACCGCGACTCGGCTGCCCGTACGCAGCAGATAACCTTTGGCGAGATAGTAGTCGCCGTCGCCGGGGCGCAGGAAATCGACCCGCAGGTCGATGGTCCCGAGGCGCTCGAAACGGGCAAGCTTCTCCGCCAGCTTACCGCTGCGGGTGCGTTCGATGACACCCAGCAGCGCAACCAGTCCGCCGGTCACGTCCAGCACACTGGAAATAACGCCGCCGTGCATGACGCCGCGCACATAGTTGCCGACGAACTCGGGCCGCATGTCGAGGCGCACTACAGCGTGTTCGGTGTCGCACTCCTCGAGTTCAACGCCCAGCATGCGGTTGAACGGAATGCGCTCGACGATGATTTCGCGCACCGCTTCTTGCAGTTCTTCCGGTGTATGATCATTGTGCATCGACATTCATCCCGATTCGATATGCGGGCTTCTAGTTTACCTTGCCTTGCCAGAGTGGCTGAACGAGAATCGCGCGCACCATGGCGCGCCATCCCCTGCAACACGCGATCGTAGCCTCGGGCTTCATGGCCGACGCCGCGCAGCGCGATGCCATCAGGCAATTGCGAAAACTCTATGACGCGCTTTGCGATTCGGAAACGGCAAGCGCGGGGGTGCTGGCGAGGCTTCTCGGCAAACGCAACCACTCAGTGCGGGGTTTGTATCTGTGGGGCGGCGTGGGTCGCGGCAAGACGCACCTCACCGATCTGCTGTACGACGTGTTGCCGATCAACAAAAAGCTGCGCCTGCACTTTCACCGCTTCATGCGCCAGGTGCACAGCGAACTGGCCAAACTGAAAAACATGGAGAACCCGCTGCAACTGGTGGGCGAACGCTTCGCGGAGCGCACGCGGGTGCTGTTCCTGGACGAGATGCACATCGTCGACATAACCGACGCGATGTTGATCCATGGTTTGTTGAGCGCGCTTTTCGAGCGCGGTATCATTCTGGTGACCACGTCGAACTCGCCGCCTCGGGAACTGTACAAAAACGGCTTGCAGCGGGACCGGTTCACGCCGGCGATCCGCCTGCTCGAACAGCATACGCTGGTATTCGAGCTGGCCGGCGATACGGATTACCGGTTGCGCACGCTGCGCAGTGCGGAAATCTATCACTCACCACTGGATGCGGCGGCGCGTGCCTGCCTGGTGAAGAACTTCGACGAGATGGCCGCAATTCAACGCTTCGGTGGTACCGACATCATCATAAATGAGCGGGCGATTCCGATCGTGCGCTGCGCCGAGGGCGTCGTATGGTTCGAGTTTCTGCAATTGTGCGACGGTCCGCGTTCCAAGGACGACTACATCGAGATCGCAACGCTCTTTCATACCGTCATTGTCGCCAACGTGCCTTGCATGAGCGAACGCGATAACGATCAGGCACGTCGCTTCGTGACCATGATCGACGAATTCTACGACCGTAACGTGAAATTGGTTGCTTCGGCGGCGGCGGAACCGGAAATGCTCTACACCGGCGAGAGCCTGGTTTTCGAATTCACTCGTACGGCTAGCCGCCTGCGCGAAATGCGTACCGTCGACTACCTGTCGCGTAAACATTTGCCATAGGCGGGCAGAGGCGTGAGCGCGGAATTACTTGAGCTTGGCGCGCAGCTTGGCGAGCGCTTCGTCGATATCGAGATCCATGGCGCCGTTGGCATGCTCCAGCAGCGGCAGAATTTCTTCCAGCAGCAGCCGGTAGTGCGGGCGCAGCTTGTCCGACTGACCGTTTTCCAGCAGCCACATCGCGACTTCCAGCGCCGGTGCGCCTTCCGGCGGATGTGTCCCCGTCACTACTTCGTTGGCGGCGAGTTCGGCTAGGGTGCTTATTGCCGGGCGTACCGCCGTGTATACGCCGGTATCGTCGGCAAGATCGATATCGACACCCAGGTCCGCGTCGCTGTCCAGCTCGCGTTCCGAGTCGTCGATCGGTTCCGGTGGCTGATCACCAAACACCAGGCGGTTGCCACCTGCCCACACCGCCATGTCCAGGCGCTGCGCGCACAGGTCGACGATTTCGTCAAACGTCTCCATGCTGTGGACGCGCGGTGCAGCGAGACCCATGCTCACGGAAAATGACACCTGCTTGTTGGTGTAGTTGAACACCGTGGTGCGGACTTTATTCATCACCCGATCGGCCAACTCCTTGGCGCCGAATTCGCTCGTGGTCGGCGCGATTACCGCAAAGCGCCGCGCACCTACCCGGGATATCGTATCCTCGGTGCGTACCGCGGCTTTGATGTACTTGGCGAGTTTCTTCAACAGCTGTTTGACCACCGAGCGTCCATGTTCGCTGATCAGGGTTTCCACGTGGTCCATCTGCACCAGGAGCACCGCCATTTCCTTATTGTGGCGTTGTGCAAACGACAGTTCCTTCGGCCCGCGGTAAAAGAAGTAACTGCGATTCGGCAACCCGGTGAGAGGGTCCACCATGGTCGCTTCGCGTTCCTGGCGTTCCCGCTCCTCGAGGTCCGGCACGCCGCCGGATTCCAGCAGGGTGCGCATCTGCAGCTTCAGCGCGGCGCCGTCGAAGGGTTTCGGGAAAAATGCGCTCGCGCCGAACTCTTCGGCACGCTCGCGTTCGCGCGGCGAATCCTCAGCCACTATGGCGACCGGGGTGTGGCGTATCTCGGCCACCCGGGCATCGCGGATGCGCTCCAGCAATCCGTACTCGCGCAGATCGGTGAGGTTGAGCCCCATCAGCACCGCGTGCACGGTGTGTTCCTGGAGCAACTGCCAGGCTTCCGCGGCAGTAGCGGCTTCGCTGAGTTGAAATTCACCGTCGAGGATTTTGACCAATGCTCGGCGCATGATCGTCGAGTGATCGGCTATCAGCAAATGCTCGCGGCTGTTGTCTACGTTGGCGATTTCGTTCATCGCGGCATCTCTGCGGGCGCCGACATACGCACGCGGCACGCTCTCGCTGCAGCAGCGAGCCGCGACGGCCGGCCTACCCAGGTTGTTTTGCCAAGACGGACGGAGGCGATTTTTCCGGTTTCCTGGATCGAGCGGTTGTAAATATCCCTGTGCCTTTGCACAGAACGGCGCCAAATTATACTGTCAGACCTGCAAATTGGAACGGAATATGCGTCACAGAATTCATCAACACCGCATTTGTGGTAAAAATATGTCGGTATAACAAGCGGCAAGCTGTTGTGTGTGAAAGAGTCGGTTTCATTTTCGCCGGGATGTCCATCGGTTCAGCGTTCGACAGTTCGTCGCGCGCCCTGCTGCCGGTGCGCAAACGCTCCGGCCGTGACGAACTGGTACTGTGGGGGCGCAAGGAAGGTGAGCCAGGCGACAGCGAACTGATACCGAGCGTACCGATCAATACCATCAAGAACGGTGATTGGGCGATGTACGCCCCGCGCTGGGTGAAGTTGTTCGTGGCGCGTTTCCAGTTGTCCGATGCCGAGGGCAATCCGCAATGGCATGTTCTGCCGCAAGGTGCATTTCTGCAGGGTGTGCTCATCGAGGATACAGACGACCGCCATACGCGGCGGGTCTACATAGCCTCCATAGACGTACCCGAGGAACTGGCCGGCTATAGCCAGAACGGGCAGTGGCCGCATGTCTCGGAGCCTTTCGCGGATGCTGAAATGACCAAGCCGTCCGGTGCGAATGGCGACGAGGAAGGAGGTGAACGCAGCGGCTACGAACAAGACGCCAACGAGCTCACGAGCACCAGAATACACCGCGTCGTAGATGGCAACGACCAGGAAGACCCGCAGGACTGAATCATCGTCGCTCGCCGGCAGTCGGTGCCGCGACACTCCTAACATATTGAAAAATTAGAAGTAAAGCGCTCCAGGCGACTCCTTCGCTAACGCGCAACGTGCGTCTGTTCCCGTGGTTTCGGGCCTGCATCGATGCCATGGCCTGGCTGCCGGTCTTTTTCCTGTATTTCAGCGAGCGTGTGGCGTTACACGAGGTGCTGCTGCTGGAGGCCGCTTACTACACCACCATCGTTGCGCTGGAAGTACCATCCGGTTACTTCTCCGATCGGTTCGGCCGGCGGCTCACACTGCTGCTGTCCTGCT
>JAOTYY010000004.1 GCA_029861595.1 Gammaproteobacteria bacterium
CGTTGTCATTGCTGCGCAACGCCTCCATCTGGCAGCGCACCACCTGTTCGGGCGACAGAGAACGATGCGGCGCCGCATCCAGCGAACCCGCCGTCACCTTGGCAAACAACCCCGCCGACAGTAGTGCGGCACAAAGACCGATGCGTTTAGCATGCATATGCCTGTCTCCCGATGCGTTGCCCTTCTGCAGGCCGCAGCATAGACCGATTACATACTGCTCACCAGCGCGGTCTGGTGTAACCCGGCGGATAGGGCGCATACCCCAACTCCGGCCACAACCGGTTACCCTCTCCGCAGGCGGTGATCCCGCGCCGGCATAACGAACTGCGCCATTCATATTTGACAACCTGGCGAAACACTGCACGCTCGACGGCGGCAAAGCGCACACGCCTGCTCTGCGACCATCGCCGTTCGCCAAACCCCGTGCCGGCCTGTTGCTCGTCGAGGGTGCGGGATTTACGCTCGCGGTGCCCGGACGGCGCGCCGGAGGATTCGGCAGAAGGTGCATTGTGCACTGGCGCCTCATCGCGTTGGGCGTAGTCGTGCACGGCACGTTGTTCCCGAAAAACCGCCACCGCTATAGTGCCCATGGCACTGTAATCGCCCCATGCCCCGGCGTAGCTGTCCTCCTTATCGGTGAAATAGAACGCCTGCACATGATCAGAATCCGTGCGCCATCCGGAGAAAATCTGTGTGCGGTGGGCACCGATCACATACATTGCCTCTCCGGCGGCAAGCTCCGAGCGCTGCCCAGAGATGATGTTGCGGCCGTCGACCGCCACGACTACGCCGATGCGCTCGCCGTTCGGATTGTGCAAACGCAGGCGATAACGTGCGCCGGGTTCGGCCTGCAGATAAGTCCGCAGCAGATCGTGTGCTTCGCTGGCAGCAGGATAGGTTTTTAAAGTGCGCCCGGAGTCGTCGATGACACTCAGTTCGACGAATCGTTGCGCGGAATGGGCAACCGCCAGGTTCGGCGCAGCAATGACGGCGCTCGCGAACATGGCTGCAAACAGAACTCGATACATGATTTAGCTCCTGTCGATACTAGAGCCGGCGTCCAGTGTTCAGGGGTAAACGCCGCGACTCTGGCAACGGGGTTAAATAATATTGTCCAAACAGAACACCCTGGATTCTGGTGTAATGTCGGCTTTGACCCGTTGATGCCAATGCCCAACGCTGAGGAGATAACCCTGCGAAGCGGCGCTCTCACGCTGAGCGCACGTGCGTGGGGAGCAGTGGACGCACCATGCGTGATTGCGCTGCACGGTTGGCTGGACAACGCCGCAACTTTCGACCGCCTCGCACCGCTACTCAAGGCGTGGCGTATCGTCGCGCTGGATTTTCCGGGTCACGGCCATTCCGAGCACCGCCCCCCGGGCACGCCCTACCACTTTCTCGATTTTGTCGCTGACACCGTGAACGCGGTCGATGCGCTCGAACTCAACCGGTTCGCCCTGGTGGGGCATTCCCTGGGCGCCAACGTTGCGAGCTTCGTAGCCGCTACGATCCCGGAACGGATCAGTTGCCTGACTTTGCTGGAGGGGTTCGGACCGTTTTCCGCGGAACCCGCTGCCGCACCGGCTCAATTGTCGCAAGCGATCAGTGAAATGCGCGCGTTGGCAGACAAACGCCTGCCGGTGTATACCAGCCTCGAGGAAGCCGCGCGGGCCAGGCAGCAGGTGAGCGATTTCGATTTCGACTCCGCAATGATCCTGAGCCGGCGTGGCACGCGTGAATGTGAAGGCGGATATACCTGGCGCTCGGATCCCAGGCTGCGCATCAAGTCTCCTTATTATCTGAGCGAGCAACAGATTATCGGGTATCTGCGCGCGATCGAAGCGCCCGCTCTGCTGGTGCGTGCTGCACGCGGACTGCCGGTTCGGCGCCCGGAGATCGAAAACCGCTACCAATTTGTGCCGCAACTGCAGATTCGCAACGTCGACGGCGGTCATCATGTTCATCTGCAGGATGCTCAACCGGTCGCCAACATTGTGCGCGATTTTCTTACGCAACACTGAGGGCCGCCGATGCGTATCGAGGAAAACGCTTCGCTCGAACCTTACAACACCTTGCGGGTAGCGGCACGCTGTCGCTTTCTGGTGCAGTTGCAGTCCCTCTCCGATGTCGACGAGTTCATCGCCGACGCCCGCTTTCGTCACGTGCCTCGCATGATACTCGGCGGTGGCAGCAATCTTCTGCTGCGCGGCGATTTCGACGGCGTGGTCGCCCGCGTCGCGCTGCGCGGCATGGAAACCGTGCGCAGTGATACGGGAGCCGTGTATCTGCGCGCCGCTGCCGGCGAAGACTGGCACACGTTCGTCGTTTGGACCATCGAACACGGTTACGCGGGGTTGGAGAATCTGTCGTTGATTCCGGGCACCGTAGGCGGGGCACCGATCCAGAACATCGGCGCGTACGGCGTGGAATTAAGCGATGTTCTGCATTGTGTGGAAGCGGTGCACACGGTGTCGGGTGAAGCGCGCACATTCGACAAAAACGCCTGCAAATTCAGTTATCGCGAAAGCGTCTTCAAACGCGGTGAGCGTGCAAATTACATTATCACCGCCATCACCGTGCGCTTACCGCACACGCCTCGCTACGTGACGGATTACCATGGTGTGCGGCAGGCGTTGCGCGACAACGACATCACCGAACCGAACGCGCACAGTATCAGTCAGGCCGTGTGTCAGCTGCGCCGCGCCAAACTTCCGGATCCTGACAAGCTGGGAAACGCTGGCAGCTTTTTCAAGAATCCCGTGCTTTCGGACGCGCGCCTTACCTCGCTACGCCGTCGGCACTCGCAACTGCCCGCTTACCCGCAAGCCAACGGAGACTACAAAATACCGGCGGCCTGGTTGCTCGAGCAATGCGGCTGGAAGGGACGGCGGCAGGGTGATGCGGGATTCTACGACAGACACGCGCTGGTCCTGGTGAATCACGGACATGCCAGCGGCGCGGAACTGCTTGCGCTTGCCGACCGCGCGCGCCAGGACGTGTTAGATCGATTCGGCATCGAGCTGGAATTCGAACCTCAGATCATTTGACCCGCAACACGGACATCGCCAACCGTCCCGCCCATGATTAAATCCAGAATATTCCATATCTTCAGCGTGTACCGGCAAGCTGGGTTCGATAAGGCTGAAATCGCCAAGCTAAAACCCGCATTGCAGGCTGCGGATTTCAGCGAAGCGGCGACGCAGTCGACGCTCAACGCGTTTGTCGAAGTGACGCTCAAATCGCAATATAGAATCGACTTCATCGGCCGGCTGCTGCGTGAGTACTGCGAGGAGAACGCGCTGGGCTTTGGCGAAGGCCGCGGCAAACTGGTCGCCGTATACAGCTTCGGCAAGCTGGTATCTCGCCCGGCAGGCGAAGCCGTCACGCAGGTGATTGAGACGGCGCACGGCCTGATCGGCGGCACTTCAACTCCAAACGCGTAGCGCGTGACACCTGGACCAGGGGCATGCATTTGTTCTTCGATCTCGAGGGCACGCTTACGGACCCGAACGCCGGTATCACGGCGTGTATTCAGTATGCGCTGGCGAAGCTCGGACACGAGCCGCCGCCCGACGAGGCGCTGGTTAAATACATCGGCCCGCCGTTGCACGATTCGTTCGTCGAGCTGCTGGGCTCGCAGCGGGCGGCAGCCCGCGCAGTCACTTACTATCGTGAACGCTTTGCGAGTACCGGTTTATACGAAAATCACCTGTATCCGGGCATCGAGTCTGCATTGACCACGCTGAGTTCGCGTTGTGAAAAAATGTACGTTGTGACCTCAAAACCAACGGTTTACGCTCGCAAGATCGTCGCGCATTTCGAGTTGCGCGGATTTTTCAGCGCTGCCTACGGAAGTAAACGGGACGGCACACGTGCAGACAAGACAGATCTGATCGGTCTTGTACTGCGCGAGGGGAAAATCCCCGCGCATCCGGCCGCCATGATCGGCGACTGCCGGCATGATGTAATCGGAGCGCTCGACAACGGGGTGCTGGCGATCGGGGTACTGTGGGTTTATGGCTCGGCACAGGAACTCATGGAGAGCGGTGCGCACAGTTTGTGCGCCGGCCGGATCTGCTGGATGAGTGCATTGCCGAGTACTATTGAATATCTGGCGGTTCACAAAAAGGAGTGAGGAATGAGCGCAAAAAGCACTAGAGACATCGAAAAGGACTATGCGAAATCAGAGTTTGTGGCCAAACTCAGACGTCTGGCGGATGCTTTGGAGAACGACGAGAAGTTGGAAATCCAGATAGCCGGCGAGCGAATCTACATGCCCGTCAGGGCCGTGTACAACATCGAACACGAGCGCGACGACGACGGCGAGGAGATTGAATTTCAAATCACCTGGCAACACGAGCAGGCGCGGTGGCCGCTGGATACTGGCAGCACCAGCACCGTCCTTTTCCAACAAGACCGATGGTGAGTTCAATGCAGCATCTCAATCGACTACCCTTGACCGTTCGCATCCTTGCCATCGGGCAGTTCGCCTTTGCGCTGGCAATCGTCGCCATAACGGGACACGGATTGGCGACACTGGATTACGCACCGTACGAGACAGCCTTTTTTACGCCGATCGCAGAGCAGATCGCGGCCGGCACACTAACCGATGCGGAGAAGTCGACCGTCGAGGAAATCATCCGGCGCTTTCCCGTCGAAGTAAACCACGCTCTGCAATTGTCCAGGCATGCGGACAAAACCGCGCTCGCGGCCGGAGTCTGCATGTTGATACTGCCGCTCGCCATGCTGTTTCGTGCGCCCGGCAAATAGACACGCACCAATGCAGGCTGTCGCGGAATAGACAATGCTGTACCTGGTGATCGACATTCAAGAAGGGCAAGATGCGCGAAGTGTATCAGCGCGCTCACTCTCGCGGCCGCATGCTCCCACCCGGGCTCGAGTACCTGGACAGCTGGGTAACGGAAGATTTCACGCACTGTTATCAATTGATGTCCTGCGACGACCTGCAGCCGGGCGATCTGCAGCTGTTTCTGGGACGGTTATCCCTGCATCGGGTTACCGAGAATACCGGTGCTGCCGACCGGCTGTTGCTGATCATGTCGTTCGCCGAGAAGCCCGCTATGATCGGCAGCGTACATCGCAGCCGCGAACTCTACGGCAAGGTCACCGACGCGCACATCGAGGCTGAACGCCGGCGCGCGCGCAACGACTCACTGATGGATTGAGATGAAAACGATCGGCCTGATAGGCGGCCTCGCCTGGCCCTCGACGGCTAACTACTACCGGCTTTTGTGTTCCCGCGCCAACGCACATTTCGAGCAGCGGGGCAGTGAACCGCCCTTCCCGACGCCACATCTGATTATCGATTCGTTGAACATCAACGCCACCCGGAAGTTGCACGGCCGTGACGGCGACGAAACCTCCTGGGTGGACTATGACGCGGTATTCCGCGAATCCTTCCAGCGCCTCGCGAGAGCGGGTGCCGAGTTCGGCGCGATCGCCAGTAACACGCCGCATACCCGTATGGAAGGTATTCGACAGGGCCTGGACTTTCCACTGGTCAGCATACTCGATGCGACAGCGGAGCAGGCCGAGGCACTTTCCAGCGAAGCGCTGGTACTCGGCACACCGGTTACCATGCGTCATCAGGCCTATCCCCGCGCCCTGCAGAAACGCGGAGTTACCGCGCTACCCCCGCCAGCGGACGAGAGCATCGACCGATTGGGCCACCTGATCGACGATGAGCTTTGCGAAGGACACACCGACACCGCGCAGCAGCAGATTGTGCAGATATGCCGGGAAAATCTGCGCGACCGGGACACCGCGGTGGTGTGTCTTGCCTGTACCGAGTTACCCCTGGCATTCCCGGAGTTCGTCGATGTCGCACATTTCCGCTTCGCGGGCATCAGGTTCATCAACACGATAGTCACGCACGTGGAGGCGATCCTGCGCGAGGCACTGCGCAACACAGAGGATGAAAACTCATGAGTCACTCAGTTGCAAACGGTCACTGCCTGTGCGGGCAGGTACGTTTCAGTTTCGCGGAACCGCCATTGTGGTGCGGCTACTGCCACTGCGAAAGCTGCCGGCGCAACACCGGTGCCGTGGTCGCCACGTTCATCGGAGTAGACAGTGAGCGTTTCCAACGCACGGGACCTGTCGCGAGTTATGCGTCCTCACCTGGCGTGATTCGCGATTTCTGCAGGGTGTGCGGCACACCGTTGACTTACCGCGCGGACCGTTTTCCCGGCGAGACGCATATCTACCTGAGTACCCTGGACGAACCAGACCGGTTCAAACCGGAGTTTCACGTCTTTTGCGCCGAGAAAATCGCCTGGTTCGACACGAACGACAAACTGCCGCGGCATGTCGCGACCACTACGTCCGCAACCGGTGACACATAGATCGTTTCAGGGCCACAAGTTGTAACAGTATGTAACCGCACCGGACGTCGTGCCGGACCATTGGTTATGATCACGGCCATGCGGAACGTATTGCTCATAGACGACGACCGGCGCCTCGGCGCATTGCTGCGCGAATATTTTACGCGATTCGAATTGCATCTCGAGCACGTGCAACACCCGCGTGAGGGGCTGCGTATGTTCGCACAGGCCCGCCCCGACCTGGTGATCCTGGACTTGATGATGCCGGAGATGGACGGCTTCGACGTATGCCGCGAGATCCGCAAGACCAGCGACGTTCCGATCATAATGTTGACCGCACGCGGCGATGTGATGGACCGCATCGTCGGTCTCGAACTTGGCGCCGATGACTATTTACCCAAGCCGTTCGAGCCGCGCGAACTGGTGGCGCGGGTGAAAAATATCCTGCGCCGCGCGTACCCGGAGGCCGAGCCGGCGATCGTCGATACGCTGCGGTTCGAAGGATTGTGTATCGACGCAGCGAGACATACTGCGACGTTGGAAGAGCAGACCCTGGAGCTCACCACCATGGAATTCGAGCTGCTCGTGTTGCTGGCAAGCAACGGGCAGCGCACCCTGAACCGGGACGACATTCTGAATCATCTGCGTGGCCTGGACGCCACGGTATTTTCGCGCTCAGTGGACATCATGGTCAGCCGATTACGGCAGAAACTCGGCGACGACAGCAAGCAGCAGCGCTTTATCAAAACCATTTGGGGCAAAGGTTATCGCTTCGTCGCCCGACCGCTGACATGAACCGCATACTCACCGCTTTGCGGCGATCGCTGTTTGCGCGCCTGATGCTGATCTTTCTGGTCACCGCGATGGCTTTGGGCGCGCTCAAGCAAATCAGCGACGCGCTGGTCGAAGAAGAACGTCCGTACAGACAACTCGTGCGCGGACATCTGCGCACTTACGTCGATTATCTGCTGGGTGAACTCGGTACGCCGCCTGATCGCGCACGTGCCCGTGCACTCACACGCGACGCACCGCTGGATATCCGGGTGGATGGCCCGGCGGGTACATGGACATCCCATCCGGAATTTCCGCAAATCGCGGATCTCGATTTCGACGATCAGGGGCACGCGCGCACCTGGCGGCACAAGCCGCGCTACTACGTACGCAGCGAGCGCGACGGCTACACCGTGGTTTTCGCCACGCCGCCGTTCGATCACGACTTCGCGTTCGCACCCGCACGTCACTACATGCTATTTGGTTCACTGATCATCCTGCTGCTTTGTTATCTCGCCGTGCGCCGCTTGTTTTCACCGATCCGGTTGCTGCACGACGGAGTGCAGCGCATCGGTGCGGGCGAGCTCGAGTACCGGGTGCCGGCAAACCGCAGCGACGAGCTGGGCGAACTGGCGAGCGCCGTCAACACCATGGCGGGCGATGTGGGACAGATGCTGGAATCGAAACGGCAGCTGCTGTTCGCCATCAGCCATGAGCTGCGCTCGCCTATCACCCGCGCGCGCCTGGCGCTGGAACTGCTCGACGTTGCCGACACACGATCGCTGCGTGACGATCTGGACGAAATGGAACGCATCGTCGCGGATCTGCTGGAAGGCGAACGGTTGAGTTCCCGGCACAGCGTTTTACAGCGCGAGCCGTGCGACCTGGCGGCACTGATCGAAGACGTGCTGCAGGAGGATTTTTCTGCGCAACACGGGCGTTTTACGCTCAGCGTGGACGGACGGATCCCTGCGCTGCTACTCGACGTGACGCGCATGAAACTGCTGCTGCGCAATCTTCTGAGAAATGCCCTGGTCTACGGCGGCGAAGAGAACGTGGAGGTATACCTGCACGCTGCCGGTGAGGGTGTGACGTTACAGATAAGCGATCATGGGGAAGGTATTCCCGCCCAGCACATCGACAAGGTGAGCGAACCATTTTACCGCGTCGACTCCTCGCGCAATCGCGGCAGTGGCGGCATCGGTCTGGGTCTGTATCTGTGCCGGCGCATCGCCGAAGTGCATGGTGGAAGCCTCGCCATCAACAGCGTGCAGGGCGAAGGCACGACCGTAGAGGTCAAACTTACGCCCTAGCTAACCAGCATCGCGCTGCCCGCCGGCGCAGTCAAGCCCGGCGCGAATCTCCGGCGCCGCCGGCTCGCCAGCGCTGAACAACGCTGTGAGCAAGGGGCGATCCTGCGGAAAGCGCCAGGGTCTTTCGATACGCACACCATCGACATCGAGCAAGGTAGACGGATTCAGCACCAATACCTCGCGTATCTCGAAAAAATCCAACGGCTTGAAGTCGCCGGCCACATCCAGCCGCTTTTCCGGAATACAACGGAACAGCACGAAACGTCCACCTTTGCGCGCACCGACGCGTTCCGCCACCTGCACTATCAGCCCGGTTTCCTCGAGTGTCTCGCGACGCGCTGTACACGCGGGCGATTCCCCGGGTTCACGGGTGCCGGCGGGCAATTGCAGTTCACCGTTGAACCGGCCTATGGTCATCACCACACCCCGTTCGGTGGCTATGTAACAGCCGGCAGCCTTCACACGATCATGGTCGGCACTCGCGGCTGCGCACACAATCAATGCCAGGGTTAACAAACAACCTTCACGCATGCTGCTATTCTTACATGAAAGGCGCCCTACGCGATCAGCAGAAAAAGTTTCGTACCGATAGCATGACCGATCACCACACACATCACCGCAAAGGACGGGGTGCTCTATCTAATCCCGACGCTCGCTTCGAGGCGGACCGGCACGTCGCTTTTGACGACGACCACGATTACGACCAGTCGGTGCCGGCAACTACGCTTACGCCCGACCACGCCCGGTCGATAATTTCCCGCAACGACTCGCCGGACATCCCGTTCGAACAATCGATAAATCCCTATCGCGGTTGCGAACACGGTTGCGTGTACTGTTTTGCGAGACCCTCGCACGAGTACCTGGGACTGTCCTGCGGACTGGATTTCGAGACCCGGCTGTTCCACAAACCAAACGCGGCGAAGCTGCTGCACGAGGAGTTGAGCGCGCGCGCTTACCGCTGCAAGCCGATCGCGCTCGGCGTAAACACCGACGCCTACCAGCCAAGCGAACGCAAACTGGGTATTACCCGGCAACTTCTGGAAATCATGCGCGAGTTCCGCCAGCCGGTGAATATCGTGACCAAGTCCGCGCTGGTTGAGCGGGACACGGATATTCTCGCGGACATGGCAGACCACAATCTGGTGCACGTGATGGTCTCGGTGACCACACTGGACAAGGATCTGGCCAGGCTCATGGAACCGCGGGCTACCGCACCGCCACGGCGTCTGGCGGCCATGCGCGCACTCGCCGATGCCGGCGTCCCGGTCGGAATGCTGTTTGCGCCGCTGATCCCGGCGCTCAACGAGCCAGAGATGGAAACGCTGCTCGAGGCCGCCGCCCAGGCCGGTGCGGAATCCGCCGGCTACGTCATCCTGCGCCTGCCGCACGGGATCAAGGATCTGTTTCGCGACTGGCTGGAGCAGCACTACCCGTTAAAGGCCCGTCACGTGATGAGCGTGGTGCAATCATTGCATGGCGGCAAGGACTACGACGCTCAATGGGGACAACGCATGCGCGGGCGCGGGCCATTCGCCGATCTGATGGCACAACGGTTTGCCGCACAGTGCCGCAAACTCGGTCTGAACGCCACGCGCCGCCAGCTTGACGGTACTCGATTTCACGTGCCGGTAGCGGCTGGCGGGCAATTGGGATTGTGGTGACAGGGTTGCGAAACAGCGCTCGTTCCCGATAATCGGAAATCATGAAATACACGCCTATATCAGTTATCGCGCGCGCACTCACCGTTTTCTGGGCATTCGTCACCGGCGGTCTGATCCTGGAACAGGCCGCCAGTTTTTCTACCATGTCGCTGGGCGGACTGGGCGCCGTCGTTGCCGGTCTGCTGGTTCCGATGCTGCTGCTATGGATGATGGTGGGCAGTATTTTGCAGCGCAACATGATCGCCCAACGGCTGGAGGCGCTCGAGCGCACCCAGGAAGAGCTTGGATTGCAGATCAAGCTGATCCTTAACACGGTGCAGAAACCGACACCGGATGAAACCGCCAGCTCGGCCGCCGGTGGCAGCATCCAGGTCGTGGAAGGCGAAGAAGTCGGCCCCGAGTTCATCCACCGCAGTACCGTGATTGTGGACGACTGGGTGGAAGTGGAGTTCCGCAACGTGGGCGGACCCGCGAGCCAGGTGATGGCGATCACCGAAGGCGATACTGAAACCCGTGTCACCACCGACAGGGTCGGCAGCTGGAAATCGGTGAAAGTTTCGCTGCAGGCGGTCAACGGCACGGATCAGCCGTTTCGTTTCTGCCTCAACTTCGCCAATCTCCGCGGCGACGAGCAACAGCAGTTCTTTCGATATTCCGGCGAGGGCGTTGTCGCGATTCACCGGCCCTCCGCCTGACGAGCACCGTTCGTGCAACTTCCGGCCGGGAATTTGTGGGTCTTCGGGTACGGTTCGCTGTTGTGGCGGCCGGGCTTCGCGTACTTGGAAAAGCAGCGCGCCCGGGTGTTCGGTTACCACCGGTCTTTGTGCGTCTGGTCGTGGCACCACCGCGGCCGGCCGGAAAGTCCCGGACTGGTGCTGGGTCTGGACGCCGGCGGCTCCGTGCTGGGCATGGCCTACCGGGTCGCGGCCAGCGCCCGGGAAGCCACGTTGGAATACCTGTATGGCCGCGAAATGGTGACCCCCGTATACGCCCCGCGACTGGTGCGGGCCGAAACAGCCGAAGGTTCGGTTCAGGCACTGACGTTTACGGTGGATCGCAACCACGACCAGTATGCCGGCCGACTGCCGCTGGCAAAGGCGCTGGCGGTTGTGTGCGACGCGCAGGGCAAGAGCGGACAGAATCGGGAGTACGTGCTGAAGACCGCCAGCACCCTGCACGAGCTGGCAGTACGCGACCCGGCAATTCAGCGTCTTGCCGGGCTGCTGCACGACCGCGGCGGCTAACTCCCATTCTGCTGGCTGCCTACGTCCCCCTGCGGGAAGGGCAGTTACTCGAAAACAGTCAGCTACTGCAGCGCAATGTCAGCGCGTGCGATCTCCGAAACGCTCTGCATGCTCGCTTCGCCGCTGCTGCGGAAGCGCCTGACCTGGAAGTACACGGTCTTGGCACCGCGCGTGCGGCTCAGCTGAAAGCGCGCCGGCAATGCGAAAGGTTGCCACTCCGCATCGCTGAAGTCGGCGCGCTCACTTACACGGAAATGGGTAGGCCCACCTGCAACGAGCGCGGCGATCGATACATCGCGGCGGTTGGTGACGCGCTGACCAGCGTTGATGGAGAACTCGCTGATTGCAAGTCGTGTCTGCTCGGCGGTACCGGCAGACAGCGGTGCATCGCAGGTCGGGCCCAGGCCACCGGTTTGCAGTCCCACCTCGATAACAACGTCGAAGCGCTTGGCGCCGTGCTGCACGCGGTATCCACGGTACTGATCCCGGGAAACGGTCAGCATCAGAGGTGTCGCCGGCACGCCGCTGAAGCTCACGTTGCCTTGCATGTCGGTGCGCAGAGCACCGAACTGGTCCGGGTCCGCCGGCGTGCCCAGGCACACGGCCGCGTCGTTCAGCGGCGTGCTTTTGGCCGCGTCTATCACGCGGATATGAATATCGGCTGCGGCCGCCCCTGTGGCAGTGAACAAACCGACCAATATCGTCACTAGTTGAGCGAAATTGCGCGAATAGTTTGTCATCTCGTGACCTCTGTCCAGTTTTCGGCCTCTGCACCGAAGGCTCATGCGCTACATCATCCACCATCGCGAGCCCGCATCCAACCTGAACTCCCGACGCACGGACAAACGGCTTGGCGTCGGAAGCTTGGCGCACGAGAAGCGGTTGGCAACTTCAGAAGTTGACACTGCCGCCGTTAGCCTACGGTATAAGGGGATTTGCCAGCTGGCACCCGTTTTGCTATTACTGCCTAAACTAACCGGAGTTCATCAGGCGTGCTGAATCTAGAATCCGTTATCATGGCCCGCTCCGACCGGCGTACCGAAAAACGCCAGGAGACGGCCGAGCACATCGACTTGTACGTCGATGACAGCTTCGTTGCGACTTGTCGACTGCGTGATCTGTGCTCTTCCGGCGCTTTTATCGAAACGGATTTACAGGAAAAGCTGCCGGTGGGCACCACGCTGGAAATGCATTTCCCCTTGGCCCGCGGGTCCGGTGTAAGCCAGAAAGCGCTCTGCATGCAAGCCGTCGTGGCACGCATCGCAGAACACGGCGTCGGTGTAATGATTACCAACAAGTCGCTCGTGCCGCTTGGGAAAAACAGCGATACCGTGGTGATTTAAAGGCGGGGGTCAGCTCCGCAAACAAACGAACGGATCACCGTCAGCGGCCCTCCCGTAGCCCGCGCGTTACCCTTGTCTCAATAGATTCCGACAGCCGGTCAACTTTACAGTTGTCCAGGCTAGGCGCCTTTCTGGTGCACCGTGACGCTTATCTGCGCCTTGCCTTCGTCGTCGTTGCGGTGCGACCACCACGTCTCCAGACTGGTAATTGTATCCTCGGGAATCTCGGTGGTGGGATGATCGATGGTAACGTTCGGATCCTGCATGAACTTGATCAGGAAATGTTTGAACATGATGATGTCCTGATCTTTCAACGCGTGATTCTTGACCCGTTTGAAATTCACGTAAGTCCCGTTGGTGCTGTTCATGTCCTCCAGTAACGGCTCCAGCATCGTCGGTGAAATCTTACAGTGGTGCGAGCTGACCAGCGGATCGGATATCGTCAGATCGTTGCTTTCGCCGCGGCCGATAAGAAACACCTGATCCCCGAGCTTGTACTCGGCCAGTTTGCGGCGCTTGGTCGAATAGACGATCAGTTTTCCGATTGAACTCATAAAAATACCGGACCGAAGGATCAACCTTGCAGGACAAGCAAAGTTAACGCCAGGTGGACATCACTCATTTTCGCGGACGTTCACTCAAAGCAGCATAATAAGGCGTATCCGGGCGCAACCCAAGGCTCGCAGCCAACAAACTCATGCGCCGACCGATCCGCCGGGCCTCGTGCTCGTCGGTAACGCTGGCGAGCAGCATGTTCAGGTTGGTCAACTCTTTGCGCACACCCAGTTGCGGTGGGCTGCAGCCGGCGTTTTTCAAAACCCGGTAAGCCAATCTGAACTCGTCGGGCACCAAGCCGTCTTCCTCCGCGGGCAACGGCTTTCCGGCGCCTGGCTAACGCGTCGAAGTCACCGTACTGTTGCGCCGCCCGGATACGCTCTTCAACAAGTTTCTCGAACACAACCGGCTTCCAGTTCCTATGTCGGCTCTGCAAAGCAGATCTTAACAGCCTCTCAGGCCGTGGCGCAGTGGTGAACAGCCTCTGGTAGACGCCATGCAGCAATATTTCGGGTTACACTGCGGCAGCAACGTAACGGGAGCCAAACGTGGGCAACCAATCGAACAAATCCGCGCAGAGCGACAGCGAATGGCGCCAGCAACTGGCGCCCGAGCAGTTCGAGGTGCTGCGCAAAGAAGGCACGGAACGGCCGTTCAGCAGCCCCTTGAACGATGAGAAACGGCGGGGCACGTACGTGTGTGCAGGCTGTGGGCAGAAACTGTTTACCTCCGACATGAAATTCGACAGCGGCACCGGCTGGCCGAGCTTTCACAGCACCATTGACAGCGCATGCGTAACCAGACGTGACTTCAAACTGCTGCTGCCCCGCACCGAGTACCACTGCGCAAACTGTGGCGGCCACCAAGGGCACGTGTTCAACGATGGACCGCAGCCGAGTGGTTTGCGTTACTGCAACAATGGCGTGGCACTGAAGTTTGTCCCGGACGAAGATGACTGAGCCGTCGCAGCCGTCGTAACCATGAAGGTTTCAGTGGTCATACCGACCTGCAATCGTGCCCACACGCTGGCGCGGGCACTGGATTCAGTGCTCGTGCAGACCCAGCCGGCCGCCGAGATAATCGTCGTCGACGACGGTTCAGAGGACGAGACAAACGAGTTGTTGCAGCGTGCCTATCCACAGGTAACGACGCTGCGGCAGAGCAATCGCGGCGTGAGTCATGCGCGCAACCGCGGCATACGGGCTGCGTGCCACGACTGGATAGCGTTTCTCGACTCGGACGATTGCTGGCTGCCCGACAAACTCGCGACTCAGGTCCAGGCTCTGCGCGAGGCGCCGGCCTACGGGCTTTGTCACAGTGACGAAATATGGATTCGCCATGGCCGACGGGTAAACCCGATGCACAAACACGCCAAGCACGGTGGCGAAATTTTCCTGAACTGCCTGCCGCGCTGCGCTATCTCGCCATCGACCACAGTCGTTCACAAGGTTCTGCTCGAGGAGTTCGGGGGCTTCGACGAAGCCTTACCGGCCTGCGAAGATTACGATCTTTGGTTGCGCATCTGTGCACGTTATCCGGTTCTCTGCATAACGCGACCACTGGCGGTTCGCTACGGGGGCCACGCCGACCAACTGTCGCAGCGTTACTGGGGTATGGATCGTTTCCGCGTGCAGGCGCTGGAAAAATTACTGGCCGCTACCGATCTGCGCCCGGATTACCGGCTGGCCGCGCTGCGCACGATAGTGGAGAAACTCGAGGTGCTGGCAGGCGGTGCACGAAAACGCGGGAATACCCAGTTGTTGCGAGAGTGCGAGAGCTGCAGCGCCGTGCACATTGAAACGTTGCGCGCCTTACAGACTTCGACGCGTGCTGCATGATCGCATACGTGCTCGCCATGCGCGAGGAGGCGCAGCCCCTGATCTCGCACTTTGCACTCCAGCGCTGCAAAACGACCACGCTGTTTCCTGTTTTCTACAATGCGCAGACCTGGCTTACGATCTGCGGGGTGGGCAAGGCTAACGCTGCGGCCGCGGTAACGGAACTTTTCCACGTCGTCCGGCATAAGCGCGACGCCGTGTGGCTCAATGTGGGCATCGCCGGGCACGCGGATTTACCGATCGGCACGCTGCGCAGCGCCCACAGTGTGCTGGATGGTGCCAGCCGGCAGCGCTGGTATCCGCCGCAGGTGCTGATGAGGCGCGTTGCCAGCGGCGCGCTCACCAGCGTCGATGCACCCGAAACCGCCTACCCCGACGATTCCCTGTATGACATGGAAAGCGCCGGATTCTACTCCGCTGCTTTGCGCTGCAGTACCGCAGAAGTGGTGCAATGCCTGAAGATAGTCTCGGACAACCGCGAGCACGGCACGGACCGGTTGTCGCCGCAGGGAATCACCGAGCTGGTCGCGGCACAGGTAAAGATCATTGCAGAGATCTGTGCGGAACTGCGCGAGGCTACCTACAGCTTGCGTGCCGACCAGGAAATCGATCCGGGGCTGTCTGAGTTACTGGGCAAACACCGCTTCAGTGTGACCCAGCAACGACAACTGATGCGCCTCGCGCAGCGCCTGGCCGCGCGCGCGCCGCAGCAACCGCTGTTGGACGACGAACTGGCCAGCGCCCGGTCGAGTCGCGAAGTGCTGCGCGCGCTGGAACAGCGACTCGATACGTTACCGGTCTTTCCGCACGCTGGATGACCCGCCTCGTTTACATCGAAGATGCGGTTGCCGCCCACCCGCGCGCGCAGCGCATCCTTGCGCATTTCGCCAAAGCGACCAGGGTTCACTGCAGCCGCTACAGTGAAGTGTTCAACCCGCGGGCACAGAACTTCCGCCTGCAGAAAAGTGATCCGGCGCTGTTACTGGCGCGGAAACTCAACAAGCTGGTGCTGCCGGCACCAACCGGCTACGCGATCGGGGGGCTAAACAACTACTATTTCTCGCACATGCTCAACTGCGTGTACGACTGCCGGTATTGTTTTCTGCAGGGCATGTTTCGCTCCGCGCATTACGTCGTGTTCGTCAACTATGAGGATTTCGCACAAGCGATAGACGGCGTGCTGGCACAGCATAGGGATGAAGACTGCTGGTTTTTTTCCGGCCACGACTGCGACAGTCTCGCGTACGATCCGCTCACCGGCTTTGCACAATGGGCGCTTGAATGTTTTGCGGCAAGGCCGCGGGCGCAGCTGGAATTTCGCACCAAGAGCACGCAGATCAGGTCACTGCTGGCGCGGCCGGCATTGAACAATGTGGTCGTGGCGTTCAGTTTCACGCCGCAGTCCGTACACGCCGCGCTGGAAAACAAAGTACCGGGAATCGACAAGCGCATCGCCGCCATGCTTCAACTCGCCCACGCCGGCTGGCGAATCGGACTGCGTTTCGACCCGTTGATCTACAGCGAGGGCTATGCGGTCGATTACGGGCAGCTGTTCGAGCGCGTGTTCTCGGACCTGCCGGTCTCCAGTGTGCATTCCGTCAGCTTCGGCGCGTTCCGCCTGCCGCGGGATTCTTTCAAAACGCTGGTTAATCTGTATCCGGGCGAGCCGTTGCTGGCCGGCCCGCTGAATACCGACGCGGCGATGGTAGGCTATCGCGACAACCTGGAAACCGAACTGCTGGAATTCTGCCGCGCGCGGCTGAGCGATTACGTCGGCGACAACAAGCTCTATCCCTGTCAGCCTTGAAAAAGGAGACTCCCCGAACGCGCCCGCGTGCGGGGAGTCTGCAACGCATCAGGGAATTAGGATTGTCGACCCGGTGGTCTTGCGTGCCTCCAGATCGGTGTGCGCCTGTGCCACCTCGGCGAGTGGATACGTCTGCTTGATCTCTATTTTTACCGCCCCGCTCTGCACGACCTCGAACAACGCCGCGCTGCTGGCCTCCAGCTCCTCGCGCGTCGCGGTGTAAGCCTGCAGCGACGGCCGGGTGAAATACAGCGAGCCCTTCTGCGCCAGCAGTCCCGGCGGTACAGCCGGGGCGGGCCCCGAAGCATTGCCGAAATTGACGAACATGCCGCGCGGCTGCAGGCTGTCGATGGAAGCGTCGAAAGTATCCTTGCCGACCGAATCGTAGACCACCGGCACGCCCTTGCCGTCGGTCAGCTCCCGCACCCGGGCGGCGATGTCTTCATCGCGATAGTTGATCGTGTGGTGGCAGCCGTGCGCTTTCGCGAGCGCAGCTTTTTCCTCCGAGCCCACGGTTCCGATAACCGTCACCCCGAGATGGTTGAGCCACTGGCAGGCGATCAATCCAACGCCGCCAGCTGCAGCATGGAACAGCACGGTTTCTCCTGCCTTCACCGCGTAGGTGCGCCGGATCAGATACTCGACTGTGGTGCCCTTCAGCATCATGGCGGCCGCCTGATTGTCGTCTATGCTGTCCGGTAACTGCACGACACGATCCACAGCAATCGTGCGGAATTGCGCGTACGCGCCGATCGACGGGGCGTAGGCAACACGATCGCCCGGTTGCACGGTTTGCACACCTTCGCCCACCTGCTCGACCACCCCCGCGGCCTCGTTACCGACAATGGCAGGCATCTGCAATGGATACAGTCCGCTGCGCTGATAGACGTCGAGGAAGTTCAAGCCCACCGCTGTCTGGCGCAGCACGATCTCACCGGCACCCGGTTCGGACACGTCGTGGTCCTCGACGCGAAAAACCTCCGGCCCGCCGGGCTCATGGATAACAACTGCCTTACTCATGAAATTTTCCTCTCTTGGTTTGTTGTTCGTGCTCGCCGCGGTTGTCTTGCCGGGCAAGTTGTTCGCGCCTGGCGCTGCTCCACGCGGCTTCCAGCTGGTGTGCTTCGTATTTGCCGTACTCGCTCATCCATTCGCGAACCAGCACCAGGTAGTCGTTCTTTTCATGCAACCGCCAGTGCGCATAGTCCCAGAGCTGCCCGGCATACTGGAGCACTTCGCGGGCCAGGAAGGTCTGCGCGGTGACAAACTCGCCGCTGTCCAGTTCTACATCGCGGGCCACCGGCTCAAACTCGTCGCTTTCGAAAAACTGCATGCGTGCCAGTTCCCCGGCACTGATCTGATCGATCACCACGCCAGCCACTTTGCCACCGGCCCGCGGCGCCAAAGCCGGGTAGCTTTCCTCGGCCACCACCAGGCACTCGTAGCCATGCAGGATGCCGGAGCGCAACGCGCGCGGGTCGATGCGGCGGTCGAGAACTAACTCCGCCACCTCGCGATCCATTAAACTGCCGAAAAAGAAACACCGCATCATCTGAGTGAACCTGTTCAGGTGCAACCACACACCGCAATGACCCCGCCCATGCTCAGTCGCGACCGGGCCGCAAAGCATACCGATTGTGCCCCGTGGGCCACAACCGTCTGATGGAATTGCAGCACACCCATAGCTGGGATGTCAGTACTGCCGAGGCACGCGCCATCCAGCAACGGTTGCGCGAGGCGCTGATCACCAGCGACAACGTCGGCAAGGTCGACTACGTAGCAGGCGTGGATGCCGGTTTCGACAAACGCCGCAATCTCACCAGGGCAGCGGTCAGCGTGCTGTCCTTTCCCGGCCTGGAACCCGTGGAGGACAGCGTGGTTTGCATGCCCACGCGTTTTCCGTATGTGCCAGGCCTGCTGTCATTTCGCGAGATTCCGGCGGTCGTGGAAGCGCTGCAGACGCTGCGCCAGCTGCCCGATTTGATCCTCTGCGACGGCCAGGGTTACGCGCACCCGCGCCGCTTCGGACTGGCCTGTCACCTGGGTGTGATCACCGGACTGCCAACCATCGGCGTCGCCAAATCCAGGTTGCTTGGCGAACATGACGAGCCGCCGCAAAAGCGCGGTGCCTGGGTGGCACTCAGCGACCGGGATGAAGTGGTGGGCGCGGTTCTGCGCACCCGCGTCAAGGTGAAACCAGTGTACGTATCCATCGGTCACCGCGTATCGCTGGCCACTGCCTGCGACTACACCATGCGCTGCGTCACGCGCTACCGGCTGCCCGAAACCACACGCCGGGCCGATCGGCTGGCCTCGCAGCGGGATCAGCGGCTCAAGGAGAAATCGAACAACACAAAACAGTGACCAGAGGACTGGCCACGGTGGAAGACATTACGCGGTACCGTTTCCGAATATTCCAAGTGGCGGAGACAGGTTTGCCGACGCTCGGGGGGGGCGGTGCGCTGATATTGGTGGCCCACGCCGGAAGTTTTGGGATGGGTTTTCCAGCGGCTGTCATCGGAACAGCAACCGGACCCGGTGACAGCGACAAAACCAACATATCGCGCTGGACAAGCCAGCACATTCCGCAACTGCACTAAAAAGAAAAAGTGATCGAGACCATTCGCTTTGTCTTAGACGAACGGCTCCGGATCTAGCTTGATATCAGTGTGATGACGGCTGAGCCGATTTAACAGCCCGTGCCCCATAACCAACCAGACCGAGTTTCCGTTACGCATGCCTGAGGATCAGCAGCTTGATGATATCTTCGAAAAGAAAACGGGACTCCGCTATGCGGAGTCCCGCTCGGGGAACGTATTGCTCGGTATCGCGGTCGAAGGCGGCACCATAAAGCCAGCGCACCCACGGCGCCCAAAGGTGCATGATGAATCGCTTAAACGGGTTTTGGGAGTAAGCGTATTCCAGAATCCTGATCTCACCGCCAGGCCTGATGATCCGGAAAAGCTCCTTCAGGGTGGGAAGTTGATCTTCGGGTTCCAGCACGCAGAACAGGAAGGTGGCTACGACGGCGTCGAAATGATCGTTAGGAAATGTGGTCCTGAGGACATCCATTTCCAGGAGATCCACCCGCTTTTGCAGGCGTTCCCTACGCTTCTCCGCCCGTCCGAGCATGGCCTTGCTGAGGTCGATGCCGGTGACTTCGGTGCCCTCGGGATAGAAGGTCATGTTACGGCCAGTGCCGACGCCGGCATCCAGGATGCGCCCCTCGAGCCCACTAAACATCTGCTGCCGGTACGGCCGGTAGCGCCCGTATTCGAACGGAAGATCGAGAAGGTCGTAAACGCGGGCGACGCGGCGATAGACCTTTTGCTTACTCATCGTTATCGAGTTCCTTGGATCAACACGAAACCGCCGCACCAAACCGGGGAGAGACACCACCACCACGGCGATCACGCCCAACGAACATCTAGCGAATTCGCCGCTGATCGGTGCCCGCAACTGCGCCTCACTTGATCTAGATCCAGACGCTACGCTTTTTGTTGGTGCACAACACAGTCGTGAATAAAGGATATCGAATCACGCGCTGCGAGATTTGTCAGCAGATCGTCATGGTAGACACGACCTGGCAGGACTGTGCAGCGGCGCACCGCTGCGGGATTGATAAGTGCCCCCACCGGGATCGCTTCATCGGCGAGTCGCTGGTTGCCGCCGACGGCTACGACGAAGCGGCCGACGAGGATGCTCAGGAGTGATCGTTGACGCACCCGGCCGGCAGACGCGGATCTCGACTCATCGGCATTAATCTCACCGAAACACAACTGACACCTAACGTGTAGCAGCGAGGAAGCGAATATGGTCACTTTCGATTCTCCCATCCTGATTTGCGCAGTGCGCCGACGAGTCGTGCTGCGCGATACGACGTGGCAATGCTGTGCCGAAGCGCACCAGTGCACAGCAGGCAAGTGCCCGTACGAGTCGGCGTTCCAGTGTCACGAAGGCCGCGGCGAGGTGCTGCCGCCAGGCGGCACCCGCAACGACGAGGCCGGCATGCGCTAGCGAAATAGAAATATGCGTGAGAGTGAGTTACGCCGATCCTCGGCTGGGCGGCCTGCCACGGTCCAAGCGGCTTGCCGAACTGCCTCACCGCACTGCCCAGACCGTCTTGCGCGTGATCATATCGACCTCCCGAGTGATTGTCGTACCGAACGCAGCGTGCAGGTAGCGCCCCGGGTAGCTTCGAAGATCGTTTTGCCGGGTCCGACCTCGATTTCCAGTACCCGGGGCTTCGCACCGGTCAGGAGCAGCGAGTTGAACAGGATATGCTTGACCTGGATCAATCTGCATAAGCTCGTATTGCCGCTCAGTTAGCGAAAGGCGCCGAACTCGACATCCGGCAACGCGGAGGTAAGCCCAAGTGCCAGACCAGATAGCCGGGTATTACAGATCGCGCGAGAGCCAGCTTGTCGATAAGTTCGATGCGCATTGCGAATTGATGAAAGCTTCGCTTTGCGAGCGCTACGGCGTGGATCTCGCAAGCGCGCTGCGCTCGGATGCTCGTCAAGAGTACCAACGGCTCATCCTGGAGATCCCGTACGTCAAGGGAATCCGGGCAAGAGCGCTGAATACATTTCTGCTCATCACGGCCCAGGAACTCGCTGTCTACAAGGCCATGAAACGTCATGGAAAGTCGCCTCAAGAAGCCTGGGAGCTCTGCCACGAGGCACTTCGATTGGGCGTGGCGAAGGTGCCTCGATGGAAGCGGTGGCTGCTTAGACGTCTGATGTTTTCGAAGCTTATGCGAAAGCGCTTCGAGAGCCTGGCACGGGAACGGGTTCGGTTCGGCGATTTCGAGGTCCAATACCTTGTGGGCGGAGGAAGCGAGTTTGATCTGGGTGTCAACTACGTTCAATGTGGTAACCACCGCTTTGCGGTGACCCACGGAGGCGAGGAGTTTGCCCCTTACATCTGCATGTCAGACATCGCCTTGAGTGATGCAATGGGATGGGGCCTGATTCGTACTCAAACACTCGCGGACGGCTGTGACCACTGCGACTTTCGCTTTAAGAAGGGCGCGGCGACGCAGATTTCCTCACAAACGCCTGACGTCCAAGAAACGATCGAGCGAATACGCAACAAAGAGGCGAAAGAAAGAGTTGCGCTCCATGATTGAGACCGCCAGCCTTTGCCTCCCCATTTCTTATAGGTGGTGCGCACATGGCGGAGCTTGCTGAATTCATCCCCGGACAGATATGGCTGAAGGAATACTCCGTCCATTATGCGGGCTGCGACTTCAATGCCCGCATGACCGTAGTGCGACTTCCGGGGTCGCGACTGATGCTGCATTCGCCATGTGAGATTGAGGATTCAACGAAAGCGGCGATTTCTGCGTTGGGGGATGTGAAGTACATCGTCGCTCCCGGCTCCTATCACTACTTTCATATCCCTTCCGCGCAAGCCGCATTCCCGAATGCGGAGACTTACATCTGCCCGGGTATTGAGAGAAAGCGGCCCGAGCTCAATTTCGATTGGTTCCTTGGCAGCCGACCGCCCGATGCCTGGGAGGGGACCTTCGATCAGGTGTTGGTCAGGGGCAATAAATACATCTGGGAGGTGGCGTTATTCCACACGCCCAGCCGCACGTTGCTGCTTGTCGACTTGATCGAGAACATTACCGACGCCACACCGAACGTGAACTGGCAATTGAAGCTGTGGTGGAAAGCCGTCTTTCACATGTGGAACCATCCGAAGCCAGCGCCAGAGTATCAGCTCGGTTGGAAAGACAAGACCGCTGCGCGGAAGTCGCTGGAGAGGATCCTGCAGTGGGATTTCGAAAGGATCGTCATTGCACATGGTGACCTGATTGAAACCGACGCCAAAGCAACGGCACTAGAGGCTTGGAAGGTTCCCCTCGATGACCAGTGACCGGACTACCGCGCTTGTTCTTACCCGCATCGCAGGTTTCAGACAAGGCCTCCAGGGCCGGTATTCGGGGCCGGTAACGTTTTCGATCACCCCATGACGGATATGGCGTCGTAATCCCAGACATGTCCGATCTGAGCGGAGCTCAACTTGATACCCTCTGCTGCACGGCGGCCTCGCGAAGCCGCACGGGCTTGCGCCGCCGCCCCCAGGTACCGGGACGCTCCTCGAACACACCGGGCAGCAGCATGTGACATCGGTTGCATACACCTCCCGCTGTCAGGTTCCACACGCCCAGCTCATACCAGTCACGACCGATCAATACCTGTCCGCAGCCATGACAATACGTGGCGCCACCCTCGCCGTCATGCACGTTGCCCGTATACGCGTAACGCACACCGTTATCCATTGCGACACGGCGTGCCAGCGTCAGTGTTTCGGGCGGTGTAGGAGGTTTGTCGAGCATTTTCCAGTCCGGGTGGAAAGCGGTGAAATGCATCGGTATATCGACACCCAGATGTTCCACCACCCACTGGGTCATTTCCTGTAACTCTGCTTCGCTGTCGTTTTCGCCGGGGATCAGCAACGTAGTGAGTTCGAACCAGACGTCGGTTTCCTGTTTCAAATACACCAGCGTATCCAAAACGTGGTCGAGATGCGCGCCGCAGATCTTCCAGTAAAAGCGTTCGGTGAACGCTTTCAGATCTATGTTCGCTGCATGCATGTGCCGGTAAAACTCGGCACGGGGTTCGGGACTGTGAAAACCCGCGCTGACAGCGACGGACTTGATGCCGAATTCCGCGCACGCCTGTGCAACGTCGATGGCATATTCCATGAATATTGTGGGATCGTTGTAGGTATAGGCCACACTGCGGCAACCCAGGTTGCCGGCGGCCGCAGCAATCGTTTCCGGGCTGGCGCTGTCGGCCAGGGTATCGAACTCGCGCGATTTACTGATATCCCAGTTTTGACAGAACTTGCAGGACAGGTTGCAACCGGCAGTGCCGAAAGAGAGTACCGGGGTGCCCGGCAAAAAATGGTTCAGCGGCTTCTTTTCGATAGGATCGACACAATAACCGCTGGAGCGCCCGTAGGTCGTCAGCACGATGCTGTCGTCCTCGCGCATGCGTACGAAACACAGACCCCGCTGCCCTTCGCGCAGCTTGCATTGACGCGGACAGACATCGCACTGGACGCGGCCGTCCGGGAGCTTCGACCAGTAGTGTGTCGGGTAGTGCCGCTGCGCAGTGTCCATCATTGAATTGTAGTCCAATGGTCCGGTGTCCTATTTGTCACATAACTATCATTTCCGCGTGGTGTCCGACCATACCTGCATCAAATAAGTAACGGATAAACACCGGCTTGATTTTGTCATTCAGGGCTGGTGCAATTGATCGTCCCGCTTGACTGGCTGGTTTTTATGTCTATGAGTGATACTCACGCGGCCCGTCCGCCCGCCGTTGCCGGTCTGTTCTATCCACAGGACACGAAAGCCCTGCGCGCCACGGTCGATGAGCTACTCACGGCCGCGCGCGCCAGACTGGAGAAATCCCCTAAAGCGCTGATTGCGCCACACGCCGGTTATGTCTATTCGGGTGCAGTCGCCGCCTCGGCCTATGTGGAACTGCAACAGCACGCCGCGGAGTTCAACCAAGTGGCACTGCTTGGGCCGGCACACCGTGTGGCGTTACGAGGCATCGCTGTTCCAAGCGTTGCGGCTTTCGAGACGCCGCTGGGAAACGTGGCGGTGGACACCGAGTTGCGTGCACGCGTGCTGCGCTTGCCGGGCGTGGCGCTCGGCGACGCCGCGCATGAGCATGAACACAGTCTGGAAGTACATCTGCCTTTTCTGCAGTCCGTGTTGAACGACTTCACGTTGCTGCCACTGGTGGTAGGCGAGGCCAATCCCGACCTGGTGGCGCAGGTGCTGGACGAGGTATGGGACGGGGACGATACGCTGATCGTGGTCAGCTCCGACCTGAGTCACTTCCACGACTACCGCGAGGCGCGTGCCATCGATGCTGCCACCGTTGCCAATATCGAGGACCAGCTGCCCACGATAGCGCCGCAACAGGCATGTGGGTGTCGTGCGCTGAACGGTTTGCTCACTGCCACCCGGCGGCGAGGATTGCAGATCGTGACGCTGGATGTGCGCAATTCCGGCGATACCGCGGGCGGACGCGATCGCGTGGTGGGCTATGCCTCGTTTGCGGCCACCGAGTAGCGGCTGTAATCCGTGCACGGACTCCCAAAAATGGCAAAGCTGGGTTAATCTGACTGTCGTGCGCACGGTCTTGCGGGCAGACGAACCCTCAACGCCAGTTGTCGGCGGACTGGCATGTTTGTCGGTCCAGTTTACGAAAAAGGCTGTCAAAAACCGGTCAAATTCATAATCATGGATGTTAACTTTCCGATTTATAAGGAATTTTTCCATATGGCACCCGGCTTGCACTGGCTAGCACTGACGATTGAACGGTAGTAGCAGCATGAGTGACCGAACCACCCAATTCGACTTCGACGGCTGGAAGCTGCTGGCGGAGTCGGACGCTGAGGCGTTTGAGCAACGCCGCCGCGAATTGCTGCAAGCCGAAATCGACCTGGCACCGGCTTCGCTGCAACCCCGTTTACGCGGCCTGCAATGGCAGATAGACATGGCCCGCCAGCGCTGTAAAACGCCGGAACTGGCAAGCGCCAGGCTCTTCGAAATGATGTGGGATCAAGTCTATGGCGATAACGGCTTTCTGGATGTTTTGACGAATCCGAGAGCACAAGTCGACATACCCGCCGAGCGGCAACCGGCGAACGTCCTGCCGTTTCGCGCGCAAAAAACCGGTAGCTGACACGTGCAGGTAAACGCGTTGCTCAATGCACCGACAGCCAGCGCCGCACCGGCCAAACCCGTGCCGCGCGTGCAACCGGTGAACGCCATCGTGCGCTACTCTGCTTCGAGCTCTCACGGTACACAGCAAAGCGCGTACGAAACGACGCTGGAAGGTGAGTTTCTACGCGGTGCCGGGCACGGCCAGCCGCGCCACACCGCAAATCAGGTGTTGCCGGGCCGGCTGGTCAACGCGGCGCGCGCCGTCTCGGCTTATACCAGTGTGTCGGCCAGCACCGGGCCCGACAATTCGCGCGTCCAGCGCCGGCTCGATCTACACGCTTAAATCCTTTCTCGCCTGCTTCGTTCCATTACTCGTTTATCGCTCTGCGGCACAAGCTGGCGGAACAGACTCGCCTCGCGCTGATAAAACCCCTCCGTGTGGTAGGAGTCATCAAGCTTGTAGAGCAGGTAATCGAGATGATGGCAAAGTTCATGCAGCAAGGTGCGCAGGAACGTGCGGAAGGCAACGACCTGCTGCCGTTTCGCGGTACACATCCACAGTGTCACACAAGCCATGCGGCGTCCCTCGCCTGGCTCATACATACCGTGCAGCTCGCCCCAATCGTCGTGCGGACGCACGGCGAGAACCTTCACACGCACGCGCGGCACTCCCAGTTGTTCGGTCAAACCGGTCAGCAGCGCGCGGGAGTCGCTGGCAACCCAGCCGTAGCGTCCCGCCTGCAATGCGACGTGCAGCGCCGTCACCCGAGCGTTCAAACCGCGGTGGCGCCGCAGCGCCACGTGGGTGATCGCATCGCTGCGGCGGTACACTGCCTGCTGCGCCGCGGTCAATTTATGGTAGTAATCGAATACCAGAAGCCCACCGTCCCGAGAAATCACTCACAATGTGACGATGGGGGGACACGAGCAGCGGGCGTTAACATGATCGCGATCTCGCGTTAGCGCGCGGAGCAACTGCTTGGCCGCCACGAAAAAAAATTCTACAGCGGGCATGCCGCCGGACAGCGGGACGCTCGGGCAACTTGTACAGACCTCGCAACAGGTAAGCGCAAACCGCGGACGCCTGGCCAAACGTGAGTTGCTGGCATCGCTGTTTCTGGCACTCAGCGACGCAGAATTTCCGCTCGCAGTGTATTACCTCACGGGCGCGCTTGCTCAGGGTCGCATCGGTCTGGGCTACGCAACATTGAAGAGTGTGCTGCCAGTTCCGCCGGCCGCCGAGGGCAGATTGAATCTGGCACAGGTCGACCGGCAGATGCGACGCTTTGCGGCAATCAAAGGCGCTGGCTCGACGGTGCTGCGTCAGGATCTGCTGCGTGAACTGCTGCAGGCGGCTACCGTCGAAGAGCAGAACTTCCTGACTCGCCTGTTCTGCGGCGAGCTTCGCCAGGGCGCGCTGCAGGGCACAGTGCTGGAGGCGGTCGCTGAGGCTACCCAGGTCCCCGACGCGCTGTTGCGCCGCGCGCTGATGCTGCATGGTGAACTCGCCGAGGTCGCACAGCTCGCGCGCGACGGCGGCACCGCAGCGCTGGCAGCGATTGCGCCCACCACATTTCGTCCACTGCAGCCGATGCTGGCAGACACCGCAGTGTCGGCCCACGCCGCCGTGCAACGCCACGGCACCACGCTGCTGGAGTTCAAACTCGACGGCGCACGAGTGCAGATGCATAAACGCGGCGCGCAGATAAGAGTCTACAGCCGGCGGCTCAACGACGTCACCTCGGCCGTTCCTGAAATAGTCTCCCTGGGCGAACGACTCGGCGTCGAAGAAGCAATTCTGGACGGCGAGACCCTGGCCCTGCGCGGCGACGGCAAACCACAACCGTTCCAGACGACGATGCGGCGTTTCGGCCGCCGCCTCAACGTCGAAACGATGCGCAGCAGCCTGCCATTATCGGTGTTCTTTTTCGATTGCATGTATCTCGACGGTGAGGATCTGACCGGTTTGCCGACACTGGAACGTATCTCGCGCTTGCGCGGTTTCGTGCAGCCCACGCACCTGCTGCCACAGCTGGTAACCGGCGACGGAATCGAAGCCCGGGCGTTTCTCGCCAGGGCGCTCGCCGCCGGGCACGAAGGAATCTTGGCGAAATCCACGACAGCGCCCTACGCGGCGGGTAGTCGCGGCAGCGACTGGTTGAAGGTCAAACCCGTGCACACGCTGGATCTCGTGGTGCTGGCCGCCGAGTGGGGTCACGGTCGGCGGCGAGGCTGGCTCAGCAATCTGCATCTGGGAGCCCGGGATAGCGCAAGCGGGGAGTTCGTGATGCTCGGGAAAACGTTCAAAGGGCTGACCGACGAGATGCTGCGCTGGCAAACCGAAGTGCTGCAGCAACTGACAGTGCGCGAAGAGGGCAACACGGTGTTCGTCAAACCGGCACTGGTCGTGGAAATTGCCTGCAACGACATACAGACCAGCCCGCAGTACCCGGCCGGTATGACGTTGCGTTTCGCCCGGGTCAAACAGTACCGCAGCGACAAGAAACCCCACGAGGCCGATACACTGGAAACCGTGCGTGCATTGCACGCACAGGCAACCCAGTCCTGAAGCCAGGCCTCTTGCTCCTGCATGACTATGTTGACCCCGGACCGTGCTCGTTTGATGTCAACACCGTGCAATGCACCGGAGCGTGACCGGTATACCCAGTCACAACCCGCCGTCTGAAAGCCGCAAAGCGGGGTATCGCACGCGAGAAAAACAGGTGGCTGACAAGTGGCGAGTCGCTGGCGCCAAAACCGCTGACCGGCGAGTCGCCGAGCCAATGTGTGAGCGTCAGTGCCCAATCGCGTTCGCGCGAACGCGGGTCGACGGTCCACCAGATCTGCACCAGCTCGCTGTACGCGCGCAGATAGTCGACATGCCAGTGATTGCGCCCGCCCGACCAGTGCCGCAGCAATCGTGCGCGCAGCCCGCCAGCAGCGAACGCACTGCCCGCATAAACATAGTACCCTTGCGCGAACCCACGTTCACCAAGCGCACCCACAACGATCCGGCATTTTTTTGGCAGCCACAAGATCAAAGCGTAACTGCCTGATTTATTAGGAATTGTGGATAACATCGGTTAATATTTCACAAACCGAACACCAACTGCGACCGTTGTCAAAACCGCTCACGGCGTTAGTCTTACAAAAAACAACGACGCCCGATTGGCTTTCAGGAGGCAGACATGTGGTACGCGGACTTACGCAAGAACACCCGACTCGGCACGTTGCTCGTCAGACGCCGGCTCATTACCACGGCCCAGCTGCACGCGGCGATCAGCCTGCAGCGCCGGCACCGGAATGCAAACCTCGGTGACATCCTGGTCGAGCAAGGCTGGGTCACACACCACGACATCCGCAGGAGCCTGCGCCGCCAAGCCCGGGTGCGTTATGTCGCCACTTTGGTGGCGATGTTGTGGGCACCGCTGCAACCGGTCAGTGCCGGAGATTTCCTTTCGGCCAGTGCCAACGCCGAGAACGTCGCGTTCGCTGACGCGGAAACGTATGCGGACGCCCCGCAGTTGAAGTTGCATGATCCTGGCGCGCGCGGCGCCAGCATCAATACTTCATTGAGCCGGGCCGCACAACTGACAGCAAAAAGGATGTTGCAATCCTGGTGGCGGAGTTATCGCGCCGCCGCCGGCCAAGAGTCGTCGCCACGTCCATACAGCAGTAAACAAACGCTCACCCAGAATTATTCGCTGCGGCTCAGCGAAGACGATGTCCTGGTCCGCGCGAAGTTCAGATTCTGATGCGCTCGCGACACACCCGATCACGCGCTCGCCGGACAGCTCACGCCGGTACCGCCCAGGCCGCAATAACCGCCAGGGTTCTTGGCAAGGTATTGCTGGTGGTAGTCCTCGGCGTAGTAAAATTCAGGTGCGGGCAGTATTTCGGTCGTTACCTTGCCCAGGCCCGACGCGCTTAGCGCTTGCTGATACATTTCCAGGGACGCCAGCGCGGCCTGCTGCTGCGCGTCGTCGTAGGTATAAATCCCCGAGCGGTACTGGGTGCCCACGTCGTTACCCTGGCGCATCCCCTGCGTCGGATCGTGCGCTTCCCAAAACGCACTCAACACGGCCTCGTAACTGACCTGCAGAGGATCGAAAACCACAAGCACGACCTCGTTATGGCCGGTGTCACCACTGCACACTTCTTGGTACGTGGGATTGCGGGTGTAACCGCCCGCATAGCCGACCGCCGTCGTGTACACCCCAGGCAGTTCCCAGAAACACCGCTCAGCGCCCCAGAAACACCCCATACCGAGAACTGCCTGCTGCAAGCCCGCGGGAAACGGCGGTTGGAGCGGTCTTCCATTCACGTAGTGCTTGTCGGGTACCGGCAACGGCTCGTCGCGACCCGGCAGCGCCTTTTCAGGTTGCGGCATGGCAGTCTTTTTGTTTAATCCGAACATGTGTTTGCCCTCCCACACAGCGATGAGTATCAATTCTACGCCAAGTCACTCCAGGGCGAGGGTCGCCTGCGTGAGTCGATCGTAAACCAAACCCCGCGCCGTCTGGCGCGCAGCAGCGTTCAGACCGTGTTCGCAACGCTCATCCGCACTGAGCAGATGCGCTACACGGTCACCCGCCGCCAAAAGATAGTCGGCGATCAGTGAGCGGTGGCAGTGTTCGGGGTCGCGCTCTGCGCACATGATAGCCAGCCGCGCGCGAGCAGCCAGCTGCCGCAATTGCTGTACGGCGCCGGCGAAATCCTCGCCCTGCATGTGTTCGGCGTACCCCTGCAGCGCCGTCAGCAGCGCGCAATGCGGTGAATCGGCCGTGGCCTTGCGCAAACCACCGAGATGTTTACCCGCCCAGTGATAACGGATTTCGGCGCCGGCCAGCGCAGCGCGCAGCGAATCCTGGTTGAACTGCGGATTGCGCCGCGATCCAGGGTGCGCGCGCACGTCCACCAGCTCGCTTATGCCGTTGACGGCCAGCATTTCGACGAACTGCTGCGCGGCCCTGTTACTGTGCCCCGCGGTGTAGACTTTGACCATTACGTAATGCTCGCTCGTGAACTAACGTGGAAGCGCGCAGTCTTAAGCGCACACCATTATCGTGAATCAGGTCCGATGCACAAAATAGTAACCGTTCTACTGCTTGCCGCGTGCGCCTGTAGCAGCATCTTACAGGCCGATACTGTTACCGCCGAGGGTTTACGTACCGCTACTTTCGCGGGCGGATGCTTCTGGTGCATGGAGCCGCCGTTCGACAAGCTGGACGGGGTGAGTTCGACGACTTCCGGCTACATCGGCGGGCACCAGACCGACCCGACCTACCGGCAGGTCTCCGCAGGCGCCACCGGACATACCGAAGCGGTGCAGGTAGTCTACGATCCGAGCAAAATCAACTATGCACAACTGCTGGAAGTGTTCTGGCGCAACATCGATCCGACCACGGCGGACCGGCAGTTCTGCGACGTCGGAAGCCAGTACCGGACCGGTATTTTTTATCACGACGACGTGCAGCGCGGCGCGGCGCAGGAGTCCAAACGCAAGCTGCAGGCGCACAAGCCTTTCGCGGAACCCGTCGTCACCGAAGTGACGGCCGCAGGCATGTTCTACCCGGCCGAGGACTACCATCAGGATTATTATCTGAAGAACCCGGTCCGCTACAAATTCTACCGTTTCAGTTGCGGGCGCGATTCCCGGCTGGAAGAACTCTGGGACGCTACCTGACAGCTAGGCGGGGGTGGCGGCGACGATTTCGCCCCGCCCATCGGTGTGCAGCCGGAGCCGAGCGAAACAGGGCATGCGACGCGCCTCGCACCCCGCGCCCTTCATTATGACTTCGGTGAATTTGATCGCCACCAGCAGCTCGCACGCGGCGCGTTTCTGAATCTCGAAATCTATGGATTGATTGTCTATCCAGCCGTTCTGAGTACAGAAGCGCGCCAGCTCGCGGCAGCCGGCAAGATAGGCGGCAATGCGCGTGGTGTCGACCGGCTCGTCGACCGCCTGTTTGTTTGCCTGCGGCACTTGTCTAGACGCTGCGCAACCAGCCGTGGCGATCTTCGGCCACGCCGGTCTGGATATCGGTCAAGGCTTTGCGCAGGCGTTCGGTATTGGGGCCGATCGTACCGTTGCGCACCGCCAGTTCTTTACCCTCGTGAATGAAGGTCCCGACACCTGCCAGCACCGCCGCGGTTCCCGACAGCGCCGCCTCGCCGAGCCGCACCCAGTCCAGCAACTCGGCGACGGTGAAATCACGCTCCACCACCCGGTAGCCAAGATCGATTGCCAGCTGCAACAGCGAGTCGCGCGTCACGCCGTGCAGAAACGCATCGTTGAGCGGCTTGGTGAGAATCTGCTTGTCGTCCAGCAGCATGAAATTCGATGCCCCCGTTTCCTGCACATCGCCGCCGGGACAAAACAACACCTGATCGGCGTCGTGTACATGCCGCGCACTCACGACGTGATGCAGCGCAGCCGCGTAGTTGGCACCGGCCTTCACGCTGCCGAAATCGGCGGCCGTGCGCATATGTTGATCCTCGATCAGGATACGCAGCGCCCGTGCGCCACCCTGGAAATAATCACCCACCGGTGACATCAGGACATACAGGCAGGCATTGTCGGAACCGGTGCCTGCGGCACCGATGTTGGTGTCCGTGCCTATCAAGGTCGGGCGGATGTACAACGACCCGGGCGTCGTCGGAATCTCTTCGCGGCAGGCATCGATTGCCTGCTCGATCATTGCCCACAGCAGTTCGGCGGGTGGTGCCGGCAGGCACAGCAAACCGGTACTCGCCTGCATGCGCTCGATGTGCCGGTCGGGGCGGAACACCCGTACGCTGCCGTCCGCCCAGCGGTAGGCTTTCAACCCCTCGAAACAGGCGCTGGCATAGTGCAGCACGTGTGCCCCCGGATGCAGGCTGATCGGCGCGGTAGGCACGATCTCACACGGCGTCCAGGCGCCATCAACAAAACGGCAGATCGCCATTTCCCGAGTAAACACCGTGCCGAACGGCGTGCTTTGAATCGTTTCCGGTTGCGCTGCCACGTGTACCTGCCCGTTGTCCCGCGTATCGTCAGTAAACAAGTGACATAGTGTTACTGCAAAGCACACACCAGACAAGCATTGGCGGCAAAATCGCCGCTATTGCCCTGCCAGCGCGTGCGCCCAGGCCAGGATCGGCTGCAGGCGCGCCACCAGCAGTTCCCGGGCCGCGGCGTGGTTCAACCAGCGAAACTCGTGATGTTCCGGTCGGCCGAGTTCGGGATTGACGGGCAGATGCACGTCGCCATGCTCGCACGCTGCCAGATAGTAGCGTGCCACCTTGCCACGGCCATAAACCTCTGTTTCCCGGTAGTGCTCGCCCCAGCGCAAGTCCGCGTCATGCAACCCGGTTTCCTCGGCCAGCTCGCGCAGTGCCGCCTGCAGCGGAAGTTCATGCGCTTCCACCAGGCCCTTGGGAAAGTCCCAGTAGCGGTATGCGCGCAGCAGCAGATAACGCCGCTGCGATGGATAATGGCGCACTACCACGACACCCGCCGACAACGCCGGCACCGCGGATCAGCCCCGGAACGCGCCGTCCGACGCCAGGTATTCGAGCTCCGCGTCACTGCTCTCGCGATTCAGTACGCGGTTGCGGTGTGGGAACCGCCCGAAGCGGGCAATCAGGTCCCGGTGCAGCCTGGCATACTTGATGTTTTCATGGGAACACGTAACTTCACACAGCGCCACGCACTGTTCCTGGTCTGCCAGATCCTCGCTGTGCATGAACGGCAGATAGAAAAACTGCCGCTGTTGTACGTCGACCTCGGCGTCGAATCCCGACGCCAGTGCCTGCCTGGCGACAGACAGTGCGAGCGCGTCGCTGGCAAAGCTTTCCGCGTCGCCGCGATGGATATTGCGCGGCACCTGATCCAGCAGCAGGATCAACGCTAGTGCGCCCTGCGCCGTATCCGCCCAGTCGTGTAGTTCTCCGGCCCGTGCCGCGCGCAGCAGCGCCGAGTACTTGTCGCCAAGCTGCGCATCGAATTCGGGTGTGGGCTTGAACCAGCGTGCCTTGACGGCATCCGAAAACCAGAATTCGACAATCTCCTGGGCTTGCGCGTGCATCGATCTCCCGCGGTATTTTTCGCCCGGACGAACCCCGGACCGGCCGCAAATACTGTCGCACTGACCCACCGGTCAAAGCAAGCGCGATGGATCGCACGCCCGCACCATTATACAAATATTCACACAGGCACTAGAATGCCTGCATCCCCGTTTGGCGAATGCTCTGCAAGGTTGTGTAGAACGCGGCTGGCGTGCTGGCCAACCTTGGCGACCCGGTGGAGAATCGTGAAAATGCAGACTCCCGAAAAAATGCGCGCGTGGGAGATCGTCGGCGAGCAGGGCATCGATGGCCTGGAGTTGAACACTCGTGCCTGCGGTGAACCGCAGGCGGGTGAGGTGTTGGTGCGGGTCCGCGCCTCGTCGCTCAACTACCGCGACCTGGCAACCATCCTCAATCCGGCAACCCGCGTACCGGCGTACCCCAGAATCCCCAACTCGGATTGTGCCGGTGAGATCGTGGCGGTGGGTCCCGGTGTGTCCAGGGTGGCGCCGGGCGATCGCGTCGCGGGCTGTTTTTTTCAGAATTGGACCGACGGAGGTATCAGCCCTGCCGCAATGGAGAGCGCTCTGGGGGGCGCCATCGACGGTGTCCTCGGTGAGTACGCGATGCTCAGCGAACAAGGGGTAGTACACATGCCGGAGCACCTGTCGTTTGCTCAGGGTGCGTGCCTGCCCTGCGCCGCTGTAACGGCTTGGAACTGCCTGATGCATGCGGGCCAGGTACAAGCGGACGATACCGTGCTGCTGCTCGGTACCGGCGGCGTTTCGGTTATCGCACTGCAACTTGCAGTGGCGCACGGTGCAAAGGTGATCATCACCTCGTCGGACGATTCAAAGCTGGAGCGTGCCAGATCGCTGGGCGCCGAGCATACGATCAATTACCGCACGCACAGCGAATGGGACGCGGCGGTGCTGGAACTAACCGGCGGTGCAGGTGCGGATTTTGCACTGGAAGTCGGCGGCGGCGGTACCCTGCCAAGCACGCTGAACGCAGTGCGCATCGGTGGCCGTATCGCCCTGATCGGCGTCTTGACGCAGGGCGAAATCGATCCCACGACCATCATGCGCAAGTCGATCTGTCTGCAAGGCGTGTACGTAGGCAGCCGGCGCATGTTCGAGGACATGAACCGGTTTATCGCCAGTCAAGAAATAGTCCCGGTGATCGACCGGCATTTCCCGTTCGATGCAGCCCGCGACGCGTTCCACCACTTACAGACGGCAAACCATTTCGGCAAGCTGGTCGTCGACCTCTAGCCGCCGCACTGCCCGCGGCGTCAGGCGTTGCCGACGTTAGCGTCGGTAGGCGAGTGAAAATAGTCGCTGGACTCAGCAAACGTCGACACTTCATCCAGCAACCGCCGCAAGCGCAACTCGGCGGTGGCCATGTCGGCGCACGATTCGCAGAATTCAGCGCCGCAGGGTTGGCGGGAGTAGAGCCAGAACTGTACCGCGCCGGCCAGCAAACCGTCGGCGACGTCCCAGGAATCCGCTTCCTCATCGCTTTCGAGGATGCGATTTCCGAGTTCGATGACCTGCTCGGCGGCTTCGTCGAATTCAACAAGTTCCTGCTCTGGGGTCATCGCTGGTAGTCTCCGCAAAAGTGTCGCCACGCATTGTACCTTGCCGGCGACAAAAGCCGAATACGTCCTGCCCGACGGCGCGCTACAAGTGCTGGTCGAAAAATCCCAGGGTTCGCCGCCATGCCAGCTCGGCCGCCTGCTCGTCGTAAACCGATTGCTCCTGATTGAAGAACGCATGCGCGGCCGGGTAGCGATGCACTTCGCAAGGCGCCCCGGACTCAGCCAGCAGGCCTTCGAACTCGTCCACTGCCGCCGGTGTGCACCAATCGTCGCGCTCGGCGAAATGACCTTGAAACGGTATCCGCATAGCGCGAGGATCGGCGAGTTCGGTGGGCGGTATGCCATAAAAGCATACCGCTACGTCGCATTCGTGCAACAGCACGCCGGCCACGACCGTCAGCGCACCTCCCATGCAGAAACCCATCACTGCGGCACTCGCTGCGCCCCGCGCCTTCAGGTACTTCAGCGCACCGCGGGCCTCCTGGGCGGTCGCACCTGCCCAGTCCAGTCCCTCCATGAGATGCCCGGCCTCATCCGCATCGCCAGTGACACGCCCCTGGTAGAGATCGGGCGCCAGCGCGGTATAACCCGCAGCGGCAAAACGATCGGCCACGTCGCATATCTGCCCGTTGAGGCCCCACCACTCCTGCAGCACCACAACGGCCCGATTGCCGTCACCCGCCGCCGCCAGGTACCCCCGCGCCATATGCCCTGCCGGGCAGACAAACTCTACGTTCCCCATCACGTCTCCTCGCTTTTTCTTGTAATTGGTACTTCACCACCGGATTGCCGCCTGGTTCAGGCCGGCAGTTGTGTCAGCACGTTGTCCCAGGTCGAGCGGAACGCCCAGCACCAGCTGCACATCGGATCGTGAGCGCAGTACAGCGTATCCATCAAGCAGATCCCACTGTGGTTTCGGACGCCAGTTCCGGAATATAGCGGACCTTACAACCGCGCGACAGCGCCCCTGACGGCGCAACGAAGCAGGTCAGTTACAAACTGATACAAATACATACCGACCGGAAAGGATTGCCCGCCAGCCGTCACCTAGCATGGTCCGCTCTGAACGACGCTAATCACACAGGAGTTACAAAGCATGAAAAAGTCGACCAAGATCGTGACGGCAACGTTACTCACACTGGGCGTGGCCGGCGGCGTCGCCGCCTACAAAGGCGACGGGAGATTCTCCCAGCGCGGGTGGCACCACGGCGAGCATTTCATCTCGCACTTACGCGAAGAACTGGACCTTACGCCGGAACAGACCGAAGCGTTACAGGCTATCCGCGATCAGATCTGGGACATCCGCCAGAACGTCAAGCAGGAGCGCGATGCGCAAAAACAAGCCTTTCTGGCACTGATCGAGGGCGAAGTCCTCGACCAGAGCCAGGCGCTGGAACTGGTTACTCAGAAAACCGAGCTGGTTGCACAATACGCACCACAGGTGATCGCCTCCGTGGCGAAATTCTACGACGGGCTTTCCCAGGAGCAGCAGGCGGAAGTTCGCGAGCACATCGGCAGACGCATGAACCGTCGCTGGCACGACTAGGAGGGCAGTATGCATACGCAGACTTCGTACAAACACTGCGGTGTTGGTCGCGGCCGGCGAGAATTGTTCTCAGCGTTCCGCTTACAACGGCGAACCTGGCGGCAAAAACGCCGTCGGGCACGTATCGCACGACGACTTGCATTGACGAACAACCAGCAAGACAGGTTGGATGCCTTGCTGTCGGCGTTCGGTGAAAGCAGGGCACGGGCGAAGGTGGCGGAAGTGTTCCGGCAGCTAGACGAGTTGCTGCAACAAAGCGATTCGAGCAGTGAAGCCCTTGCCACGATTCTTCGCGGTGGCTTGAAAAAGCTCGACACCGAAATCGAAGGTGTCGCAGCCCGGGCCAGCGAATTCCTCGAATCACTGGACAACGTACAGCGGGACACGCTCCGCGACGCGCTGCGTCAGCGTCTGCGCTGAGGACCCCTCATCCCAGCCCTTCTACCCCCAAGGGGAGAAGGGCTTTTTCTCGTTTTCCCCTCTCCCCGCGGGAGATGGTTGGAGTGAGCGCCGGATCAGGCGGCCGATGCGAGCGTGCTGTGGCGGGCGACAATAATCTCAACGCACGCCTTGGCGGCTTCCTTTCCCTTTACCGCGAAATGCGCATGGAAAAAAGCACGATGCTCGTCGCTTTCGTGAAAGTTGTGCGGCGTCAGCACCGCGGACAGAATCGGCACGTCAGCTTCCATTTGCGCCTGCATCAAGGCGCCCACTACGGTCTCGGCGACGAACTCGTGGCGATAGATACCGCCATCGACCACAAACGCACAGCCGACCACCGCCGCGTAGCGGCCGCTCTTCGCCAGAGTACGCGCCTGCAACGGAATCTCGAACGCACCGGGCACGGGGAAAATCTCCACTCGCTCGGAGACGCCTGTCAGGCGCTGCATTTCGGCCACGAAAGCTTTACTGCATTCACCGACAATATCAGCGTGCCAGCCAGCTTGCACGAAAGCAATGCGCGCGTCGGTGATATCCGGGTAACTCTGATTCATCACGTTTCCTCGTCAACTGGAAAACTGAACCAGGGCGTACGAAAGGCCGTACGTACAGCGTGACACCGCACGCACGTTTGGTTCTCTTCCATCCGGACCGTCACCGTCGGCTTCGGAATCGCACCGAATCTGCTGACCTCCCGAACCACTGCCGGGAGCGCTCGCGGGCTCAAGCTACTTGCGCTTTCACCGCCGGTGGGGAATTCCACCCCGCCCCGAGAACGCGTGGATTCTAGTGTCCCATGCGGCAAAAAACCATCATTTCACTGCCCGCCCGCGCACAACAATGTCGACTGTTGCGACGTCGCGTACTTAACGTGCGGGCAAGAAAAAAGGCCCTGTGCGGCGAGGAGGAGGAGTTCCGCAACCGGGCCTTTAAGGAGGAGGAATTCTCAGGCGGCTTTCTTGGTCGCTTTCTGCACTTGACCCTGCACCGCTTTCACCGTTTCTTCGACTTTCGCTTTGGCTTCTTCGACCGTCGCCTCGACCTGGCTCTGCGTCTGCTTCACCAGACCCTCCACCAGCTCGCTGGTGCTGCCACGGACGTCTTCCATTACCGCCATGTTGGCTTTGGTCACTGCCACGACTTTTTCGTTGACATCCTGACCCCAGGCTTTGTTGGCTTCCACCACCGTTTTGACGTCCTTGCAGTCAACCAGCGTAATAGCGTGGGCGACATTGGCTTTCCACAGATCGTTGGCCAGCTCGGCCTGCTGCCTGAACAGCTTTTCGGCCGCGCCCGAATTCGCTTCTACCAACGCCGCTACCGCGTTGATGTTGGCTTTGAACTCTTTGGTGAATTTCTCGTTCATCATTTACTCTCCGACTTTGTTTAGCAAAAATATTGCACTGCAGCAATGACGCACACTTTAATAATTGCCAGGGCGCTTGTCAACTATTTTTTGTGCGTTGCAGCAAAATACTTGATCATTGTAACGTTATGTTTTTACTCGTAAAAATAGAGGGTTTCAAGTATTTAATAAAAATAAGCCTGATTTTTGTTGCAATGCATTAGCACGCCGTCCAGGGAATGGGCACGGATACCGGGAAGCTGTCACGCTCCAGCGCGGGAAACAGCCGCCAGCCCTCTCCGGCGGTGGGCGTCAGGAGCGGCGGGGCATGCGCTCCACGCCGCTGCTGCCGCTGACCTCGGTCCAGGTCGGGCGCCGCAGCTTGAAGAAATCGCCGAGACCGGCATACCCGGAGCCGGACAGGCGGCACACGGGATTCAGCAGCGCCGCATCCACCCGTCCATCGCGCCATACACCGGGATCGACGTGAAAATGCACAACCTCGCCGATCACCACGCTGCTGTTACCGACCGGCACGACTTCCACCAGCTGGCATTCCAGGTGTGCCTTCGCCGCTTTCACCCGCGGTGGCCGCACGCTGCTGGCCGGCGCCTGCTCCAACTGGGCCCAGGCGAACTCGTCCTCCTCGGCGGGAAAATCGGTCGCCGTGAAGTTCATTTCTTCGA
>JAOTYY010000368.1 GCA_029861595.1 Gammaproteobacteria bacterium
GCCAGCTCGTTGAGCACCCGTTGCCGGCCTGACTTCCCCATGCGAATGCGTTTCTCCGGGTCCGCCAGCAGTTCCAGGATCTTTTCCGCGAAGTCCACCACGTCGTCAGGCGCGGCATACAGACTGGCATCCTGGGCCGAGTAACGTCCCTCCTTGAGGTCGAACTGCACGATCGGCTTGCCCAGCGCCATGTACTCCATGATCTTGTTCATGGTGGACTTATCGTTCATGGCGTTGACGCGGTCGGGGTTCACGCATACGTCGGCGGTGTTCAGAATGGCCAGTAACTGCTCGTCCGGCACCCGGCCCGTAAAGGTTACATAATCCGATACGCCCAGCGCCACGCTCTGCAACTTGAGGGCGTCGAGTTCGGTGCCGCTGCCGACCAGGGTGAAGTGCACGTCGGTGCGTTCGAGGGTGGTCACGATGTGCCGTATCGACTCCAGCAGCAGATCGATTCCCTCTTGCTTGCCCATGACGCCGACGTAGCCAACGAGATAAGTGCGCCCGTGCTTCAGCGCGGGATCCGGGTCCACACGGCGCATGCGGGTCAGATCGGGACCGCTGCGCACGACAAACACCCGGGAGGGATCCATGCCACCGCGCTCGAGGGCTATCTGACGGTACGACTCGTTGGTGGCGATCGAGGTGTCCGCCCAGCGAAATGTCCAGCGCTCCAATGCCAGCATCACGCGGTAGAAGAAATCCCGGCGTCCGAACTTCGCCTCGTAGAGTTCTGGATCGATATCGTGGTGATCGAACAGAAACCGGACCCCGAGCAGCTTGAAGGGCAGCGCGATCAGGAAAATGTTATCCGGTGGGTTACAGGCATGGATCACGTCGAAGCCCCTTTTGAAGTAGACGCGCAGGGCTAGAAAAAACTGCATGCATAGCGCGAAGGCGTACTCCACCAGATAACCGGCCGCACCGCTGCCCTCGAGCGGCAGGCGATAGCGGTAGATATGGATGTCATCGATGACCTCGAAACGCGCCTCGTAACCCTCGCCCGTGGGACAGATTATCGTGACATCGTACCCCGCGTTGCGCAGCGTGTTCGCTTCCTGCCACACGCGCCTGTCGAACGGCGACGGCAGGTTTTCGACGACGATCAGCGTTCGCTTCCCACGTGCCGAGCGCGACAGGGGGCGGAGGTTGCTGTGATGTTGAAAGCGATTTACGCTCGGGAGGATCGAGGCGAAAGCGCACCACGTGATCGACAATTTGCGAACAATGAAGCTACTTCCCACGGCGGCTGCCTCGTTGGGACATACATTATTTATATATCAAACATGGAAGGCTAATGATTTGACACAAGACAATATCTACCTCGCAGGATCGTAGATATTTATGTAGGAGACCGGACGAATTACTCGTAACGCTCTTAAAGGTCCGCGTCATGTGTCGAGGATTGCGTTTTCACCTAGTCGCATTGTTGCTGCTCAGCAACATTGTCGCCTGTGACTTCGTCGACTCCGCTGGCCGTCAGGAGAATTCTCCGCCGAATGTCTCAACCCAGGATATCGTAGTCACCGAAGGCGAGGTCGGCACTCTGGATGGGAGTGGGACCACCGACGACTTCGGCGATTTACGGTCCGTCCAGTGGGCGCTCGAAGTGAGCACCGTGCCGGGCCTGACTATTGAAATCACAGAAGTCAGCACCAACCCGCCGGTAGCCACGTTCGTGGCGCCGCAAGTGTCGGACCGAGAGTTCCTCGTGTTCAGCCTGAACGTCATCGACCGGGACGGGTCCAGTGCCGCCGATACGATAAGCGTGACCATCAACAACATGCCGTCGGCCGATGCCGGTGAGGACCGCCTGATCACCGAAAACACGGTTGCGGTTTTGAGCGGCGCCGGCAGCACGGATACCGATGGCACGATCGGGGATTACCGGTGGGTCCAGGAAGCCGGCATTGCGGTAAACCTGGAAATCGACCCGGCCGATCCCACCATTGCCCGTTTTGTGGTGCCGACGATCGGTGTCGGCGTCACAGGGCCCCGCGAGACGTTGCACTTCGCCCTGGAAGTCACGGACAACGATGGTGCGAAATCCGCCGATACCGTCACCATCATGATCAATGACGGGCCCACGGCTAATGACGTCACCGGTGTTGGCGTGCTTGAAGACAGCAGCGTGACGATCGACGTGGTCGCCAACGATGAAGATCTGGACGGCACGATAGACCCGAGCACCGTGGCGATCCGTAGTGCCCCCGCCAATGGCAATGCCGTCGTGATGGGCAGCGGAGAGGTGGTTTACACGCCGAACGCGAACTTCGATGGACCGGGCGATACGTTTACCTACTCCGTCAATGACAACGACGGCGGGGTCTCCAATCTAGCCAGCGTGAACGTAACGATAACGCCCGTCAACGATCCCCCTGTGGCGGTGGCTGACAATGCCACTTTGACAGAGGACACGCCGGACAACGCGCTCGATGTCCTGGCCAACGATACGGACCCGGATACGAGCGATACGCGCACCATCACCGCGGTCGGCACGCCCAATCGAGGCGGCAGCGTGAGCATCGTCGGCGCCGGGCCTGACAATACGTTGAGCTATACACCGGCGCCGAACTTTGTCGGCACCGAGACCTTTACCTACACGATGCGCGATACGGCGGTTATGACCGACAGTGCACTGGTTACGGTGGCGGTAACGAACGTCAACGACCCGCCGAACGCCGTTGCGGATACGTTAACGGTCGCTGAGGACAGCGCCGCCAACGCCTTCGGTGTATTGACCAACGACACCGATCCGGATGCGGGCGATACGCGCACCATCACCGCGGTCGGCACACCCAATCAGGGCGGCAGCGTGAGCATCGTCGGCGCCGGGCCTGAAAATACGTTGAGCTATACACCGGCAGCCGGATTCGTCGGCAC
>JAOTYY010000153.1 GCA_029861595.1 Gammaproteobacteria bacterium
ATCAGTAGACTCTACGATCCAAGCGCGTTAACGTACCTGCAGATAACAATCCTGGGCCGCGCAACCAGCGTGGACCCTTGGCGCGAGGCGGCCCGCTCGATACGGCAGCGGGGTTTCGCGAGTCAGACCAACCAGAACGTGGGAGGAGATCAATGAAGAGAGTTCTGCTTTCGAGCGTCATCGCCGCTATTGCTGCGGCAGTTGCCCTGGTGTCCGGGCCGGTGGTTGCGGCGGGGAAAGCCCCCGGGTGTAGAACCGCCAAACTGATCGTGCCGTGGAAGGCCGGTGGTGGTACCCATATCATTTTCTCGATTTTCGAGAAAACGATCCTGAACATGGACGTGCCGTCGAAAATCAAAGTGGTTACCGTGCCGGGACAGGGCGGCAACAAAGGCGCCAAGGAGGCGGCCAAGGCCAAGCCGGACGGCTGCACCCTGTTCGCTATCCACCAGAGTGCCGTCACCAGCTACCTGAACGGCCGTGTAGATTTCCACTTCGACGGTTTCGACATGGTCGCGAACCTGACCTCGACGCCTGACATCGTCGGCGCATCCGCCAACGTCCCGTGGAACAACTTCGCGGAGATGCAAAAAGCGATCCTGGCCGCCCCGGGCACCGTCAACGTTGGGGCGACCTTCGGGTCCACCAGCCAGTTCTACTGGCTGATCCTCGAGGAACAGACCGGCATGAAGTTCAAGTTCGTACCCTATGACGGAACCCGTGAACGCATGACGGCCCTGCTGTCGGGCGCCGTGCAACTAGGCGGGCTGAACGTTGCCTCGGGCCGCAAGTACATCGAATCCGGCGAACTCAAGGCGTTTGCCATCGCCTCGGCAAAGCGCTCCAAGCACTTTCCCGACATGCCCACCCTCAAAGAGTTGGGTGTCGACATGATCTATGCACTGGATCGCGGCATCGTTGCGCCAAAAGGCACCGACAAAGCCGTCATCGAGTACTGGTCGCAGGTGTTCAAACAGGCCGCCGAAGACAAGGACCTGCTGGCGCAGATGGATTCCAAGGGCACCGACGTCAACTGGGTCGGCCCGGACGGCTACCGCAAGTGGGCCGACAAGACCTTCGCCGATCACGAAAAAGTCGCCATCAAGATCGGCATGTGGAAACAGCAGTAAGCGTTTAATCGCGCACTGATCCTCCACGACGGCGACCCAGGCCCGGGCCAGCGAACGGGTCCGGGTCGCCGTCGACCTTCCCTCGAGGTCGCAATGGAACGACTCAACCGCGATGTCTACATTGCCGTGGTGCTGCTGGTGCTGTGCGGCGTGCTGTTCTGGGCCACTTTCGACATTCGCCAACCCGACTACGGCGTATTGATGCCGTCCGCGTGGCCGCGGACGATACTCGTCGCTCTCACGATCCTGTCGCTGATCTACCTGATCCAGTCGTTGCGCCGCGGGCGTGACGGCGCACCCGCCGAGGAAATCGAGGGAATCGCCGGGATCGAGGCGCGTCAGCCGGGTCTCATCGGCTGGATCCTCTACTGGCGTAATCCGCTGTGGTGTTTCGCACTGTTTTTGGCCTACCTGATCACCCTGCCGGTGTTCGGTATGCTGATAGGGGGGGTGTTGTTCGTGTTCGTGCTGCAGGGCGTCCTGGGTGGCTGGGCGCTCCGTCGGCTGGCCTATCATGCCGCCGTTGCGCTGCTGACTGTGGGAGGCATGTGGAGCGTATTCACCTACGGCCTGGATGTGATGCTGCCCGCCGGTATGCTTTTCGATCCGTTCCGCTGAATTTGGTTGCGCGGCGATGATCCTGGACAACATTATGGCGGCGTTCGGTGAAATCCTCACCGTACAGACATTGATCCTGATGCTCGTCGGGGTGGCTGGCGGGCTCATTGCCGGCGCCATCCCCGGCTTCACCATCGCCATGGCGGTGGTGTTGACGCTGCCATTCACGTTCGGCATGCCGGCGTCGCAGGGACTGGCGACCATGGTCAGCGTGCTGGTCGGCGGCCTGTCGGGCGGTCTGATGGCCGGCATCCTGACCGGTATCCCGGGCACGCCCTCGTCGGTCGCCACCACCTTCGACGGCTTTCCGATGGCGCGTGGCGGCAAACCCGGACTGGCCCTGGGAATCGGGGTCTGGTCGTCATTCTGCGGCGGCATCATCAGCGCCTGCCTGCTGGTGACCCTGGCACCGCAACTCGCGCGCATCGGGCTCGAATTCAATCCGTGGGATTATTTCATGCTGGTGATGTTCGCGCTGACCATCACCGCCAGCCTTGCCGGGCGCAGCCTGGTCAAGGGACTGATCGCCGGACTGGTCGGGTTGCTGGTGCGCACCGTCGGCGAAGACGAGGCCGTCGGCATGGCGCGCTTCGACTTCGGCACCGACGTGCTGCTGCAGGGTTTCGATTTCATCGCGGTGCTCATCGGTCTGTTTGCCTTCAGCCAGTTGTTGCGCGATGTACGCGATCCGGTGGTGGCGCGAAAATCGCTTACCGAACGCAGCGCAGTGCAGATCCGCATCGAACACCGCGCGGCGATTCGCGAAGTAATGAAACGCTGGACCATCGTCATTCGCTCGGCATTGATAGGTGTGTTTACCGGCATTCTGCCGGGCGCGGGCGGTTCAATCGCGAATATCCTGGCATACGATCAGGCCAAAAAAGCCTCCAAGCACCCCGACAAGTTCGGCACCGGTATACCGGATGGCATCATCGCGCCGGAAAGTTCCAACAACGCGGTAGAGGGCGGTGCGCTGATCGTGCTGATGGCGCTCGGCATCCCGGGTGACGTCACGGCTGCGGTCATGCTTGGTGCGCTGTTGATCCACGATGTCATTCCCAGCCCGACGTTCATCAGCGAGGAACCGGTGTTGGCCTATTCGATCTTCATTGCGTTCTTTCTTGCGACCTTCATCATGCTGGGACTGCAGTCGTTCATGCTGCGCGTGTTCGTGCTGGTGACCAAGGTCCGTATGTATGTGCTGGCCAGCATCATCCTGGGCTTCTGCGGAATCGGCGTATTCGCAATCAACAACATCGAATTCGACGTGTGGACGCTGTTGTGGTTCGGCATCCTCGGCTTCGTGATGCGGCACTTCGGCTTCCCGCTGGCCCCGATGATCCTCGGCGTGGTGCTGGGTAACATCGCGGAATTGAACCTGTCCCGTGCCATGGCGATCTCCACCGACCTCACGCCGTTCTTCACACGGCCGTGGGCTTTGTTCTTCCTGCTCATGGCGCTGTTCTCGGCAGCTTTTCCATTGTTCCAGGCACATCGCGGCAAGCGCTTGTGGACACTGTTCTATCTGCCGACCGCCTGCTTCGCCCTTTCCGCCCCGTTGTTCATGATGGGCGGCGTAACCCGGCCCATCCTGGCCGCCGCTCTCGCCGCACTAGGCGCCTTCGTACTGTGGCGCAGGGCCCGCGGCGGATGGCTATTGAGCACCTCAGAGGACCAGGCCGTGTTGCGTGAGAGTTGATCGCGGAACACCGGTATCAGACGGCGAACGCAGCCTCGTCAAAGCGCTCGCGCGAACGCACCGCCGTCCACCAGCAACGTCGCGCCGGTGATGTAGCTCCCGGCATCGCTGGCGAGCAGCAGTGCTGGCCCGGCCATCTCCCTGGGGTCGCCCCAGCGGCCCAGCGCCGTGAAGCTGACGAACTGTTGCTTCTGCTCTTCGTTCAGCAGCCGCATCGGTAGATCCGTCATGAACGGCCCCGGCGCGATGCAGTTTACCGTGACATTGAACGACCCCAGATCGAGCGCACTCGCCCGGGCCAACCCGAGCAGCGCCGACTTGGTTGCCGAATAAGAATTGCGCGCTTCTTTCGAGCCCACCCCGAGTACCGACGATATATGGATCACACGGCCCCACTTGCGTGCTTTCATCTGCGGAACCAGCGCACGCGTTAACACCATGACGCTCGTCAGGTTCAATTCGAGAATGTTGTCCCAGTCAGCGTCCTCTATCTCGTCGATCGCTTGCGGTACGTTCGAGCCCGCGTTATTCACGAGTATGTCCACGCGCGTCATCTTTGCGAGCACAGTGTCGGCCAACTGCTTTACCTGGGCCCGATCGTTCATGTCAGTGACGACGTACTCGACGTCAACGTCGAGACCGTCGCCGATTTCCATCGCTGCTTTGGCGAGGTCATCCTCGTGGCGGCTGCTGATGACGACGCGCGCGCCAGCTTCGGCAAAACCGCGCGCCATCGCTTTGCCCAGACCCTTACTCCCACCGGTGACGAGTGCCACCCGGCCACTGAGATCAAACATACTGCTCATGCTCATAGCCATGCTCCTGACTTGGTTGTCGAAGAAACTTTACTGACGAATGGTATCCGACATTCGTCTGCGCACGCGTGTTGCTCTATGCTTACGCTGTGAGGAGCCAGATCCCCTGCGGCTGACCGCATGGGATCCGACTCCTTTCCTTTGTCGGCGTTTGGAGCTGAAACGGGCATGAAACAAGACACACGGCTGGTGCAACTGGGACGCGCAAAGGCGGACCCCGAAAGCGGAGCCAATTTGCCAGTGCACCGGGCATCGACGATCCTGTCACCGAACCTGGCCAGCTATCTGGCTCGCTTCGAAGGCGACAAGCGCTACGAAACGGTCACTTACGGGGCAAACGGCACGCAGAACGCGCGGGCACTTGCGGACGTGGCGGCCGCGATCGAAGGCGGGCACAAGGCAGTGGTTACCGCATCCGGATTGTCCGCGGTAACCATGGCGATTTCGGCTTTGGCGAAACACGGCGACCACCTGCTCGTCACAGATTCGGTTTACGGGCCGACCCGCCGCTTCTGCGACGAGGTATTGAGCCGCTTCGGCATTGCAACCACCTACTACGACCCGGGGGTCGGCGCTGGTATCGAAACGCTGTTCCGCGACAACACCCGGCTGGTCTATCTCGAGGCGCCCGGCTCGCTGACCTTCGAGATGCAGGATATTCCGGCGATCGTGGCAGCCGCGCGCCGATGCGGAATTATGCTGGCCATGGACAACACCTGGGCGACACCGCTGTTTTTCCAGCCGCTTGCCCACGGCGTTGATATATCCATTCAAGCGGGCACCAAGTACGTTGCCGGGCACTCCGATCTGGTCATCGGCATCATTACCACAGCCAGCGATGCTTTGTATCGCACCATTGCAGATCATGTAATGACTTGGGGCGACGTGGCCGGGCCCGACGATTGTTACCTGGCTCTGCGCGGTTTGCGCACCATGGCCGTGCGCATGCAGCGGCAATACGAGTCGGCGCTGCGGGTGGCGAGCTGGCTGGCGCAGCGCCCGGAAGTCAAACGCGTGTTGTACCCGCCACTCGAACAGGATCCAGGCCACGCACTTTGGACGCGTGATTTCTCCGGTGGCGCGAGTCTGTTCGGGCTGGCCCTGCACACTACCGATCTTGACGCCACAGCCCGCATGGTGGACGGACTGACGTTATTTCAAATCGGTTCGTCGTGGGGCGGCTACGAAAGCCTCATCGCCTTGAACAAGATGCCCTTGGCACGCGAAGTAATCCCCTGGATCGAAACACCGTTTCTACTGCGCATCCATATCGGCCTGGAGGACCCCGACGACCTGATCGAGGACCTGGAGGCCGGCCTGCAACGGTTGTGACGCTGCCAGCTAAGCGAGCCTGCCGACCCGGCACCGCGTTGATGCTGCGCTGACTCGCGTACCGATTACCCAATGACGATTATCACCAACATCGAGGTGGTTGCAGTCGTGTGCGTCGCATTCGTGCTCGGCGGTTTAGTAAAAGGGCTGGTCGGCTTTGGGTTGCCGCTGGTGACCGTGCCGTTGCTCAGCAGCGTCGCTTCGATTCCGGAGGCGGTGGCACTCAATTTTCTGCCGGTGGTCTTCTCCAACATCATTCAGATCGCCGAAACGCGAAGCTCGCGCGCCGTGGTCGCAAGAGTCTGGCCGTTGCTCGCGACGACAGCGGTTCTGCTTTACTTCGGCAGCATTTTTCTAACTGTGCTCGACAAGCAGTTGCTGCAGGCGGCGATAGGCGTTCTGATTATCGGCCACATAGCGTTCGATCACCGGGACGTCGCTATGGATCTGACACGAAAAATGGAACGCCTGGCGCTGTTCGGCACCGGCGTGCTCGCCGCCATTCTCGGCAGTGTTTCCAGCTTCGCCATGTTTCCGAGCGTTCAGGTGCTGCACAGCATGCGGCTCACACGCAATGAGTTCGTGCTGTCCGTGTGCCTTTTTCTGCTGCTCGCGTATGTCGCATTGTGGCTGGGACTGTTGCGGCAGGGGATTCCGGTTGCGGGGTTGCTGCTGGATTCGCTGTTCTGCACGCTGCCCCTGGCCGCGGGCACCATGTTCGGCGGCCTGGTACGTAATCGCGTCAGTCAGTCCACCTTCCGCCTTTGGGTGAAAATCGGACTCGTCGCGACGGGCGCGATACTGATATCGCGCCAGCTGATAGCCTGGATGACGGGATGATGGAGACCGGAACAGGCGTCAGACCAATTCCATAGGATAGTGCGTAAGCAGTTCCGGTCCGGTATCTCGTACCACCACCTGTTGTTCGAGCTTGACACCCTCGCCGCCGGAACGCCGGCCCACGAACGCCTCGACGCTGATGACGAACCCGCCATGTACGACGTCATCGAAGCCGACCTGATCCCACTTCTCGCGCGTGAAAACGGCCGGATACTCATCGCACAGCCCGACACCGTGTGCCATTACCGTGTAACCGTTGTACTCATCGACCGGTGGGTACCACAACCTTTCAGTGATCTCGCGCAGTGTGGCACCCGGCCGGAACAACTCGGTATTGCGTTCCACGGTTTCGCGCGCCAGTGCGAAAAGATCTGCCTGGGCAGGGGAAGGGTGCCCGCCGCCGCAAAGCCAGGTTCGCGACATGTCCACGCACATCCCGTAAGGGCCGATGAGATCGGTGTCGAACGCCATCAGTTCGCCGGCTTCGACGACCTTGCGGCTCGCTTCCTGGTACCAGGGATTGGTACGCGCTCCCGACGCGAGCAGACGCGTCTCGATCCATTCGCCGAAGCGCAGGAAGTTCGACTCCTGCAGACGAGCCCATAGCGCGACTTCCATAATGCCCGGCTCGAAGATAGCGCGCATGTCGTCGATGTTCCGTTCGCATGCGTGCACCGCGCAGCGCATCGCGTGCATTTCGTCCTCGCTCTTGACCAGACGCGCATCCTCCAGCAACGCCTGGCCGCTGACGAGTTCGACACCCTCGTTTTCGAGCGCGCGGATCCCGTCGAGTGACAGCATGTCGATAGCAAGACGCCGCGTGCCGCGTCCGTGTTCGTTGAGCAGCGCGGCCATCTCCCCGGCCCACCGCCGGCTGACTTCTTCGATCCGGTTGCCGGCAAAGAAAGGATGCAGCGAGGTGGCTGGCCGGATTTCGTCGACCACGTCCGAATGGGCAGAGAGGAACTCAGCGTCCGAGAACTCGAACACGATCACCGGACCGTCGGTAGCGACGAACGCGTAGCGAACCGCGTTGTGCATCGTCCATAACGACATGTTAGTGGTGTCGGTCGCATAGCGAACATTCAGAGGATCGTAGAGCAGGGCGCCGTCACAGTCGGCACCGCGCAGTTGCTCGCGCACTCGCTCCACGCGATAGCGCCGCATTGCTGCCAGGTCCGGCAGCACCAATCCGGCGGCTTTCCACTCGGCCAGTAGTTCGGGTGTCGGGCCAAGCGCATGCACGTTCCTGGCAGTATGCTCGAGCAACCACTCGGGCGGCCTCTGGCCGCCGCGGATTTTCGGGAAATGGCGCGCGGGTATGCCGGGCGGAGCATGAATGTTCTTTGCCATGGGAAAAAACTTTTACCAGACTTTGAGGAACGACGGCAACGTCAGCAGGCTTGCCCGGGACAATAAAAAAAGCATAAGCGGTGCTCGTTTTCATTCCGCTGACACAAATCAACACCATATCGGCACGGGCGCTGTCTACTTTGACATGCGAAAAGCAATGTAACGCAGGGCAACTCAGCAGGGAACACGCTTGACACCGGTAAACATAAGCCTACTGGATCTGCCTGATGTCGCCCGGCAGGCGCTCGAGATCGTCGAGCGCAAGGGGCTCGGCCATCCCGACACCATCTGCGATGCACTGGCCGAAAGTATCAGCCTGGCGCTCAGTCGCCACTACCGTGAGCGTTTCGGTTTTATCCTGCACCACAACGTCGACAAGATTCTGCTCTGCGGCGGCACCGCGCTCCCGGCGTTTGGCGGCGGCGAGGTCACGGCCCCGATTGAGGTATACCTGGCGGGGCGTGCGACACATGAATTTCGCGGCCAGTCGATCGCGGTGGACGACATAGCCGAACAGGCGGTGCGATCATGGTTCGCGGCAAATCTTCACGCGCTCGACAACGAACGGCACGTACGCGTGCACAGCCACATCCGCCCCGGCTCCGCCGACCTCGTCGAACTCTTCCTGCGCCAACAGCGCGAAGGCGCGCTGCTGGCGAATGACACCTCCATCGGCGTGGGCTATGCGCCGCTGACGCCGCTGGAATCGTCGGTCTATCACGTGGAGAAACATCTGAATTCGCCGTCGTTCAAGAACGCCCACCCGGCGCTGGGCGAGGACATCAAGGTGATGGGCGTGCGCCACGAGCAAACCATGGACTTGACGGTTGCCTGCGCCATGATCGGACATCATCTTGCCGATCTGCACGATTATCTGCACCTCAAGGCGGACATCGAACGTACTGCGTGGGGGATAGCCCGTCGTTACGCCGCCGGGCATGGCGTAGAACTCTCGGTCAACACCGCGGACGACCCGGAGCACGACAGCGTCTACCTCACAGTAACCGGCACCTCGGCGGAATCCGGTGATGACGGCGAGGCCGGCCGCGGCAATCGCGTCAACGGTTTGATCACACCTTATCGGCTCATGACCATGGAGTCGGTAGCCGGTAAGAATCCGGTTACCCACGTCGGTAAGATCTACAACATCGCCGCCGGCCTGATTGCCGAAGCGCTGGTAGCCGAAGTGCCGGAAGTCAGCGAGGCCGCCTGCTGCCTGGTCAGCCGCATCGGCAAGCCGATCACGGAGCCGCAGCTTACCGACGTCAAGGTCCGTCTGCCGGATGACACCCGGCTGCCGGCGTTACGCGCGCGCATCGACAATATCGTGCAAGAGCACTTGTCGGCGTTGCCGGAAATGGCGGATCGCCTGCTGGCCGGAGATCTGGCTCCCGACCAGTGGCCCTTGCGCACCACCGAACTGGGCTGGATCACCGAAGATGCCGGCATGGCCGAGGAACACCGGCAGCTGGTGGCCGAGATCGAGGAAGAGGCGCGATTGACGGCGCGATTCACCGGGCACAAGGCGTTTTCGCAACGGGTCGTGCAGGCGATGGCCAAAGTCCCGCGCCATGCATTCGTCTCGGCTACCCAGCAGCCGCTGGCTTACATCAACGCGCCGCTGCCGATTGGTCGCGGGCAGACTATTTCGCAGCCGTATATCGTCGCTCTGATGACGCAACTGCTACAGCCGGGGGAACAGGACGTCGTGCTGGAAATCGGTACAGGCTCCGGCTATCAGGCGGCGATTCTGGCAACTCTGGTGAAGCACGTCTACAGCCTGGAGATCGTCGAGGAACTCGCCGAGCGCGCCGCGCAAACGTTGCATGAGCTGGCGCTCACCAACGTTACCGTGCGCGCCGGCGATGGTTACCACGGCTGGCCCGAGCACGCGCCGTTCGACGCCATCATCGTCACCGCTGCCGCACCCGCAGTGCCCCGGCCTTTGCTCGAGCAGTTGAAAACGGGGGGACGTCTGGTCATACCGGTCGGCAGCCGCGCATTTGGTCAGGATCTGCTGCAGATCGAAAAACAACCCGATGGCCAGATCGTCGAGAAGAATATCCTTCCCGTGTCCTTCGTGCCGTTCAAGGGTGGGAACTAGCCGCCTGCAGGCACCGCAGTTGTCTCCTCAAAGCGGCTGCTCTAGCGTGGGCGCCCGGTCGGACACGGTCGTTCGATGCAGGTCGCGAACCTGCGTCTGATCGTAGGGCCGGGCACGGTGCATCACTACCCGGTTATCCCAGATCACAAGGTCCCATTGCCGCCACCGGTGTGCGTACACGAAGCGGCGTTGAGTGGCATGTTCGGTCAGGTCGCGCAGGAACAGCCGGGCGTCCGGCGTCAGCCAGCCCCGAATTTCGCCGGCATGCGAACTCAGATACAGCGACAGGCGCCCGGTATTCGGGTGGCGGCGTACCAGGCGCTGAGGCACCGGGGTGTTCTGCTGACGCTCCGCCGCGTCCCAATCCGTGAAGCCCAGGACCCCGCGCGAGAAAAGCTGGCTATGCTCGCACACGAGATCCTTGCATTTCGCCTGCGTGGCTTCATCGAGGGCGTCCCAGGCGGCGCGCATGTCGGCAAACTCTGTGTTGCCGCCTTCACCGGGAATGGAGCGAGCGGAAAGCAGCGAGAACTTGGCCGGCGTGGGCTTGAACGAGCTGTCCGAATGCCAGAGCATGTTGCCGAGACTAAACAACCGGCGCCGGTCATCGCGGGCCATTACCCCGCCATGCTGATCCAGGTTGGATATATCATTGATATCAAGGGACAGGCGGCGCTGTCCGGCGCGCGCCGGATCACCGGTGGCCTTTTCCATTGGACCGAAATGCTGCGAAAAGGCGAACTGCTGACTATCGTCGATGATCTGGCCGGGAACCACCAGCACCGCGTAGTGATCCATCCCGGCTTCGATCTGCGCTGCCTCTTCGGCAGTCACACCTTGCGCGATGTTCAGGCCATGAACCTCGCCGCCAAACGCGGGCCGGTCAGGATTTATTGGCTTGATGGACAGCGGCAACGCAGTGGTTCCAAGCGTG
>JAOTYY010000005.1 GCA_029861595.1 Gammaproteobacteria bacterium
CCTTTGACAACGTAGAGGCGTTCACGAACCATACGCTGCAGGGTGATCAGGAGGTCGATCAGGCAAGTCTGTCGGTGAACAGCGGATTCTTCAGAATGCGCGGCGAGGTCGAGTTGGGCCCGATCCGCTTGCAGGTATCCAGCTGGATGCAGCGCAGCGGCAACGGCGTGACGCGTGTCTACCAGCGCATGCGGGGTACCGACTGATGGCGGGTCAGCTGTTACTGCGGTTTACCGCGGCCGGAGGCGATGATGCGGTGGAATGGGCCGTAGTCGATGCGCGTGGCAAGGTGCCGGGTGAGATACGCACTGGCAGCCTCACCGAAGCGGCTGCAGCATGCACGGGTCGCTCTGTCGTTGTGATCATATCTGGTGCCGACGCTTTGTTGAGCGGCGCCAGGGTGCCCGGGCGTAACCGCAACCGCGTGCGCGCGGCCATCCCCTATGCTCTGGAAGAAGGGCTGGTGGAGGATGTGAGCGCTTACCACTTCGTCAGTGGGCGCCCGGACCCGAACGGCGTTTATCCAACCGTGGTGGTGCTGCGTTCCTTCATGGATCGTCTGCTGGAACGTTTGAACAAGGCCGGGATTCAGGCGGTTCGCGTGTTGAGCGAGGCGCAATTGCTGGGTGAAGATGCCTGGACGGTGCTGGTTGACGGGCAGCGTGCACTGGTGCGTCTTGGCACGACCCGCGGTTTTGCCACCGAACTGGACGCGTTACCGCTGCTGCTGGAAACCGCGCGCGGAGAAACACCGACGGAATCTGACAAGGATGTGCCGCTGGCGTTTTACGGCGACCCGCAGGCAATCGAGGATCTGCGCGGTTACGCCGTGCAGTTACGGCCCGTCGACAGCGTGCTCGGGGTGCTGGCGCCGGGCGTCGTCCGCGGGCTCAACCTGTTGCAGTCCGACTACAGTCCGGGCACGCAGATCAAGCGCGTGCTGCGGCAATACCGTTTGAGTGCAGCGTTGGCCGCGGTGCTGCTGATACTCGTGTGCACGCTCGGCGTCATGGAGTACCGCCAGATCCATACCGAGAACGCACGCCTGCAGGTTGAAATAGAAGCCGTGCTCAAGCGCACGTTTCCGGACCTGCGCCGGGTCGTGAATCCGCGCGCGCAAATGCGCCAGCGACTGCTCGCGTTGCGCAAGGAACAGCGCACCGACGGGGGGTTCCTCGAATTGCTGACCGCCGCCTCGGGACCGCTGGCCGCGTTGACCGAAGTGCAACTCAATGGTCTGGTCTACCGGCGCGGGCGCCTGGAATTGGACCTGGAAGCGCGCGAGTTACGCAATCTGGATGCGCTGCAACAGGAGATCACCAAGGTGCGCGCGTTGTCGGCCAGCATCGAGTCGGCAAAATCCGATCAGCAGAAAGTGCGCGGCCGCCTGCGTATCGTGCGGGCCGATCCATCGTGAGCGCGTGGCTGCAGCGCATGAATCCACGCGAACGTGCCGGCGTGATTGGCGCCACGCTGGTAGCCGCTGCGGTGTTGCTGTATCTGCTGGTTGCCGAACCGCTGTGGAACACGCTCGAAGAAGAGCGTGCCCGCCTGCAGAGTCAGAGAACGCTGCTCAAGTGGATGCAGACCTCGGCGGGCGAAGTGCAACAGTTACGCGGCGACACAAGCCGCGTCGACAAAACCGGTAAGGCTCCATACCTGCTGCTCGACGCTGCGGTTCGTTCCAGCGGCTTGCCCGCACCCGCGCGCCTGGAGCCGCGCGGCCGCGATGGTGCGGCGGCGCAGTTCGAAAATGTACCCTTCGATCACCTGATACACATGCTGGCGGATATTGAACGCCGCGGTGAACTGGTGATCGTCGACGTGAGTGTCACGCGCCGCGACGCGGCCACGGTAAACGCGTCGTTGGCGTTGAGTAGAGAGCAGTAACCGGCAATGCGTAAACGCTATCTCATAATGTTCGCGATCCTGGCCTACGCAGCAGCGCTGGTGGCTACATTGCCAACTGCGCAGCTGCTGCGCTGGGTGGATTCGCGCCCGGCGCAGTTGAGCGGCGTTGGCGGTAGTGTCTGGCGTGGCAGCGCGCGGCGGGTGAAGCTCGAGGATGCCGTAGCCGACGATGTGCACTGGCGATTTCTCCCGGCCAGATTACTGTGGGGCGAAGTTGCGTTTGGCGTGCAGGCGCAGTACGCGGGCGGGCCGGCCGACGGCAGGGTGTCCGCCGACTTGCACCGGGAATTGCATTTACGCGATTTCAGCTATCGTATGGATGCGCGCCGTCTGGCCGATTTCATGCCTTTGCCGATCGCCGAGTTCAGTGGTGACATCAGGACCGATCTGGAACGGGTTACCGTGCGCGATGGCGTGCTGCACTCGGTGACCGGCAAAGTGACCTGGGATCGAGCCACGTTGACATCGCCATTCGAAACCATGTTGGGGAACTACCGTGTCGATGTGCGCACCACCGAACGCGGGCATCGTGCGCAGCTGCGTGGCGAAGGCGGTTCGCTGGCCGCAGAGGGCGAAGTGCGCGTGCAGCAGGACGGACGCTTCAATGCGGCGATCACCTTGACGCCGGCACGCAACGCACCCAGCGAACTCGTACAGCAACTGAATTTCATTGCCCGCAAACAGCGCAACGGGAAATATCTGCTCAAGCACAGCGGCAGCTTGCGGGACTTCTGGTAAGCGGGGGCGCTGTGCTTCGCGAAATCCAAGGGTCAGCGGCACCGTTTTCATGACGCCTGATGAAGAATCTCTTGCCGCCATGGCGCCATGCGTGGTGCAACTCGCGTTGCAGGCGGGTGAGGAAATCCTCGAGGTTTACGCCACTGCGTTCGAAGTAACGCACAAGGCGGACGAGTCGCCGCTGACCCAGGCGGACCTGGCCGCGCACAGCCTGTTGAGCACCGCGCTGGCGGACATGCAGCCCGCCTACCCGGTTCTGTCCGAGGAATCGCAGGCGATAGATTTCGTCGAGCGCCGCGCCTGGTCCACCTACTGGCTGGTGGACCCCCTGGACGGTACGCGCGAATTCGTCAAACGCAACGACGAATTCACCGTGAACGTCGCTCTGGTGCATCGGGGCGAACCGATCCTGGGTGTGGTTCATGCACCCGCCCTGGCATTGACGTACTTCGGTTATCGAGGTGGCGGTGCTTGGCGCGCGCATGGCGATTCGCTCAACGAGGCGATTCATGTCGCACCGCGGGTGCGCGATCCGATTCGGGTGGCCGGCAGCCGTTCGCACGCCGGCGACAGTCTGCAGAAGTTTCTGGCTGCGCTGGGACCTCACGAACTGGTTAGCATGGGCAGTTCGTTGAAACTGTGTCTGGTGGCGGAAGGCAGCGTCGACCTGTACCCGCGTTTCGGGCCGACCTGCGAATGGGATACTGCTGCCGCGCAGTGCGTCGTCGAGCAGGCAGGCGGGCGGGTTACGGATACGCAGCTGCGCACGTTGCGCTACAACACCGGAGAATCGCTGCTCAATCCGGAATTTCTGGTGTTCGCCGACGACAGCAAGGACTGGCTGGCCTGCCTGCCCGGATAAGCACTGCACAGGCTGGTTCACAGCGGCTGCAAGCGAAGACTGGTGAGCACACCCGCAACGCGGTGCGCCATGAGGTTTGTTCGTCGCGGTACGGTTGGCCGCGCATTGCCGGGGTGCTGATCTTGTCGCTGGGCGCCCAAGCCGCGCCAGCGCAGGCACCGTCGCCTTTCGCCACATCCGATCGCAATCCATTGGTCGCAGTGCACGGATTGCCGGACACTGGCAACCTGTTTCCCAGTGCCGGCGGTGGACTGACCCTGGGTATCGATTTCGAAGCCGCAAATACCTTGCATGACGAAAAGCATGATGACGAGCGCCTGTTCGTCGATGCCGAGAGCCGTCGTCTGACGCTGCGTTTCGGTTACGCGTTGCAGGACTGGCTGATCGAGGTCAGCGTCCCGTACGTCGAACACGACGGTGGAAGTCTGGATTCGTTCATCGATGAATTTCACGATTTTTTCGGGTTCCCCGACGGCGGACGCGACGGGCAACCCGGGGATCGTCTGAGTTTCGAATACACGAACGAGGGTGTGACTGTTCTGCAATTCGACGATGCGCGCGGCGGCCTGGGCGATATCGCCGTGACGCTGGGCCGGCCGGTCGGCACGGCGACGAACCACGGTTCCGTCGCCTGGGCGCAATTGAAAACGACCACCGGCAGCGTATCCCGATTGACCGGCAGCGGCGCGCCCGATGTGGCACTGTGGCTGGCCGGGTGGCGGCGCTTTGCCGCGCGCTGGGCGGGCTATGCCGCGGGTGGTGCGCTGATCATGGGCGAGGGCGAGGTGCTGGCCGCACAGCAGCGCGACTGGACCTGGTTCAGCCGCGCAGGCGGCGAATATCTGCCGGTCCAGTGGTTGGCGCTGCAAGTGGAGCTTGCAGTCCACGGACCTTTATACGACAGCGATACGGACCTGCTGGGGGAGAGTGCACAGCTAACCATGGGCGGCTGGTTGCGTGCGTTCGGCGATTCGCGTGTACACATCGCGGTCAGCGAGGATATCCATGTGGGCAGCGCGCCGGACGTGGTCTTCCATCTCGGCTGGCGTGCTGTGTATTGAGCCCATTGGCGCAGGGTTGCTCGCCGTCAGCCCCCGCGATAGCAGATCCAGCCGTCGTCACAGTCCAAAGAAACGGGCTGCAGATACTGCCCCAGGCACGGCCCGTGCACGCATTCGCCGTCGCTGATCCGAAACAGTGCATCGTGTGTGGCGCATTGAATAAAACGCTTTTCCATGTCCAGGAAAACGCCCGGCACCCAATCCAGGGGCCCCCCCGTGTGCGGACAGTTGTTCAAATAACCGAATACGTCGTTGCCCTGACGGATCACCATTATCTGTTCGATATGGCTGCCGTGCGGGAGCGGAAAAACCGCCGAGCCGGGATCATCGAGATCGTGCAAGGCACACAGGCGGTCGGTGGGTCCGTTCATTACCCTGGATTGTATACTGCATGCCCGAACGGGGTGCGCAACAGCGTCGATGGCTGGAAAAGCCGCACATACCACGTGCGGGTTAAACTGATGCTTCCCGATAAGACAAGGCTGCCGATCGACATGTATATCGAGCGCTACGGAGCTGCTTCGCCATGGCCGCAGAATGGCTGAGGTTTTCGCGACACCGCAGGCCGCCGAAGCGGCGTTCTACGACGCGTTCCAGCGTCGTGATCTGGCCGCCATGATGGAAGTATGGGCCGACGACGATCGTGTGGTGTGCATTCATCCCGGGTCGGAACGTCTCGAGGGGCGCGCGCAGGTCGAGCACAGCTGGCAACAGGTGTTTTCCGGAGAACACCGGTTACGCTGCGAATTGAGCGACGAGCAATATACCCAGGACGCGCTGTTGTCGATTCACGTCGTGCGCGAGAATATTTCCGTCAACGGCGAGTATCAGGGTGCTGTGCTGGCCACTAACATTTATCAGTTGATGGAGGGCAGCTGGCACATGATTGTGCATCACGCGTCGCCCGAACCGCTGGCAGCTGAGGGTGTGAGCGAAAGTTTCGTGCTGCATTGATGAACGCTAAAGGCGCGGTCGCCGCGGGTCATCCGCTTACGGCAGAGACTGCCTGCACGGTGCTGCGTGAGGGTGGCAACGCGTTCGATGCGGCGCTGGCGGCGCTCTGCAGCGCCTGTCTCGCCGAGCCGGTACTGGCCTCACTGGGCGGCGGCGGGTTCCTTCTCGCCGCCAGCCCAGATCACGGGGATCGCGTATACGACTTCTTCGTGCACACGCCGCGCCGGCGGCGTGTCCCGGACGAACTGGATTTCTATCCGGTTACCGTCGATTTCGGCACCGCGACCCAGGAGTTCCACATCGGTAACGGTGCGATCGCAACACCGGGCGTGGTGCGGGGTATGTTCGCGGTGCACGCGGACCTCGGCCATATGCCGATGGGCGATATCGTCGCCCAGGCCGTTACGGCGGCGCGCGAGGGTGTGGCGCTGAACGCGCTGCAGGCTTATATCCTGAGTGTCGTCGCACCTATTTACACCGCCACCGATAGCGCTTGCGGTGTGTACACACGTGATGGTGACGCTGCGAGTCTGTTGTGCGAGGGCGATAAGGTGCGCTCCCCCGATTGGGCGGACATGCTGGAGTCCCTGGCCCGCGAGGGTGACCGCCTGTTTTACGAAGGAGAACTGGCTCAGCTTATCATCGAGCAGAACCATGCCGGCGGGCAGCTCAGCGCGGACGATTTGCGTGCCTACACGGTGCAGCGCCGCGCACCGCTCAGCATTGAGTTCCACGATGCGCAGTTGCTGACGAATCCGCCGCCTTCCTCGGGCGGAATCTTGATTGGCTTCGCCCTCAAGTTGCTGCAGGATGCGCCCGCGGACTTGACCGAGTGGGAAACCACCCGTTACTGGAAGCATCTGGCAGACGTCATGGCCCTGACCAACGAGGCGCGGGTCGCTGCGATGTCCGAACCGGTGGCGCCCAGCGAAGCACTGCTGGATGCCGAGTTCGTTGCACGTTATCGCGCCGAGGTCGCCGGCCGGGCGCGCGCTCTGCGCGGCACCACGCACATAAGCGTGATAGATGCGCGCGGCAATGCGGCATCGCTCAGCCTATCCAACGGGGAAGGTTGCGGCAGCATCGTGCCGGGCACCGGTATCATGCTGAACAACATGCTGGGCGAGGAAGATCTGAATCCCCACGGTTTTCACGCCTGGCAGCAGGATCAGCGTATGACCTCGATGATGGCGCCCAGCGTGATCCGCGACTCCCGCGAGCAACGCCGCATCGTACTGGGCTCGGGTGGTTCCAACCGGATACGGACCGCGATCCTCCAGGTGCTGATGAACCTGCTGGCGTTGCGGATGCCGATCGAAGACGCGGTTGCACACCGTCGCATTCACTGCGAGCGCGGTTTCCTGAATATCGAACAGGGTGATCCACAGGCGTTGCAGGAACTGTTGCAGGCCTGGCCGGAGCACAAAATCTGGCCTGAGCAGAACATGTTCTTCGGCGGTGTGCACTGTGTGATGGATACCGAGCAGGGGGTGGCTGGTGCGGGTGATGCGAGGCGCGGTGGTGTGTATCGGGTGGCCTGAATTGGGGGGACAGTATACTTATTTCGTGGCCACTCGGGCCTGCAGGCGAAATAAGTATACTGTCCCCACTATTCCCTATTCAGCCAGCCGCGGAACTTCACCAGAAGTACCAGACCCGGAATCGCGATCAACGCGCAGGCAAGAAAAAACACTTCCCAGCCAGCGGTTAGCGCCAGGTAGCCGGTCGGCGCCGCAGCGAATACCCGTGGCACGCCCATCAGGCTGGTCAGCAGCGCATACTGCGTGGCGGTGAAGCGCTTGTTCGTCAAGCTGCCCATGAACGCGATGAACGCGGCGGTGCCCATTCCGGCACTGAGATTTTCGAATCCGATGACCGCGGCCAGCCAGGCCAGATCGTGTCCCGTATAGAGCAGGATCATGAAGCCGGCCGTGGAAATACCCTGCAGGATTCCGAATGCCCACAATCCGGAATAAATGCCGATGCGCAGCATGAGAATGCCGCCGATCACCCCACCGAAAAGCGTGGGAACCACGCCGAACGTTTTCACTACGGCGCCGATCTCCGTATTTGAGTAGCCCATCTCCAGATAAAACGGGATAGTCATGTGGCTGGCCATTTGGTCGCCGAGCTTGTAGAGCACGATAAACAGCAAAATCAGCAGCGCGTGCTCGCGTTTGAAGTACTCCGCGAACGGATCGATGACCGCATCGCGTAAAGTACGCGGCGGCACGGCAACCCGCGGCTCCGGTGCCAGCAGCGTAGTGACGACGCCGATGCCCATCAGGGCGGCCATCACCAGATAGACCCCGGAGAAACCGATCTGATCGGCGAGCACCAGCCCGCCGCCGCCGACCAGCAGCATTGCCGCGCGATAACCAGGCACGTAAAGACCCGCGCCAAGACCGAGTTCCTCATCGAGCAGCGCCTCGCGTCGATAGGCATCGATGACGATGTCCTGGGTGGCGGAAAAAAAAGTCACCAGCAGAGCGGCTGATGCCAGAGCGAACGGTGAATCCTGCGGAGAGGCGAAAGCCATCAACGCGATAGCCGCGATCAACGCCAGCTGCGTCAGCAGCAGCCAGGCGCGGCGGCGTCCCATCGCGAGCGGCGTGAAGCGATCGAGAAACGGCGCCCACAGGAATTTCACTGTATACGGCAGACCGACCAGTGCAAACAGGCCTATGGTTGTCAGGTCCACGCCCGCCGATTTCATCCAGGCCTGCAACAGGGTAAGTGTGAGCAGCAGCGGCAGACCCGAGGCGAAACCCATCAGCAGAGCGATCAGCATACGCGTGCTGAAAACCACGCCGGCCAGCTGTCCCCAGTTGCGTTGGACGCTCACAATTACCCGTAACCGGCCGTCGCTCGTTGCATGGCGATCACCAGTCGTAGTCGATGGTCAGCGGCGCGTGATCGGAGAACCGTTTGCGCTTGTAGATGCTGGCGGCACGGACCGTGTGCGCGAGCCCGGGTGTGATCACCTGGTAGTCGATGCGCCAGCCGACATTCTTGGCCCAGGCCTGACCTCGGTTCGACCACCAGGTATAGTGCTCGGCGCCCGGTTCGACGACCCGAAACGCATCGACGAACCGTGCCGCACCGAACAGGGTATCCATCCAAGCACGTTCCTCGGGGAGAAACCCGGAGTTCTTGCGGTTGCCGCGCCAGTTCTTGAGGTCGATTTCCTTGTGCGCGATATTCCAGTCGCCGCAGATTACGTATTCCGCGCGACGGCGGCGCAGTCTGCGCAAGCGCGGCATGAATAAATCCATGAAGCGGTATTTGAACTGTTGTCGCGCGTCACCCGAGGTGCCTGAAGGCGCGTACAGTGAAACGACCGAGAGATTGCCGAAACGTGCCTCCAGATAGCGGCCTTCGCGGTCCACCTCGGGATCACCGATGCCTTCGACTATGTGCGCCGGGCGTTCCCGGCTGTAAATGGCCACGCCGCTGTAGCCCTTTTTCTCCGCGTCCAGATAAACGCTGTGAAAGCCACGCGGATGAAATACGGGGTCGTGCAACTGCGCGCGCTGGGCTCTGGTTTCCTGCACGCAAACCACGTCGGCTCGTTGCCGGCCGAGCCACTGAAAGAATCCTTTGCGCGCGGCGGAGCGTATGCCGTTGGCATTGAGGGTGATGATGCGCATACCGGACGAACTCGCTCGAGATTTCCGTTTGCTAAACTGTCCGGCAGTCTGCCGCCGGCTTGGCGGCGGTATCATAGCGCACCCAGCGGATCAGTCCGGGAGTTCGTATGGAGTCATTTCGCCGGGAATTCATCGCCCACGCGATCGCCAGCGAGGTATTGTGCTTCGGAGAGTTTACCCTCAAGTCAGGGCGCGTCAGTCCGTATTTTTTCAACGTGGGATTGTTCAACACGGGCCGTTCCCTGGCCGCGCTCGGCGAATACTACGCCGCCGCCATCCTGGCCGCGGATATCCGCTTCGACGTTTTGTTTGGCCCGGCCTACAAAGGCATACCCCTGGCCGCCACCACGGCGGTGGCTCTTGCACGCTGCCATGACCGCGACGTAGCCTATTGTTTCAACCGCAAGGAAGCCAAAGATCACGGCGAAGGCGGTAATCTGGTGGGCGCGCCATTGAGCGGGCGGGTACTGTTGATCGACGATGTCATCACTGCCGGCACCGCAATTGGCGAGGCAACGGCAATCATCGCCGCGCAGCGGGCCGAATTGGTTGGTGCGATTATTGCACTCGATAGGCAGGAAGTAGGAGAGGAGTCGGTTTCCGCCGTGCAGCAAGTGAGCGCGGACTATGGTATTCCCGTTATCAGCATCGTCACGCTGGACGATATTCTGGCCTATCTGCATGAGCACAGCGGATACGCCGAGGCCGAATCCGCAGTACAGCGGTATCGTCGCCGCTACGGCGTGACGAACCCGTCACCTTGAGTTAAATTTACGGTTCAGGGCGCCGATACGGGAATACACTGACTTTCATCGCAGTGCGATTGATGCGACCCAGGAAGGCAAAATGAGACCGATACGAAATCGTCATGGGGTAGCGGCGTTGGCCCTGCTGATGATGTTTACGTCACCGGCAGTTGCGAAACTCTACAAGTGGGTGGACGAGGACGGCAACGTTTTCTACAGCGACCAGATCCCCCCCGATCAATCGACGAAGCGTCACCAGCTGCTGGATGAACGCGGAATCGTGCGCGAGAATGTGCGCCGCGCCAAGACCCCGGAGGAAATTCAAGAGGAGCGCCGCCAGAAAGAACTGCAGGCGGAGCGTGAACGTACCGAGCGCGCGCAGGCGGTGCGTGATCAGATCCTGTTGGAGACGTTTCCCACTGAGCGTGACCTCATCATCGCTCGGGACGATCGCCTGGCCAGTGTCGATTCAGCGATCACGCTTGCCACCAAGACGCTGGACGATCTGCGCGTCAAGTACGATAAGCTCGACTCCAAGATGAAGAGGTTGCAGGCCGAGCGGCAACCGATTCCGGGCAACCTGGCGATCGATCACCGGCGCGTTTCCGGCCAATTTGACGCCCACAGCAGAGCGCTGGAATCGCGCAAGGAAGAGCGCGAAAACATCGTCGCGCAATTCGAAGCCGATTTGATGCGCTACCGGGAGTTACGTGCGCTGCGCCGGTAGACGGCTCGTCTCCGCCACGATTTGCAGACCGGCAGCGGTCTGGCGTGAAACAGTTCGCACCGCAAAAATCTTTGTTCGGTGGCGCGCCTGCGATTGAGTATCTGGGGCGTGTCATTCGCTCACAGCAAATGTTCGAGCTCATCTGCGCGGGCCAGTTCTTCTTCGAGTACCCGCCGGGTGGAGGCGAGTTCGCGAGTCGTCCAACTGGTGGCGCCGTAGTCGCATCCGCAGGCCGCGAGTTCGGTTTGCAGCAGGACATCAGATTCCGCGCGCGCGTACCTTTTGGCATAGCGCTCGAACAGTGCCGGCTCTTCAGGTGTGCGCGAGATTCGATCCCACAGCTGCATTCGCTGCTGGCGCCGAGTATGGATGTTTGTCCTCGACGGTTGCGACGCGAGCAGCGTACAACATAGGGGCTAGCCCGAGGATCCCGCACGGATCTGTGTGCCGATACCGGCGTCGGTGAACAGTTCCAGCAGCACGGCATTGGCGACCCGGCCATCGAGAATGGTGGCGGTAGCGACGTTCGTATCCAGTGCATCCAGCGCGCAACGGACTTTGGGCAGCATGCCTCCGGCGATCGTGCCAGCCTCGATCAATGTCTTAACATCGCCTGCGTACAGCGCGGTCAACAGTTCGCCCTCGCCATCGAGCACACCGGGTGTGTTGGTCAGCAACAGCAGCTTTTCGGCGCCCAGCACCGTGGCGATTTTACACGCAGCGAGATCCGCATTGATGTTGAAGGCGAGACCGTCTGCATCGACGCCAATCGGTGCGATAACCGGAATGAAATCGCCGCCGGCGAGCAGATGCACCAGCGTTGGGTCGATGGACTCGACTTCTCCGACCTGACCCAGGTCCACACCGGCGTCCTTGCCTGTGAGTCTCATCGGTCGCGCGCGCAGCAGTCCGCCGTCCTTGCCGGTGAGGCCTACAGCGCGGCCGCCTACTTTGTTGATCTGTGCAACGATGGCCTTGTTGACCTGGCCGCCCAGCACCATTTCCACGATGTCCATGGTCTGCGCATCGGTGACGCGCATGCCTTGCACGAAGCGGCTTTCCTTGCCGAGTTGCTCCAGCAGCTCACCGATCTGCGGGCCGCCGCCGTGCACCACTACCGGCGCCACACCGACATGTTTCAGCAACACGACGTTGCGCGCGAAACTCTCGCGCAGGGGAGCGTCGACCATGGCGTTGCCGCCGTACTTGATCACCACGGTTTTACCGCTGAGGCGTTGAATGTAGGGCAGCGCTTCGTTGAGTACCTGGGCCGTCTGTCTGGCTTGCTGAATCACGATTTAGTGTCCTGTCCCATAGATAATTGATCATTCTGAGCGCGTGCCGCGTTCCAGGGCAAGACGTCGGCGGTGCAGGAATAGCCCCCCAGCTATTTCAAACCGTCGCAAGACCGCATGGGGCGCGACACACGCTCCCGTCATGTAAGAAATCAAATTGGTTGGGCGCGCCGCCACAGATAGTTGCTCCTGCAATATCTGCATACCCTACGTCCGTGTACATAAGGGCCATCTGCGGCGTTATGCGCTTAAGCCATAGAGCTATGCCTTGGCACGCGTGCCTTGCAGCTGACCCTTGGCGACGCGCAGAATGGCAGCGTGTCTATAGGACAGGACACCAGCCGCGCATGGTCAGAACGGCAGGTCGATGCCAGCGTCGACGCTCAGCATGGCCTTGCGGAATTCGTCCTGGATGCGCGACAGCGCAGCGTCGTTCGCCGCTTCGAAACGAATCACCAGTGACGGCGTGGTGTTGGAGGCCCGGACCAGTCCCCAGCCATCGGCGTAGTCGGCGCGTATGCCGTCGATGGTGGATAACTGCGCGTCCGGAAAATCAGCCTGCTGTATGAAGCGTTCGATAAACTGGAAGTTGTCGCCTTCGGTAGAAAAATTCACATTCAGCTCCGGCGTGTTGATGCTGTCGGGGATCGCATCGAACACCTCTGCAGCCGTCTGTGTGCGCGAGCTCAGGATCTCCAGCAGCCGGGCGCCGGCATACAGCGCGTCGTCGAATCCGTACCAGCGTTCCTTGAAGAAAATGTGCCCGCTCATCTCGCCACCCAGCAGCGCACCGGTTTCGCGCAATCGCGATTTAATGAACGAATGCCCGGTCTTCCACATGTCGGGTACGCCGCCGGCGGCGCGGATTGCCGGTGCCAGATGGCTTGTGCACTTAACGTCGTAGACGATTTTCGCCCCCTGGTTTCGCTGCAATACATCCTCAGCAAACAGGATCATCTGGCGATCGGCCCAGACGATGCGCCCGCGGTCGTCGATGACACCTAGGCGGTCGCCGTCGCCGTCAAAAGCCAGACCCAGATCCAGCGATTGTTCCGTGACAGTGCTGATCAATTCGGCGACGTTCTCAGGTTTGCTCGGATCGGGATGATGGTTCGGGAACGTGCCGTCCACTTCGCAGTACATTTCGGTCACGTCGCAGCCCAGCCGGCGAAACAGCTCGGGAGCGATCGCACCCGCAACGCCGTTTCCACAGTCAATCGCGATACGCGGTGGCCGCACCAGCGATATGTCGCCGACAATGCGCTGGATGTAATCTTCGTCGAGTCGCTTCTCGCTGCGCGTGCCTGCGCCTTCGCTCAGGTCAGTCTCTACCACACGCCGGTACAGCTGTTGGATGGTGTCGCCTGCCAGCGTGTTGCCGCCGATCATCATTTTCAGGCCGTTGTAGGCAGGTGGATTGTGGCTGCCGGTGACCATGATGCCGGTGCCCGTTCGCAGTAGGTGGGTGGCGAAATAAAGCACCGGCGTAGGCACCATGCCGATGTCGATTACGTCGCAACCGCCTGCCATCAGTCCGGCACTCAGCGATTGCACGAGCCGCGGACCCGACAGGCGTCCGTCGCGTGCCACCACCACACTCAAGCAATCCTGCGCGCGCGCCTGCGCGGCGAATGCTCGACCGATTTGCTCGACAACGTCGGGCGTCAACGCGTCTTCAACCACACCACGAATATCGTAGGCGCGAAAGATGCTGGCGGGTACTTCCATCTGCAGTCCTCTACTGGCGGCCGGAGGAGCCGAAACCGCCGGCGCCGCGCTGTGAATTATCGAAACTCTCGACCACGCGAAACTCCGCCTGTGCCACCGGTACGATTACCAACTGGGCGATGCGTTCGCCGACCTCCACAGTGAACGCCTGCTGGCCGCGGTTCCAGCAGGAGACGAACAACTCGCCCTGGTAATCTGAGTCGATCAGGCCGACCAGGTTACCGAGCACGATGCCGTGCTTATGCCCGAGGCCCGAGCGTGGCACGATGACGGCTGCGAAACCTGGGTCCGCAATGTGAATCGCGATCCCGGTCGGGATCAGTTGCGTGTCGCCGGGCGCCAGTTGCAAGGGCTCGTCGAGACAGGCCCTCAGATCCATGCCAGCCGAACCCGGGGTGGCGTAAGCAGGCAAAGGAAACTCGCCGCCGATGCGGCGGTCGAGAATCTTGAGATCGATACTGGGCATGGCGTTTGACACTGCAAAGCGCGCGATTATAGCCGGAGCAGGCAGTGAGCAAAACGATGAGGGACACGGCGGCGCCGTGTCGGAGCAGGGATCGGGGCTTGGTGTCTCAGTCCTTGTGCAGTTGTTCCGCTATCAGTTCCAGCAGTTGGCGCGCCACTTTGTTTTTGCTGGCACGCTCGATACTCGCATAGCCGCCCGGCCAATAGACTTGCAGTCGGTTGTCGTCGGCATCGAACGCACTATCCGCGCCTCCCACTTGGTTTGCTGCGATCATGTTCAGGTTTTTGGCATCCAGCTTGGCTTTGGCATAGCGTTCCACGGCGTATGTCTCGGCTGCGAAGCCTACCGTGAATGGCGGATGTTCCAGCGCCGCGACCTCGGCGAGTATGTCGGGATTGCGCACCAGTTCCACGGTCATGGTGTCGCGGTCTTTTTTGATCTTGTGCGCCGCCGGGCTGGCCGGGCGGTAGTCGACCACCGCTGCGGTGGCGATGAAGACGTCGCAGTCGCCAGCGCGCTGGAGTACCGCGTCGTGCATTTCACCGGCGCTGGTCACGTCGACGCGAGTCACCCGCTCTGGGCTCGCCAGATGTACTGGGCCAGTGACGAGGGTGACCTGCGCGCCGGCGGCCACCGCTTCGCGGGCCAGCGCGAATCCCATCTTGCCGGAGCTGTGGTTGCTGAGATAGCGCACCGGGTCGAGCGCCTCGCGGGTCGGTCCGGCGGTTATCACAAGGCGCTGCCCGGTGAACAGCTCACTGGCGAATATCTGTGCGGCGCGCGCGGTGATATCCGCAGGCTCGAGCATGCGCCCGGGGCCGGTTTCGCCGCAGGCTTGGTCACCTTCGCCGGGACCCCAGATTGCCCACCCGCGCGCGGCCAGCGCCGCCACATTGTCCTGCGTGACAGGGTTGGCCCACATCAACCTGTTCATCGCCGGTGCCATGGCGCGTGCGGCATCGCTGGCCAGACACACCGCGGTGAGCAGATCGTCGGCGCGCCCGTGCACCAGGCGCGCGATGGTGTCGGCGCTGGCCGGCGCCACCACGATCAGGTCGGCCCAGCGCGCCAGTTCGATGTGGCCCATACCGGCTTCCGCCCGCGGGTCGAGCAGTTCGGTGTGCACCGGGTTGCCCGACAGCGCCTGGAAAGTCAGCGCGCTGACGAATTCGGTCGCCGCACGCGTCATCATCACACGTACCTGCGCACCCGCCTCGGCAAGCCGGCGCACCAGATCCGCGCTTTTGTAGGCCGCTATCCCGCCGGTCACTCCCAGCAGTACGTGTCGGTTGGCGAGTTGTTGCATGGCGGAAGTGTACTCCAGCCGCGCGGTTGTGTTAGCCGCGGGGTCGATTTAGTCTGCAACCTCGATCAGGTACTACCTTGACGAAATCACCGGGACGAGCCACGACAGGGAGGTCATATGGCTATTTCCGACTGGCCGCGCGGCGAGCGGCCGCGCGAAAAACTTCTGTTACGTGGCGCACGCGTGCTTTCCAACGCCGAACTCCTTGCGATCCTGCTGCGCAGCGGGGTGGCGGGACAATCGGCGCTGGATGTCGCACGCAGCGCTTTGACTCGATTCGGTGGGTTGCGCGCCCTGCTGCACGCTTCGCCGGAGCAGTTCTGTGCGCTGCGCGGGCTCGGTGAGGCCAGCTACGTGCAACTGCAGGCCGCCCTGGAGATCGCCAGCCGCCAGCTGCTGGAACGCCTTGAAAAGGGTGCCTGCATAGGCTCGCCCGAGGATACGCGGCGGTTTCTGATCACACGGTTGCGGGATTTGCCGCACGAGGTGTTCGCCTGCCTGTTCCTGGACAACCGCCACCGGGTAATCCGCTTCGAAGAGCTGTTTCGCGGCAGCATCGATGGCGCCAGCGTCTACCCGCGAGAGGTGGTCAAGCGGGCGCTCGCCTTGAACGCGGCGGCAGCCATATTCGCCCACAACCACCCTTCCGGCGTGGCCGAGCCCAGCGCCGCCGACACGCGTATAACGCAGCGGTTGAAAGCGGCGCTGGCGCTGGTCGAGGTGCGCGTGCTCGACCACATCGTGATCGGCGACGGCGAGTCGGTATCGTTTGCCGAGAGTGGCCTGCTGTGAGTCCTGGACAGAATTGCGGCGCCAAGATTCTGTGACGGAAACTGATATCGTGCTTATTCGAAACTCTAAATAACTTTTACATAGTTTTATAATCATTTGATTTTAATGCAGATTATAGTAACATGCGCCAACATTTCGGATCTGGGCACGCCAGTTGCAACCACTGCTTAAAGCGTCGGTTATTTGACGATGTAAAACCGACTCCGGAGTGACAGATGAACCAGGCGGAACGCGCGCAGTATGAGCACGTTGGCATCCAGGCCGACCTGGCCGGCTGGGAGTTGCGCGACCCGGTTACCGGCCTGCCGGGGCCCCGTCTGTTCGTCATGGAAGGTGAGAAGGAGTTGGCGTTTGCGCAACGCCACTGTAGCGATCTGGGGCTGATATTTTTCCAACTCGACGAACTGGCGCACGCGGTCAGCGAGCCGCACCGCACCCTGGGAGATATTCTGGTGCAGCAGTTCGTTTGCTGCCTGAAGAAATCGGTACGTACCGAGGATACGATCGCGCGCCTGGACAACACACGTTTTGCCGTGCTCGCGCGCGAAACCAACCCGGTGTCGGCGCGCATGCTGACCCGCCGGGTGTTGGCACGCCTGCGCAGCATGCGCGGTTCCACGCAGTCGTTCAGCGATCTCAGCGTCGGCATCGCAACGCCGCGTGCGTATCGTTGCCAGCAGTTCGACGAATTCGTGGACCTCGCACTGCAATGCCTGGAAAAGGCCGTCGCCACCGGCGGCGGCCGGGTCGTGGCCGCCCGCACCGAAGAGAATCTGCGCAAATTGCGCTCCGTGCCACGGCGCAGCGGTTCGTACACCGACGACCCGGGGCTGGGCTTGGGTACCAGCCCGACACAGAACCTGAACATTGCCATGTGGCTGATCGAGGAAGGCTTCATCGATCAGATCGAACCCGATGCCGGCTCGGTGGAGAAATTCGCGCCGCTGATGGGGGCATCGGACCAGAATTTGGAGATCGACATGGGTGAGGTACGGGTACGTCTGTCGCGCAGCGCCTGACCCGTGATCCGGATTACCCAGCCCGCTCGCGGCTCCTCGCGAGCGACTTTCCCCGAGCCGACCGTTGCGGCCGATTGCGGGCCGTTGTCATGGCCATTGCGCGGTATCCTGATCGCCGCCCGGCATGCTTTCCCATACGTCCGCGAGGGCGCTGAGCAGCGAATCGATATGTCCCGTGGTGTGCGCGGCGCTCACCGTTATGCGCAGTCTGGCCTGTCCCTCGGTGACGGTCGGTGGGCGGATAACCGCTACCAGAATGCCTGCCTTGACCAGCGCGTCACTCAAGCGGCTGGCTGACTCGCTGCTGCCTGCAAGCAGCGGTTGAATCGGCGAAGGGGAATCGAGCAACGGCAATTGCAGGCGCCGGGCACCCGCCTTGAAGCGCTCGGCCAGCGCCCACACGGTGTCACGCCGCCAGGCTTCGGTTTCCAGCAATTTCAATGCAACGCGCGCGCCTTCCGCGAGTGCGGCGGGCAAGGCCGCAGTGCATGCATAGCCGGGCGCGTTCTGCTCCAGCGCCTCGATCATGGTTTCGCTGCCTGCAACCAACGCGCCGGCTGTGCCCAGCGCCTGGCTGAGAGTGCACATCAGCAGATCGGGTTGCACGTCCTGGGCTTCGCAGGTGCCGCGCCCTTTGTCACCCAGCACGCCGAAACCGTGTGCATCATCGACGACCAGCGTTGCCGCACGGGTCGCGCAGATGTCGGCCAATTGCCCCAGCGGCGCGAGATCGCCGTCTACACTGAAGACGCCCTCGGTCACGACAAGCCTGCGCCCGGGCCCGGTTTGCTGCAGTTCGTCCAGCAGCGACTGAGGATCGGCGTGCCGGTAGCGATGCACACGGGCGCCGCTGAGCAGGCCGGCATCCATCAGCGAGGCATGGTTACCGCTATCCTGCAGTACCTCGTCGCCCTGTCCGGCGAGCGCCCCCAGCATGCCCAGGTTGGCTATGTAGCCTGAGGAGAACAGCAACGCGCGGGGCTGTGCCACAAACTGCGCGAATTCTTCCTCGAGCTGCCGGTGAGCTTTGGTGTGGCCGTTGACGAAAGGCGATGCGCCGCTGCCGGCGCCCCATTTCTTTGCGCCGCTGATCACTGCTTCGACCACTCGCGGGTGGTTGGCCAGACCCAGGTAGTCGTCGCTGCAGAAAGCCAGCAGGCGCCGCCCATCGACACGCATGACGGGTTGCTGGGGGGACTCGCTCACCCGTCGTTCGCGAAACCGGTTGTCGGCGCGGCGCTGCGCCAGCCCTAGCTTCAGCGATTCTTCTAGAGAGCCGGACACCGGGGTAGCGTTAACTTACATGTTGCACGAAGGTGGTCAGGCTGCCGCGTCTGGAGCGTTGCCCTCGCCCACGGTGTGCAGACCCAGCCGGGCGAACAGCTGGCGGTCGGCGTGTTGTTCCGGATTTTCGGTGGTAAGCAGTTTGTCGCCGTAGAAGATCGAGTTTGCACCGGCAAAAAAGCACAAGGCCTGCAATTCGTCGCTCATTTGCGCGCGCCCTGCCGACAACCTGACCACGGAAGCGGGCATGAGAATGCGCGCCACGGCGATAGTGCGCGCAAACTCGATTGGGTCCAGCGCTGCGGTGCCGTGTAGCGGTGTGCCCTCTACCTGCACGAGCAGATTGATGGGCACCGATTCGGGATGCCGCGGCAGGTTGGCCAGCTGCTGCAGCAACCCGGTCCGGTCAGCGGCACTTTCGCCCATGCCGACAATGCCGCCGCAGCACACGCTGATGCCCGCATCGCGCACGTGAGCCAGGGTGTCGAGGCGCTCTCGATAGGTGCGGGTAGTAATGACATTGCCGTAGTACTCTGGCGACGTATCCAGGTTGTGATTGTAATAATCCAGACCGGCGGCGGCCAAACGGGAGGCTTGCCCGGCGTTCAACATGCCCAGCGTCGCGCACGTTTCCAGTCCCTGCGCGCGTACCGCGCCGACCATCTCGATAACCTTGTTCAGGTTTTTGTCGGTCGGGTTGCGCCAGGCGGCACCCATGCAGAAGCGGGTTGCGCCGGCGCGCTTCGCGGCCCGTGCCGCTGCCACTACCTCGTCCACGGGCAGCAGGCGCTCGCGTTCGATCTGCGTATCGTAGTGAGAACTTTGCGGACAATAGGCGCAGTCTTCCGGACAGGCGCCGGTTTTGATCGACAACAGCGTGCTTATCTGCACGGTGCTGGGGTGGTGATGAGCGCGGTGCACGCCGTGCGCCTGGTACAACAGATCGTTGAACGCCAGCGCGAACAGCGCCGCAATTTCTTCTCGCTGCCAGTCGTGCCGGATATCGCTGCCGTGCATGGGGTCTTGCCAGATGGGGGGATAGCGCTCGATCATAGTGGATGACTGGACACTGTCAACTGCAGGGATTCGCGTATGGTTTACAATAGGCTGTGGCAGCGCGTCACTGATACTCTCTACGCTCCGCATTGTCTGCTGTGCGGGGGGCGCGGTTCGGATCGGCGCGATATCTGTGCCGCCTGTGCATTCGAATTGCCCGCCAACACGTATTGCTGTGACCTGTGTGCCGTTCCGCTGCCCGAGCCCACGGGTGTGCGTCACGCTACCACTTGCGGGCGTTGCCTGCGGCGGCGACCCAAGTACCGAAGCGCCTATGCGGCTTTCGTCTACGCGCCTCCGCTCGATCACCTGGTGCAGTGTTTCAAGTTCGGCGGCCGCCTGGAATACGGTCGTTTGCTGGGGCAGTTGCTTGTCGAGCGTCTCGCCGTTCAGCCGTCGTGCCCCGTGGACTGCCTGTTGCCGGTACCGCTGCATGCCAGCCGGCTACGCGAGCGCGGTTTCAACCAGGCCCTGATTCTGGCCCGGACGCTGAGTCGCGCGGCCTCGATTCCGGTGGCTAGGGGTCTGGCGAAGCGCAACCGCGCCACGCCTGTGCAGACGAAGCTGAACGCCAGCGAGCGGCGCCGTAACGTACGCGCGGCGTTCAGCGTGCGCGGCCCGGTTCAAGGGTGCCGAATTGCGCTTGTCGACGACGTGCTGACGACCGGCGCTACCGTTGACGAGCTCGCCCGCTTGTTGCTGCGCGGCGGTGCCGCCGAGGTGCACGTGTGGGCGCTGGCACGTGCTCAAGCACCTAACAGGTAGTGCAGCACGATACCGAAGAACACGATCATGCCGAACCAGCTGTTGTGCAGAAAAGCGTCAAAGCACGCTTGTGATTCCCGCTCGCGGATCATCCACTGATGATGATCGAACAACGCCGCGCCCACCAGCAGCGCAACATAGTAGTAGCCGCTCATACCGGTGTTGATACCGATGAGAAACAGTGTCAACAGGAGCAGAATCTGCAGGATGCCGACCGCGAGCCGGTCGGCGTCGCCGAACAGGATGGCGGTGGATTTCGCACCCATGCGAACGTCGTCTTCCCGGTCGGCCATCGCGTACAACGTATCGTAGATCACCGCCCACAACACCGCGGCGATGTAGACGAGCCAGGGCAGACGGCCGAGCTCGCCGGTCTGTGCCGCCCACGCCATCGGCACCGCCCAGCCGAACGCCGCGCCCAGTACCAGCTGGGGCAGATGGGTGTAGCGTTTACTGAACGGATAGACTAAAGCCAGCAGCACGCCGCCGAGTGACAGCCACACCGTCAGCGTGTTCAGGGTGAGGACGAGTGCGAACGCGAGTGACGACAACACCAGGAACACCAGCACGGCTTCCCATGGTTTGATCGTGCCCGCGGCAAGCGGCCGGTCCCTGGTGCGCGCTACCTGGCCGTCGAGATTGCGATCGGCGAAATCGTTTATCGCACAACCTGCCGAGCGCATCAGCACGGCACCGAGCAACAGCACGACCAGTATTTTCAGGTTGGGCAGCCCCTGCGCGGCCCACCACAGGCTCCACAGCATCGGCCACACCAGCAGGTAGGTGCCGATCGGCCGGTGCAGGCGAATCAGCCTTGCGTACTCGAGCAGCCGGTGCGGCGGCGCGGATTGCGGCGGTGGTTGGGCGGTCTCGTGCATCGGGGCTGTGCTACATTGCGCATTTTGCCAGGCCCGGTATTTTACTAGCGAGTTGCCGGGCCGGCACGTGACAAACATTCGGGACAGCACACTAGTGGCGCTACACGAATTCGATCTGATCTCAGTCGGCGGTGGCAGCGGCGGTATTGCCATTGCGAATCGCGCCGCCAGTTACGGGGCGCGCTGTGCGGTCATCGAGCATGACCGCCTTGGCGGCACTTGCGTGAACCGCGGTTGCGTGCCGAAGAAAATCATGTGGTTTGGTGCCACGCTAGGTCACGCCTTGCACGAGGCGCGCGGGTACGGTTACACCCTGGAGGTGAATGGACACGACTGGCGTTCGCTGGTGGAAAAACGCGAGGCATACATTCGCCGGCTGAATGGGCTTTACGATACCAACATGTCCAATAATGGCGTGCAGGCAATTGCCGGCACTGCACAGTTCGTCGACGATCACACCGTTGCGGTAGACGGTGAACACTACACGGCCAAGCATATCGTCATAGCCACTGGCGGCCGTCCCACTGTGCCGTCGGTGCCAGGTGCCGGTCACGGGATTACCTCCGACGGCTTTTTCGAGTTACGGGATTGCCCGCGCAAGGTGGCAGTGATCGGAGCGGGATATATAGCCGTGGAACTTGCCGGCATGCTGCGCAGTTTCGGTGCGGAAGTCACGATGCTGCTGCGCAAACAGCATTTGCTGCGCACGTTCGACGAGATGCTGCGCGAATCGCTGATGGAGCAAATGATCGATTCCGGCATCGAGATCATTCCGCGCGCCCAGGTTGCGGAACTGAAGAAACAGGGCAACGGTCTGGAGATAGTGTGCGATACCGGCACGCTCATGCCAGGTTTCGACACGCTTATCTGGGCCATTGGACGCGAGCCCGCTACCGATACCCTGGGGCTGCAAAATACCGGCATTGCCACCGATGACGAAGGCTATGTGCCCACCGACGCCTTTCAGCAAACCAACGTGCCTGGGCTGTTTGCGATCGGTGACGTTACCGGGCGCGCGCAGTTGACGCCTGTGGCGATCGCGGCTGGACGCCGACTCGCCGATCGTTTATACGGGGGCAGGCCGGATCGCAAGCTCGAATACACGAATATCGCTACGGTCGTGTTCAGTCATCCGCCGATTGGCACGGTCGGCCTGACCGAAGAGCAGGCGCGTGCCGAGTTCGGGTCGGCGGTGAAGACTTATCAGACCCATTTCATGCCTATGTACTATGCGATGACCGATCACCGGGCGCCGACGGCGATGAAACTGGTTACTGTCGGCGCGCGGGAAAAGGTCGTGGGCTGTCATATCATCGGCATGGCATCGGATGAAATCATGCAGGGTTTCGCCGTGGCGATCCGGATGGGTGCAACCAAGGCGGATCTGGACGATACTGTGGCGATTCACCCGACCAACGCGGAAGAACTCGTCACCATGCGGTAGTTAAGTCGAGCCCCGCCCTTGGGGAGAAGGGCTATGTTCATTCATACGTCTTGTGCAAAGGTCCCCTCTGGGGAGAGGGGTAGTGGGAGAGGGTTCAGTCTGCGGCAACACACGCGGCCAGCCGGTCATACCACGCTATCAAGTCGTCAAGCGAGTAAGCCGCGTTGGCGGGACTCGGATTCGGCGTAACGAATATGATGCTCGTGCCAATACGCACGGGCTGCGCGCCCCACACCACCGGGACGCTGGTCAGGCTGGAGTGGCGCAGAAAGTTCCGGTACGCCAATTTGCCGTGGAACCAGGCACAGCGCGGCGCGTGCAGGCGCAGTTTTTCTTCCAGCACCGGCGCCCAGGTCCGGTAATCGGCGGCGCACAACTCGTGCCCACCGCGAGTCGCCCGCTTCACAACGTCGGTAAAGCCTATGCCTTCGTGCGCGACAAGCTCGTGTTCCACGCCGCTTGCGGGTACGTAGTTCGCCGATAACAACCTGCTGCCATGCAGCGCTTTCCAGAACCGGTTGCGGGGATTGGCGAAATAGAATCCGGCGCGTACCGATGGTAGCGAAGGATTGAGTCCGATCGAAATCAGGCGCAATCCAGCACCAAGGTAATCCGGCAGGGTCTGCAGATTCGGTGGTGATGTGCGCAAATGTCGCATGTGCAATGGAAATCAGGATGCGCGCGGCGTAAGGTTCGTATGCAAAGTTGCTGCGCATCGGTTCACGTTGAGAGTACTCTAACATCAAGCCCGCGCCCGTGGCGGTGGTGCAATACCTGCTTCGATCCCTGGTACCCTTATCCCTGTTTCGCACCTCGCCGTTTCGTTGAAGGATTGTCTGGCATGCGTTTTACGTTGATCTTCGCGGCGGCTCGCCGACGCTTCAAGTGACGCAGCCAAACGCAGATTCGCCGAGTCAGAAGCGCGCCACGCTATGGCACGGTCGCGTGCCTATCAGTCTCGCGCTGAGCGGGAGTTTTGCGGCCCTGGTGCTGCTTGCCGCAGGTTCCACGTTCAGCCTTAGCTTTTTCACCGGTTTACAGAACACACTCGGCCTGTTGACGGACAAAACGCGGCTGATCATCGAAGCGGTCGCCGAACGCACCCGCCAGCAACTCGATCCGGCGCAGGATCAGGTCGAATTTCTCGCCAGACTGGTGCGCGACGGGCATCTCGACGTTGAAGATAGAAACCAGCTCGACAATGCCATGCGCGCTTCGCTGGCAGCCGCCAAACAGATCGCGAGCATCGTGTTCGTCGACCCGCAACTGCAGGGACGGTTGTGGGTGAGAGGCACGGGCGGTGGCGTGCTGTCCGCCGATCGTGACTGGCACGATCATCCGGTGCACAAGTTCGCGGCGCAAAAAGCGCTGCGCGCCGATGCATCGTACTGGGGAGAGATCGTCTACGTGCCGCAGATGGTCGGCGGCGGCGAGGGAGTGTTCATTAATATGCGCATGCCGGTGCGCCGGGAGGGCGAATACGTCGGGCTGTTCGTGGCCTCCGTGCAGTTGGATGAGCTGTCACGCATTTTGAAACGCGTCACCGTCAGTGGTAAGGAAACCGTTTTCATTCTCTCCGGCCGCGACCACGTGATTGCACATCCGGCGTTGATCGATGGCATGTTCGGTGTTTCAGACGATCAGCCGCTGTACAAGGTTACCGATCTCGGCGACCCGGTGCTGGAAGCGATCTGGGACGATGCGCGCGCCGTGCGTTTCGAACTGGCCGACAGTCAGCCGGATGCGGAACTGGAAATCTACGGAATAAACATCGACGATGAGCAGCACATCGCCGCCATTCAATGGATGTACGGCTACAGCGAAGTGCCGTGGATTATCGGTGTGCACCATCTGGGTTCTGACATTGCGGCCGAGTGGCAGACCATGACCGCCGCCGGTTTCACCAGTCTGGCGGTGCTGTTGCTTGCTACCGGCATCGCGTTGTGGATCGGCAGGCGCATTTCTGCACCGGTCAAACAACTGGCGGTTGCCGCGGCGGAACTGCAACGCGATGGTCCCGCGAGCGTTCAGAAACTTCGTGGATCCCGGCTCAGCGAGCTGGATACCACCAATACTGCGTTTAACTCAATGCTCGACGGCATGCGTCAGCGGGAGATCCTGCGCGACAATTTCGGCAAGTTCGTACCCGAAGCCATTGCCGAGCAGATCCTCGCCGAGCAGGGTTCGCTCGCACCGGTGACGCGCATTGCGACTGTCTTGTTTACCGATATCGAAGGTTTCAGCACCATCGGTGAGCGCATGCAACCGGGTGACCTCATCGAGTTGCTGAATGAATACTTCTCGGTGCTGATCGAGCCGATCGAGCGCCACGGCGGCGTGATTCACCAGTTTCAAGGCGACGCGATTCTCGCAACGTTCAATTTGCCTATCGAAGATCCACAACACGCAGCGCATGCTGTGTGTGCCGGTCTGGATATTCTATCGTTGGTAAACGGACACGCGTTCGGCGACGGCGTGCGGTTAGCGACGCGCATCGGCATCAATACTGGTCAGGTTGTGGGCGGTACGGTTGGCGGAACTGGCAGGTTGGGATATACGGTGCACGGCGACGCGGTGAATCTGGCGGCGCGTGTCGAGCAGATGAACAAGAAGTTCGGCACCTATCTGCTGGTTGCCGAAACCACCGTGTCGCTTTGCGGTGATGAAATCTCTTTTACCGCTGTCGGTGCCAGCGGCGTTCGCGGACGCGAGCAACCCGTGCAGTTATTCACTCCAGCGATCGGCACGACATCACGGGCTCCCGCGAACATCCGTCATCCACTTACGACATAGCGGTTATTCAGATTTTTGCAGTACGTAGTACATACCGTCGGGTGTGCTGCCTTGGAAATAGACGTCGTACGTAAGTTCCAGGGTACGCACGCGACCCGACTGGTTCAGATCCGCGATTTTTTCTTCGAATCCATGGTCTTTCCAGATCGCCCGATGAACCGTGCAGACCAGATACCCACCCGGTTTGATGATGCGGAATATCTCGTCCAGCGGCTCCGCCCCCACGTGGCCGTGGGTGAACGTGCCGGTCGAGACCGCGGCGTCATACGATTCGCTGTCGATGGCCAACGGCAGGTTCAGATCCGCCTCGATCAGCATTGCATAAACATTCCGCTCGCGAGCCTTTGTCAGCATCGCCGCGGAAAAATCCAGTCCGTCGAGATGCTGGTAGCCGTGCGCCGCAAGATCGACGCTCGTCAACCCGGTTCCGCAGCCTAAATCGAGAATCCTTACGGCGCGATCTGCGACAAAACGCATAAAAAGCGCTGCTGTTTTCTGCGGACCGACGTAGCTCAGTTCATCGAGTAACTGCGCGTCGTACTCGTCCGCCCATTTACTGTAGAACGTCTGCCGCTCTTCATCGGTTTGCACGCTATAGGCTTCCTGCAGGAACTTGCTGGTCCGGTCTTTGGGAGGATTGTTCTTATTCATGACACTTGCTCGGTTGCACAGTGGCATGGCTTGCGATACATGCTCGCATTATCGAGTTTTCAAGGCGATTCTACAAAGTTCGTCGAGCACGGGTTTCCGCGGGGATCTGTTGTGCCAGTAGCTCCGTACGTATGCCTTCCCCTGCTGACTCGAGGATCGGAAACCATCCTTGCAGCGCATTGTGTGGTGGACATTCCTGCACGATGCTCTTCCGAACCGCCGGCTGGTGGAAATCGAAGGCGCTGTGCACATGTCACTACACGCACGCCAAAGTGGTTGATTCCCACATCGCAGAGCATCTCCGGCGGCATGCAGACACTTGAGTCGTTTGTAACTGCTTTCCCACCGAATGTAGACTTGTCACCGGTCGAGTCGATCGCCTGGAGAACCATAATGATGACTACCGAACTTTTCTATCTGGTGCTTGTTTCCGCACTCACTGGACTGTTGTGGGTACCCTACATCCTGGATCGCATAGCTGTGCGCGGTATGCTCGATGCAGTAGGTTATCCGGAAAACCCCAAGCCACAGTCTCCCTGGGCACAGCGTTTGATGAAGGCGCATGCCAACGCAGTTGAGAATCTGGCCGTATTTGCGGCGCTGGTGCTGGCCGCGCAAGCGGTCGGTGTCACGGGCGCCATCGTTGCCGGTGCGTGTGTCGTGTACTTCTGGGCGCGTGTCGTCCATGTGATTGCCTACACGTTCGCGGTACCTTGGGTCCGGACATTGTCCTTCGCGGTAGCCTTCTTCGCCCAAATCGTCATTGCGTGGCAGCTGTTGACTGCCTAGGCGCGCTCGCTATCGAATTGTCATGGATGGCACTTAGCGAGCCATGAGCGTTGCGCAGGAATTCGCTGTGGTTACCGGTGCCAGCTCCGGTATCGGTGCCGCAACGGCCATCGAACTGAGCCGCGACCTGCCGGTCATCGCCGTCGCGCGTCGTGCCGATGCGTTACGGGAAACCACCAACCGGGGACACCGGGAAATCGTGCCAGTGGTTGCGGACATCACGACTGTTGAAGGACTGGAAGCGGCTGGCGCGGCGGTAGGTGAAGGGCAAGTACGATACCTGGTGCACGGCGCGGGTATCTATCCGATAGATTCGGTGCACACGCTGGACGCTCGAACCTGGCGTAAGGTGATGGCTACCAATGTGGATGCCCGGCTGTACCTTACGCAACGCCTGGCGGCGCGTTTTGCACCTGGCGCCCGGGTGCTGTTTATCGGTTCGATGTCGGCGCACAAAGGACGCAAAGGCGGCATGGCGTACTGTACCTCGAAAGCTGCTTCATTCATGCTGCAGCAGTGTCTGCGTCTGGAGTTCGCGGAGCAGGGAGTATTGTTCGCGAACACCTACCCCTGGCTCGTCGATACGGCGTTGATGCACGGCGCGCTGAAAGCAGACCGCAATGTGTTGCCGGACGCTGCAGAGTACGCGGGGTACGCGGCGCAAGGAAAACTGGTGGCACCGCAAACGGTCGCGCGGTTTTACCGCTGGTTGCTCACCGCGACGGACGATGAGGCTTTTAACAAGGACGAATGGCAGATCGCAGACGCTGCACATCATGCGCAGTGGCTGGGAGAGAATTCCTTGTACACCAGCAACGCCTAGCCCTAGCCTCGGTTCCTCATCCCACCCTTCTCCCAAGGGTAAAGGGCTCTGAGTCCCCTCATCCTTCCCTAGAGAGGGGTCATGGATGAGGATCGCGTGGCCGCTAGCTTTCCGTCAACGGCAGCAGGGTCAATTCCACCCGCCGGTTCTGCTCACGGCCGGTTTTGGTGTTGTTGACCGCGATTGGATTTGTTTCGCCATAACCCACCGGGTCCAGGCGCAGGGGCTCGACTTTACGCGCGGAGAGCGCGTTGGCGACTGTTTCGGCGCGCTGTTCGGACAGCTTCTGATTGTAGTCGTCACTGCCCCGGCTGTCGGTGTGGCCGGCCACCTCGATCATGGTTTTTTCGTATTTCTTCAGCACCATCGCAACGCCGTCCAGGGCCTTTTCGAAATCCGGTTTCAAATTCGCTTTACCGGTATCGAAGGTGATATTGCCGGGCATGTTCAGGATCAGGTTGTCGCCGTCGCGTGTGACGCTGACGCCGGTTTCGGCGAGCTCCCTGCGCAGCTCTTTTTCCTGCTCGTCCATGTAGTGGCCGACCGCCCCGCCTGCCAGCGCCCCGACCCCGGCACCGATCAAGGCATTTCGTTTCCTGTCTTTCTTGTCATTCGATGTCGCGATGCCCAGCACTGCGCCGACCGCGGCACCAATGGCGGCACCCGTTGTTGCGTTACTGGTTTTTTCTTCGCCGGTGTAAGCGTCTATCGTCTTACAAGCCGGTACTGCCAACATTGTGCAGGCGACGATAGCCACGCCACGTAAAAGTACGATTTTCATCGATACGCGTCTCCCGTTGGGTTGAGTTGATAAATAAGTTGGGCTCAGGCCAAACCGATAGCGGCTTCGACCTCTGCCCAGGTGACAGTTTGGTCTATCTCGGCTCCCGCAACGCCATCGGCGTCCACCATGAAATTCACCTGCGTGCTGCTCAACGGCATGATCACGACCGTTTCGCCGTTTTGACCGGTGAGCGTGAGCAGCCCCCCGCTTGGATAGTCGTCGCCGTCGGCGACGAACAGTGGGTCGCCATCGGCGGTTTCTATTTCGATGTAACCCAGCGTGGAATAGAACAGCCGACCGTCGACGGTGACGTTGTCACCATCCAGGTCGCCGGTCTGCGTGATTACCAGATTCTCCGTCCGGATCGTTTTGCCGCCGGGGTGATTGTCAACCATGACCAGGTCCGTGAGCATCAGAATTTCGGTCGCGCCGCTGTCCAGGAAACTGAACGAGCCGGCAAAACTCAAGTCCAGCCCCGGCGCGGTGAGCCTGATGCCGTAGATCGTGGCGGTAAAGTCGTCGGCGCCGCCGTTTCGCCGTACGGAACCGACGATAGTTACGCCGTCCTCAGCGCAGTGGAAGTAGTCAACAGTGAGCCTGTGACCTTCGGTTGTGGCTACTATTTCACCGCCGTCGTCGCACGCCTGCATCACCGACACCAACGGGTGCACGCCGGCCACGGCAATAACCGGCCCTTGCTTGGCAAGCGCCGATCGCAGCAACCCGATTGCCGTGATCACGCCCGCGCCGGATTCGGGCGCGGGCGCCGCCATCGGCAGCGTATCGCGGCTGGCGTTTATCCCTATCACGGCCTTCGTCAGAACCGTAGCATTGTTGCCGTCGATATCGGCAGGGCTGGTACTGCCCTGGTAGGACGCGTTCGGAACTGACAGTCGTGGGTCGTCCTGTTCGCTGTTCACACAGCCGCTCAAACCGAACAAAGCGGCCAGCACAAACGTTCCGATGTTGCGTGCCATCAGTTTGAGCATGCTTGCACCCCCGATTTCGTGCGAGCAGGGCTAACATATCAATCTAAGCCTATCCCGTTGCACTAGCAAGTTACACACCACGAAGTGTTATCTGGTTCACAGTTTGTTTTTCGCTGTGCCGGGGCCCGTGTGGCGGTAGAATGCCTGCCCATGCAGGTTACGAGCGATGCACCGCTGCAGGGGTTTCATCCTGCGGTAAGTGATTGGTTTGCGGGGCATTTCGGTGCGCCTACGGCGCCGCAGCGTGACGCCTGGCCGGTCATCAAGGCGGGTGTTAACGCCTTGATCGCCGCGCCGACCGGTTCCGGGAAGACACTCGCGGCATTTCTGGCGGCGATCGACGACTTGGTGTGGCGCAGCCAGCAGCGCGATTTTTTTGGCGCTCTGGAAGACGAGACGCTGGTGGTTTACGTCTCGCCGCTGCGTGCCCTGTCGAACGATATCCAGCGCAATCTCGAATTACCGCTGGAGGGCATACGCGCTGCGTTGCGGGCTCGCGGGCTCGGGGACTCACCGATTCGCACCATGGTGCGCACCGGCGATACGCCGCAAAGTGAGCGCGACCGCATGCGGCGCAATCCGCCGCATATTCTGGTCACCACGCCGGAGTCGTTGTACCTGTTGCTCACCAGCGAGTCCGGGCGGAGCATGTTGCGCACCACGCGTACGGTCATCGTCGACGAAATCCATGCGCTGGCGGCTAACAAGCGCGGTGCCCATCTGGCACTGTCGCTCGAGCGGCTGCAACAGTTGTGCGGCGAAGACCTGGTGCGCATTGGCCTTTCTGCTACCCAGAAGCCGATCGACGAGATCGCGCGTTTTCTCACCGGCGCGCGCGACAGCCACTGCAGGATCATCGATACAGGGCACGTGCGCGAGCGCGATCTGGCCATTGAAGTCACTGCGTCGCCTCTGGAGGCGGTGATGCCGGGCGAAGCCTGGGACGAGTTGTACGAGCGCCTGGCGGACCTGGTGACCGAGCACAGCACGACGCTCATATTCGTTAACACGCGGCGTATGACGGAACGTCTGTCGCGGTATCTGGGCGAGCGCCTGGAGAAACGCGGCCTGCCAGCGGATTGTGTCACCTCGCATCACGGAAGCCTGGCGCGCGAACACCGGTTCGATGCCGAACAGCGATTGAAAGCGGGCCAGCTTCGAGCGCTGGTGGCGACTGCTTCGCTGGAACTGGGGATCGACATCGGGGATGTCGACCTGGTGTGCCAGATCGGTTCGCCACGCACCATCGGCGCTTTTCTGCAGCGGGTCGGCCGCTCCGGCCACGCGGTCGGCGCGACGCCCAAGGGCCGGTTGTTTCCCACTACACGCGACGACCTGGTGGAGTGCACGGCACTGCTGGACGCGGTGCAGCGCGGTGAGCTGGATCGCCTGCACATTCCGGTACATCCATTGGATGTGCTCGCCCAGCAGTTGGTAGCGGAAGTGGCAGCCTGCGAATGGGGTACCGAAGCGTTGTACGGCCTGGTTCGCAATGCCTGGCCGTATCGCGATCTGCAGCGCAAAGATTTCGACGAAGTGGTGCAGGTTCTGGCCGAAGGTTTCGCGACCCGGCGTGGGCGGCGCGCCGCTTATCTGCATCATGACGCTGTCAACCGGCGTCTGCGACCCCGCCGCAGCGCTCGGCTGACGGCGTTGATGAACGGCGGCGCGATCCCGGATCAGTTCGACTACGATGTCGTGCTGCAACCGCAGGGCCAGTTTGTCGGCACGCTCAACGAGGATTTCGCGTTCGAGTCGTTGCCGGGTGATATTTTTCAGCTTGGTAATACCTCGTATCGCATTCTGAAAACCGAAATGGGCAAGGTGCATGTTGCCGACGCCGCGGGCGAACCCCCAAATATACCGTTCTGGCTCGGCGAGGCGCCCGGACGCAGCGACGAGCTCAGCCAGGCCGTCTCGCGCCTGCGCGAGGAAATTGCCACGCGTCTGGCCGCAGACGGACAGGACGCGACCATCGAATGGCTGGTGCGCGAACGCGGTATCGTCGGCCAGGCGGCCGTGCAGGTCGTGGAATACCTGGCCGCAGCGCACGCGGCGCTCGGGGCGCTGCCGACTCAGGATACGCTGATATTCGAGCGCTTTTTCGACGAAGCGGGCGACCAGCACCTGGTCATTCACTCATCGTTCGGCTCGCGGCTGAATCGCGCCTGGGGGCTGGCGCTGCGCAAACGCTTTTGCCGTAAGTTCAACTTCGAGCTGCAGGCCGCGGCGCTGGAAGACAGCATCGTTTTGTCGCTGGGCAGCACGCACAGTTTTCCGCTCGAAGAAGTGCGTAATTATCTGAAATCGGCCAACGTGCGCGACGTGCTGACCCAGGCGCTGCTGGCTGCGCCCATGTTTCCCACTCACTGGCGCTGGAGCGCCAACATAGCGCTCGCGGTGCGCCGCATGCGTAACGGCAAACGTGCGCCCGCACAGTTCCAGCGCATGGATGCCGAAGACCTGATGGCGGTGATATTCCCGGATCAGCTGGCCTGCGCTGAGAACCTGGCGGGCGAACGGGAGATTCCCGAGCATCCGCTGGTAGCGCAAACCCTGCACGATTGTTTGCACGACGTGATGGATGTGGACGGTTTGAGCGAACTGCTGCGGCGTATTGAGAATCAGCAGGTGGAAATCGTGGCCTGCGATCTCGCGGGCCCGTCGCCGCTGGCACACGAAATCCTGAGTGCGAGGCCGTATGCGTTCCTTGATGATGCACCGGCCGAAGAGCGGCGCACGCAACTGGTGCAGGCGCGCCGCTTTACTGCCCCGGAAGACGCTGCTGCGCTGGGACGCCTGGATTCGTCAGCGATCCAGCAGGTGCGCCAGGAAGCCTGGCCGGAAATTCGCGACGCGGACGAATTGCACGATGCGTTGCTGCTGCTCGGTTGTATGACGGACGCGGAGTTGCGCAAGCTGCCCGGGTGGCAACGCCATGCTCAGGAATTGCGGCACGGCGGGAGGATAACGCAAGTACACCCGGCAGCGAGCAAAGCTGGTTTGTGGTTTGCCACCGAGCGCTTGCATATAGCACTCGGGTGTTACGGTGCTTGTCTGCCTTGCGAGCCTCGGGTAGCGCCACTCGCCGAGACACCGGATCGGGAACTCGCCTGCCTGGAGCTGGTCCGGGCACGCTTACAGGGTGTCGCAATTTCCAGCGCGGCGGAGATCGGCGCCGAGCTTGGGTTGGCGAACGCAGACGTTGGCCATGCCCTGTTGATGCTCGAGAGCGAAGGAGTGGCGATGCGCGGCAACTTCAGCGACAGCTGTGAGCAGTGGTGCGAGCGGGGTCTGCTGGCGCGCATCCACCGCTACACGCTGGAACGCATGCGCCGCGAAATTCTCGCCGTCAGTCCGGTCGATTTCATGCGTTTTCTTTGTGAGTGGCACGGTTTGGCCACGGTCGGCGATGAGCTGCCGGAATCCCAGGGCGAGACGGCGCTGGCCGACGTGTTGACTCAGCTGGAGGGTTTCTCCGCACCCGCCGCCGCGTGGGAGGCGGAGTTGTTACCCGCCCGCCTGCATACTTACTGGCCCCAGTGGCTGGATGCGTTAACCGCGGTGGGTAAAGTGCAGTGGACTCGTCTGCAGCCAGTCAGCGGTACCGGCAAACGTGCCGCGCCACTCAAAACAACGCCGATAACGCTGATGCCGCGCCGAGCGCTGGTGCACTGGCGGCGTGCGGTTGCGCAGGACAGACCGGCGGTGATTTCCAGTCAGGCACAGAGCGTGCTGAATTCGTTGCATGAAGCAGGCGCATCGTTCTACGACGAGTTGCTCGAGTACGGTGACCTGCTGCCCGCGCAACTGGAAGCCGCGCTCGCCGAGCTGGCCGCGGCCGGCCTGGTGACGGCGGATTCGTTCGCCGCGCTGCGCGCTCTTCTGGCACCTGCACGGCGCTCGCGATCAGGACGCACCGGCAGCAGCGTCGCCGAGGTTGGACGGTGGGCGGCGGTACCGCAATCGGCTCCGCAGCAGACCGGTTTGCGCCTGCCTGCCGATGCGGTTGAATGTGTCGCATCCGCGCTGCTGCGCCGCTACGGTGTGGTGTTCCGCAAACTGCTGGAACGCGAGCCGAATCTGCCGCCCTGGCGCGAGCTGTTGTATGTGTACCGGCGCCTGGAAGCACGTGGCGAAATTCGCGGTGGGCGCTTCGTCGATCAATTCAGCGGCGAGCAGTTTGCGCTGCCGGAAGCGGTTGGCCTGCTGCGGCGGATACGGCGCGAATCGGCGCACGGCGCGATGTATGCAATCAGTGCCGCGGATCCGCTGAATCTGCTCGGCATCCTGCTGCCGGGCGAACGGGTTCCGGCGCTCGCCGGCAACCGCATCCTGTTTCGCGACGGGCACGCCATCGCGACGCTAGCGGGCAAGAAAGTGCGCCTGCTGACAGACCTGGGCCAGGCCGAGGAATGGCGGGTGCACAATGCGCTGTTGCGCCGGCGCATGCCGATGACGCGGCGCCGGCGCAGCGGTTTGAGTCCCGATCCCCATCTGAGGCACTGATCCGGAAGGTCGCGGATAGTTCGACTACGGACGATTCGTTTGTTGCGAACCGGCTTGCATGATGTGCGCGGCGTCGCTGGTCGATAATCGACCGGCAGCCAGCACCGCTACAGACGCCGTGTTCCCGTTGCTGGTTACGGATGGCGCAGTATCACCAAGAGGTTTTAGCTACACCGCTACACATGAGACGGTCTCGCAAACCCGGTTGTTGACACCAGGACGAACTTCAAGCGCATCCGAATTACCGATGCCCGTTTCCAGTACCTTTCCTTTTTCACCAACGCTGATTCGTTTGACCAGGTCCTCAGCATAGAAGTGGAAGAACAATGGGCCCAGGTGGAGGTCGTATTTTTCTGGAATCGAGCCAATGAACTGCGTGTGAGTGTCAGACATTGTGCGGGTCGCTCCTCGCTCAATGCGTGGATGGAGGTTAGTTCATCTACTCTTCAACAGAAACTAAGCGAAGCGCGCCGCGAGTTGTTCGAAAACGTTACTGCGGTAACGTTTTCGTAGGAGCTGGTTCTTGTGTCACCTCGTCATCCGCTGCAGGCGTTGCGATACGTTCCGTTTAACCAGTCCGCAACCACCGTGCGATAGGCGCTGCTGAAGCGTGATTCACTTGGCCCCCCGGGATAGTTGCTCCACAGATCCTCGCCGGCGAGGTCGGCGATCATGCGATAGCAGGGTGCGAAGCTGGTTTTGCGGGTGCCTACGGTGAACGTATTGCCCTGGTAAATGGTCGCGTGGTTACCCGGCAGCGGGTAGGGACCTCGGTCCATGCCCGTCCACGCGGGTAACCTGCCGCCGAAAAACAGGTTGTTCATCATGATCTGGTTTACCTCGCCCCAGGGACGCAGTTGCTCACGCCGGCCCAGCACGCGCGCGATGGCCGCGGCGAACGTCGCGGTGCGACCGGCACTGGGAAGCCAGGCGGAATCGGTGCTCAGCAACACCCGGTCGAAAAATTCCGCAAGGGTTGCGTACAGGCCCGTGGTGGCGGTGACATGGTCAAACCACTGGTGCCCGAAACGGGAGCCGAAAACGTCGCGTACGACTTGCCGGTGAAGTCGCTCGAACAGCGTTGCACCCATACTGTCCAGCTGATACCGGCAATCCCAGTCACGCAGCAAGCGTTTTGCGGCACCGTCCGGTATGTGCGCGAGATATTCCTCGACGAAAAGTTGCGCCTGCCGGGATTGCACGTCGAATTGCATGTGCTGAAAGTCGGTGGGTAGGAAATCGTGTCTTGCCTGCAACAGCTCCGTGATGCGCTCGCCGCGATAAGCCGCCAGCCAGCAAGTGCTGATGCCGGGATGCTCGCCGTAAGTGTGGTCGTCGTTGGTAACGGCGATAAATCCGCTTGCGGGATTCTCCTGAGCTGGATGCTCGGTGGCGCTGTCGAGCAGTCCCGACCAGCCCTGTGCGCTGTCGAAGCCGGCAGCCGGTCCCAGCCCGCTCCAGGCCTGTTTGCGTTTAGGGATGGCCCCTACCAGCTGGTAAGCGATGTCGCCCGCACGGTCAGCGAACACCATATGCAGAGTGGGGAGGTCGGCATTGCGCATGCACACACGCGCCTCGGCGACGTTACGGCAGCGTAACAGGTTGGTGAACGCGCATAGGCTGGCGAGCCCCCCGTCACCCTGACCGACCCAGCGCCAGCTGAGTGCCGCACCGCGTTGCGGCCATGTCTCCAGGATGCCCGAGGGCGAGCGCATGCGTACAAACGGTTCGTCGGCGTGGTGTTTGCGCCGGATGGTCTGCGTTGTTACGTCCGGGCGGTGGTGTTCGCCATCCAGCAATATCTCCTCGCCTCGCAGGTGCTCCACAAAGAAGTCACAGGTGTCGGCACAGCTGTAGGTGACTCCCCAGGCGAGGTGGCGATTGCGGCCGCTGAGGAATCCAGGCAGGCCAGGCAGCGTGGCACCGGTGACGCATTCGTCGCCCAGTGTGACCTGGGCGGCATAGATGACCGCGGGCAGCCGGTTGACTTCCAGGTGCGGATCGTTGGCGAGCAGCGGACTGCCGCTTGCACTGCGGGCCCCGGATACCACCCACGCGTTACTGCCGCCGCTGCCACCCGCTGCGATGCCGAAGGCCTCACCCGGATACAGTGGCGGCAGCTCATGTACTTCATCGAGCAGGTCGGCCGCGTTCGCCTGCAGTGCCGGGCACAGGCTCTGCAGCAGCGTTATGTCGACACCCCGTCGCAGCGCGTGTTGCATGAAGGACTCCACTACGCGCTGACCTTCGGCGAGACCCAGATAGGCGGCGAGCTTGAGCAACAGCAGCACGTCGTGCGCGCGAAACGGCTCCGGTCGTCCGGTTACCAGGCGATACAGCCACGGGTAGTGGCGCCCCCGTGCGCTGTTCACGCCGGCAGCGTAGGCTTCGATGTAACTGCGGTAAGGTTCGCCAAGCTCGGGAAAGTGCCGTTCCGCATCCTGCGCCAATCCCAGGCGGCGGAAATAGCGATCCAGACCCAGCGTCTGATCGTTGTCGGTCAATCGCTCGCATACGCGCCCCTGCGCAAGCGTTCTCATCAACTCGATCTGTGCGCCGCGGTCGCGCCCGTGCGCGAAACCCAATCCGAACATGGCGTCTGACCAGGTGTTTGCCTGCACCCGGGTGAGACCGCTAGCCGTGGTATTTACGGTGAGCTCGCCTTCAACACCACGAATTATGGACATTTCTTAATAAAATTTTGAGAAACATTCGATAATTATAAGAAAAATATGAAATTTTTATTGTAATTTCCTCTGAATCACGATACAAATCCCGTTCATGCATGCGCTGGCCAGCCAATCCAACGCCTTCATTCAGCATCCTGAAGCGATTCCGGCGCGTTTGTGCGTCACCTCCAATCACGACACGCTGGGTATGGACCTGATCGCTCACGGGCGGGGCGGCGTCTGCGTCCCCAGTGTACTGCGCTACCAGCCGGGTACACCGCTGCAGGTTCGGGTTTTCGTCGGGGGCAGGGAACTACGCTACGACGGTCTGGTGCTGTGGCGGCGCACACGCCGGGAGGGGTTCGAACTGGGCCTGGGCTTTGCCACCGACGATGCCGCGTTTCGTGCGCGCATGATCGAGCAGTTATGTCACATAGAAGCCTACCGCCAGCACGCAATGACGGCGGGGCAGCCGCTGGATTTCGATCGTGCGGCCCAGCAGTGGATCGCTCGTTACTCGGACGGGTTCCCGCAGATCGGCGGGTGCTGCGGTTCAATGCCCGCGCGACATGCGCAACCAGGTGTAGCGGTCGGCTGAGCGAACTTCGACCTGCTTGATTTCGCTGCCGCTCAGCACCGTCAACGGCACTTTGACGCCGGCGTCGCCCAGCGACCAAACCTTGCGATAGAAATCGGCCATCGAAGCGATGCTCTGTCCGGCGACCTTGACGATAATGTCGCCGCGCGTGACACCGGCGCGCTGCGCGGGGCCCTCGCTGGCGACGTGCGCGACGAACAATTTTTCGCGCGCTTCCTCGGTATAGATACCCAACCAGGGTCGCGGCGGTGTTTGCGGACGGCCGTCGGTGAGCAGATCGGCCATGGCGGGCATCAGCCGGTCTATCGGTACGAACATGTTGCCCGGCAGGTACTCGTCCGGCTGTGCGTCATTGACCGCCAGCGAACCGATGCCGAGCAGACGCCCTTCTTCGTCCAGCAGCGCCGCACCGCCGAACGCCGGATGCGGCGGCGCCGTAAAGATCGCATCGGTCAGCAGGTATTCCCAGTAGCCCGCGAATTCGCGGCGTGACGTCACCACCGCGGGTTGTACACCTCGTGACCCGCCGAAACTGACGATCAGTACCGGCGTATCCTGTTTGAGGCGCCGCGAACTGCCGAGATGTATCGGGCGCAGATCCACCGGGCCGATGGCGCGCAGCAGACCGAAACCGCTCGCATAGTCGTAGCCGACGATTTCCGCGGGCAGCCGCTGCCCGGTTGCCAGAGTGACTTCCGCACTCTGTGCTTCGAGGATCAGATAGCCGATCGTTACGATCAGGCCATTGGTATCGATGAGCACCCCGGAACCCGCCCGTTCGGTGCCCAGCGTCCGTGCGGTGCGTGCGGTGTCGGGAACCTGCGCCCAGACCGCCACTACGCCGCCGAGCAATTCAGGCACTTGGGTTTCGCCATCATCCGCGGACAGCGCGCCCGTCAGCAGCGTGAGTATCACCGCCGGCACAGCCAGCTTGCAGCGCCGCGCGGTAATTGCATCGCAGTTGGTCATACCGGTTCCACCGTGAGTGTCCGCACAAGCGCTCCAAGGGTTGCTGGCAGTTTACGCCTCCCGGCGGCAAAGAGGGATCAAATACACGCACCGAGCGGCATACAAGTTGCAGCCGGAAACTGATCGGCGGCCAGATGGTTTGTAGCAACCTGCGCGCCGCGACCGTACCATGGCCGAATCGCGCTGCAACGGCCGCGAACCAGGATCTGACCGCGTACCTGAAACGACCTCATGCCACTTCCCGATTATCATGGCAACAACATCGTCAATCTGATGGCGAGCATCGAAACCGCTTTAGGCGGACGCAGCGACTATGTGCCGCTTGCGGCGCTCGATATCGAGCAACTCGCCGCCGCCCGCACTATCGTGCTGCTGGTAATAGACGGTCTCGGTTACAACTACCTCACTGACAGGGGTGAGCAGACCTACATGGCAAGCACTGCGCGGGCGCCTTTGACTACCGTGTTTCCGGCTACCACCGCGGCTGCCGTCACCACTTTTCTGACCGCCAGTGCGCCGCAACAGCACGCGCACACCGGTTGGTTTACCTATTTCGAGGAAGTGCAGAATGTCGTCGCGGGTCTGCCCTGCAAGGTACGCGGCAGCGGCGAGTCGATCTCGAGCCGCGAACTGGGCACGCTGTTCGACGCCCAGCCGTTGTTTCAGCGCAGCAACCGCAGCAACTTCGTGCTGTCGCCGGAGTCGATCGCTT
>JAOTYY010000154.1 GCA_029861595.1 Gammaproteobacteria bacterium
TGCGAACTCGCGCGTTACAGCGAGTGCGATGCCGACGACAACCTGCGATTCGGCACCGAAAGCCCGCAGCGTGTGAATGCCTTGAATAGCGAGCATCAAACCGATGACCATTGCGAGAATCGCAACAATCGGAATCGCCTGCAGCCCCGTAACCGCCATTTGCGTAACCACCTGGTGCGCCCGCACGGGTTGGCTGCGCAGTGCTCCGGCACAGATCCAGCGCAGACTTTCTGCCAGCAGACTGGCCTGGTAACCCAACTCCGTTACCGCCGCGGTGGTGCTGCGCCCGGTTCGCGTGAGCAGATTCTGCGAGTCGTTCTGCACTTGCACGGTGCCTACCGGGATGCCTGGTAGGCGTCTAAATCCGCGTAGATAGGAAATACCTTGTCCAGGCGCGCGAGCTGCAACACGCGCAGCGCCGGCTCGCTGACGGCCAGCAATCCGAAGGTAAGCTGTTTGTCCCTGGCAAGGCGGAATCCTTCGACCAGGCTGGCGATTCCGGAACTGTCGATGTAGTCGACCGACGACAGATCCACCAGCAGCGGCCTGCCGCCGTTCAGACAGTCGAGAATAGTCGAGCGTGCCTGCGGCGAACTGGAGAGATCAACTTCGCCTTGCAGTGCGGCAACTGAAATATTCCCCGTCTGTCGAAGTTCTATTTCCATTCAAGCGTCCGACGCTCGAGGCCGGCCTTTCCAGGCCATGCGCAGACAATTGCCGGCGTTTTCCGTGCGGTGGCTGTATTGCACGTCATGCATGAGTTGCGCAATGAAGTTCACACCCAGGCCGCCGGGGCGGAGATCCTGCAGCGATCTGCCCCTTACCCGGGCGAGGTCGATCGGTGCCGCGCAGTCCAGCAACTCGAAATGCACACCCTTGTCGTTGACTTCGATGTGCATACGGATGGGCTTGCTGGAATCGCCGCCGTAAGCATGCTGAATGATGTTCATGCACGCCTCATTGAGCGCAATGACGATTGACTGGATCTCACCCTTTGCGCAGCCCGCCTGGGCGAGAATCTCTGTTACCTGACGGCGCATTTCGCCCAGCGCCGAGGCTCGGGCTTCAAATGCAAGCTCGTGCAGCAGTTCACATCCACCCACCTGCATTGATCTGTCCATCTTCGGCCTTACTCCGCGGGGATATCGGCCGTTGTGCGGGGATACTTGAGACCGATGTACGGTCTTTCTCTTCGGACGAGACAAGAGTTTCGCGTTTCAAGCTGCGCGTCGCTACGCCGCTACCCGCTTAGTTGATTCCAAGGTCCCAGTCTTGAACGCCTTACCGATTGTCATAAAACCTGCCGATCTGCCGACCCCACCAAAAGTGGCGCTGGAGATCATGCGGGCTTGTGCGCGCGACGATTGCAGCAACGCTGATCTGGGTGCGCTCGCGGCACGCGACTCTGCATTGACTGCCGAGACGCTGCGCGTCGTCAATACCGCGTGGTATGGCTTTCGCGAAGAAGTGCGTACGGTCGCGCATGCGGCGGTGATTCTCGGTCAGCGCGCGTTGCGCAACCTGGTTTTGTGTATCGCCGTGCGCGACGCGCTGAAAGGTGCGCAAATCGCCAACTTTGATAGTGAACGGTTTGCTGAAGATTCACTGCGCCGTGCAGTCGCCGCCAGCCTGCTCGCTCAGTTCGCCGGGCTGGATCGTGAAGAAGCCTTTACCGCGGGACTGCTGCAGGACTTCGGTCTGATGGTGTTATTTGTCGTGCAACCGCAGGCCGATGTGCGGTACTCGGAACTACGCAGCCTGAATCCGCAGCGCCGCCTGGTGTTGGAACGCGAGCGTTTCTGCATGGGACACGACGCTGCCGGCGCGTTGATCGCCGAGCAATGGGAACTGCCCGCGGATTTGCGCGAGGCAATAGCGGCGCATCATTCGCGCGATACAGCGCAAAGTTCCAGGTTAGCGAATACGCTCTGCTGCGCAGACTGGCTTGCCGCCGTCTACGAGGTCGATGAGCGTGGTGGTTGCCTTACCGGTTGCCGCTCGTTGCTGGGTGAGTCGTTCGGTCTGCAAGCCGAGCAGGCCGATGCATTTCTCGCGGCATTACCGCAGGAACTCGGCGCCGCGGCGAGCGACCTGGGTGTGAAAACAGGCGTGCATCCCACGTTCGAAGAATTGATGCGGGACACCAACGCGACACTGGCAGAAGAAAATTTGAGTTATCAGGAACTCACGTTGCGGCTGCAGAACACGCTACGCGAACGCGACCGCCTGGCCGCGGAATTGGACCGCGAGCTCGAGCAGGCTCGCGAAGTACAGCGAGCGCTGTTGCCCGGGCCGATGCCCGATGACTTCCCCCTGGCAGGTGTCAATATCAGCGCAAAGCGGTTGTCCGGCGACTTCTTCGACTATTTTCCACTGTCCGACGGGCGGATCTTTTTTTGCTTGGGAGACGTCTCGGGAAAAGGCGCAAACGCTGCGATCCTGATGGCCAAAGTGGCGGGTCTGTGCCGCTGTCTGGCCCGCCAACACCTGGAACTCGCGCCACTCGTCAGGACAGTCAATCGAGAAATTGCCGAGACCAGCGCGCACGGCATGTTCGTTACTTTGGCCTGTGGCGTATTCGCGCCACAGCAAGGGACTCTGGTATTCGTGAACGCAGGCCATCTTCCGGCACTGTTACTGTCGGCAGGCGAGAAACCACAGCTATTGCAAGCCGATGCCCCGCCTCTAGGTGTGCTGGACGACAGCGATTACAGCGAAGTCAGTTACAGCATCGCGGGACGGGATCTGTATTTGTTTTCGGACGGCGTGACTGAATGCCGTACAGGCGACGGCGCTGAGCTGGGCATTGGTGGTTTGCTGAAACTGCTGACGGCGAGCCGCGGACAACGGCCCCAGCAGCAATTGCAGTTCGTAGTGCAACAGTTATTGGGCGAGCAGCAGGAAGCCAGAGACGATTTGACGTTGCTGCGACTCAGCGCTGCCTGAAACGGGGGATTCAATCGAATTCACTCATTTCCTTGAAATTTTCCTGCAGACTGTCGACGTCCTCGAACTCATCATCATCGGCGTCCGCTGAATCGTGGTCGAGCCTTGTGGCGGCGGTTGGCAGGCTGACGTCGAATCGTACACCAGCCACGTCGAGTGGCAGAAAGACCAGGCGGCTCGATTTTTTTCGATTCGACACCTCCAGTGCCCAGCGCGGCAACCACGGTTGCAGCGGGTCGAGCAGGTTGGACGTGCCGTCGTCGAAGTCGCTACAAGCGTGGGTACCGCCGGTCGACTGCGGCGAAATCTCCAATTTGTCGATCCGCTCCGGGAATTTCCACTCGATCCTCTTTTCCAGCTTGCCGTTGCTGCCGAGCCGGCACAACAAGCCCTTGTCTGCAATTTCCGTGGTCACGATCTGAGTATGCGTTTGTCCGCTCATCAGTTGCACACGCAGTGAAAACGCTTCCGACCGATTGGTGACGTTGGTGAACTCGATGGCGCCTTCGTAGCCACGTACGATTTCGTTGACGAAATACAGCCCCAGGCCCTTGCCCCGATTCTCGCGGCCTCGTTTGGTCGAGAATCCCAGTTGGAATATCTGTTCGCGATGCGCGTCGTCGATATGTGGACCGCGGTTGTAAACCGACAGCAGCGCGTTGTCCTTCTTTTGCGTCAGCAGTACCGCGATCCGCGCATATTTGTTTTTCCCGGTGCCTTTGTCGGCATAGGAAAGCGCATTGTTAAGGAGGTTTTCCGCCAGCAGAATCAGATGGTTCTCGTTGCCCAATAGGTCGCCGGCGTCTTCCATTGCTATCCAGTAGGTGGCATCCGTGTAGCGGATGGGTGCCCGCGACTCGTTAATGCTGGAAGCAAACCTGTGGGAATCCTGCACAAAAGGCGCCAGGGCCGTCAGTAATGCTTGTTGTGCCGAAAACGTCGGCGAGAAAGGCAATGCAATGTCCCCTTTGTCATCCAGCTGTGAACGATAGAAATGCTCTTCGCACTCATACGTTTTGTTGGCGATGTGCATGGCGATATTGTCCGTCGTGGCAAGATCCAGCAGGTCCCAGAAATAGGTCAGGCTGCGCAGCGCATCAGAAAATTTCTGTTTGTCTTCCCTCACCGCGTCGTCGATTGCCTCACGCAAAACAGTTTGCACCTTGTCGTAGCTGATGACGCCGTTGTGTCGTACTTCGGCTGCTATGCTCTTGAAGTGCAGAAAGCGTTCATCGTATTCGATGTACTCCAGCAAGCGATCGCTGATGAATAATTTCAGTTTGTCAGCGTGACGCGAATACTTGTGTGCGCGTGTCTGCAAGTCTTTCTTGGCGCGTAACAACTCCTGGACCTGATCCTCGTACTGGGCGACGCGAAGATCGTAAGCGGACAATCGTTTAAAGAACCGCACTGTATCGAGCAGCAGTATCAGTACGAACACGGCAACCGCAATCAGTTTGTAGTCCCAGCGCAGCGCGGCGCTTGGAATCGAGTACAGCGTGGTAATCTGCTCGCTGGAGGTTGCCAGGAGATAAGTGACGAGAATCACGCCGAGAATGACGCTCGCCCAGGGATAGGAAATTTTCGATTTAGCCACCGCGTTTTCGTCCGGTAGTGGTCTTGAGTTTCATTTCAGTCCCGGCGGTTTCCAACAGTAGGCGCCCGCATCGCCGAAGGTAACGATTCCGGAGCCGCTTTTACACCTGTCCGTGAAGCTGTTCTCGTTGCCTTCGGCGGCGTCGAACGAGCGGCGCAGCGTTTTGATGTGCTGGCGATAGTTCGCGTAAGAGAATTTCTCCGGGTTGGCGCTGAGGTGCTCGGCAATCTGGGTGGTCGTTACTGGTCGTGGCGAGCGTTCCACCAGACAGCGCAGTATTTTTCGCGGAGTGGGCGGCAACGGGCGTTTTGCATTGCTGGGATTCATGAGCTTTACGCCGCGCCAGTATACCTCCCAGCTGGTCAGGTCGATGGTGAGTTCTCCGCTTGCCAATACGCCTTCAGCCGATGCGCCGGCGCGCGGTGAACTGATTGTGCGCTGACGAAGCACGGCCTTAATGCGCCAGCACAGAACTTCTTCGACGTTGCGCTGGTGTTTAGCAATGAAGTCCAGGGCGCCGAATTTTTCCAACGCGTCCCGTTCCAGGCCCGTGCCGCTGTGTTCCGATAGATAGATGATCGGTAATCCGGGCCATTTCTTGCGCAGTGCCCCGGCGACGGAGAAACCGGCATCGTCGGCGCCACTCATACGCGCATCCAGAATCGCGATGTCCGGTTTGTCTGCTTTGGTGGCTAGCGAAATCCATTGTTTCGCCGCCTGTGGGAACTTGAACGTCTCGAGCACATTGTCGTTGCGATCGAAATCCGAGGCCAGCAAAGCGCGCTGGAACTTCTCGATCCAGTGAGACTGGTCCTCGACCCAGAATATTCTAGCCATGCGCGTGTCTCGAAGAGGTCGTTGTTCCGTGGCTTTGTGGCCGCATCGGCGTGGTGTGTGAGTGGCGCGTAAGTATACCCGTGAAACGCGTCATACCGGCCGCTCAGCACGCAGTTTTGGGAGCTGGCGCACTGTAAATCCGCAACTTTCACAGATTTTTCACTGCGGTTGCGTATAACCACTGCACGTCGATTCGGAGTTTGCTTAAGGAGAATTGATATGTATGCAGAACTTTTGACAATCTGGTCGGATCAGCCGGGTATTTCCCTGGCCATATGGCTGGCTGCGCTGATCTTCATCATGTACCTGGGACGCAAGCCGGCCCACCAGCTGATTCGTTCAGTCGGCCGCACGATTCACGCGGCCTTCAGGCTGGCGGCGCGTTCCACGATGTCGCTGGAGACGCGACTACAGAAACGCAATGCCGAGGTGATTCTATCACTGGGAAAAGACAGTACCGAGCGCTCTATCGAGCGCGAGTTTCATCGCGTCAACGCGGTCGTTTCCAGGGATCTCAGCAGCTACCCGACGCTGCACAGGCAGATAAGCGACACCATCAACAAGATCGAAGAGGACTATCACTCGGCAACCGATTCGCCGCCGCTGCCGCCTGCCTGGCTGGAAGCGGTGGAATCGATCGCCAATATTCCACAAAGCGGCGACGCGACCGTGGGCCGCATCCTCGAAAGCATTAAGAAAACGGTCAAGCAGGCGCATGCCGAAACACAGAAGGTCTACGAGAAAAGTAGTCTGGAGCGGCATAAGCTGCTCAGCGGCATGCAGCCGATGTGGCGCAAACTCGCGCTGGTGCTCGGCCAGGTCAAGGATACAATCGACGGCCTGGACGAACGCTCGAAGCTGATCGACGAACAGATGGAAACCTACCAGGCGATTCGCGCGGGCGAAGAGCGTGCGTCGAGATTGCTGACATCGTCGTCGCTGACCCAGTTCTTTATCTCCGGGCTGGTGTTGTTCATTGCAATTTTGGGCGGCGTGATCAATTTTCAGCTGATCGCCATGCCGATGTCTGAGATGGTCGGCGGCACCAGCCAGATCGGTCCGATGCGCACCTCCGACGTTGCCGCCCTGGTCATCATCATGGTGGAAATCGCCATGGGCCTGTTTCTAATGGAATCGCTGCGCATTACGCGGTTGTTTCCCATCATCGGTTCGATGGATGACAAATTGCGCAAACGTATGGTCGTGATCACGTTCGTGATTCTCACCATTCTTGCCTCGGTAGAGGCATCGCTGGCCTATATGCGCGACCTGCTGGCGCTGGACCGCGAGGCGCTGACGCAATCGCTGTCGGGCATCGGTGTGGTGGAAGCGGAGTTTCGCTGGATACCCTCCCTGGGGCAGATGACCATGGGTTTTATCCTGCCTTTCGCGCTGGCGTTCGTCGCGATTCCGCTGGAGTCGTTCATCCATTCCACGCGCACCGTACTGGGACTGCTGGCTGTCGTGTTGCTGCGGTGCATCGCGTTCGTCGCACGCCTGCTGGGCTCGGTAGCCAATCATGTGAGCAAAACGCTGGTCAGCGTCTACGACCTGATCATTCTGTTGCCTCTGGGTGTCGAGCAGATTTTCACTGGCACCAGACGCCGTCGTGAAAACGACGCGCAACCTGCCGACTCCGTAACTGCAGTGATCAAGGAGTAATCGACATGAAACGTACACTTTGGATTTCAGGGCTTTTGATACTAACGTTGAGCGCGTGTTCCGAGCCGACGCCGCGAAACAAAGCAGTGTATTTGCTGTTGGATACTTCGGGTACTTACACTCGTGAGCTGGACAAGGCGCAGCATATAATGAACTATCTGCTCGCGACCCTGGACAGCGGTGATTCGATGGCAATCGCGCGTATCGACAGCGGCAGTTTCAGCGAGAAAGACATCGTCGCAAAAACCACGTTCGATCTGCGACCGAGCACCGCCAATGCGCAAAAGCGTGTGTTTAAACGCAAACTCGATGACTTCGTCGATAACGTGAGCAAAGGCAGCGCGCACACCGACATATCAGGCGGGGTGTTGCAGGCGTCGGAGTACCTCAACGAAACCGGCGCCGGTCACAAGTACGTGTTGATCTTTTCCGACCTCGAGGAAGACCTGGTCAAGGGACACATCCGCGATTTCACCATCCCGCTGAGCGGCATCAACGTCATCGCACTCAACGTGACGAAGCTGCGCAGCGACAATGTCAACCCGCGCGATTACCTGCAGCGTCTGGACAACTGGGAGAAGCGCGTGGGTGAGGGAGGCGGTATGTGGCGGGTGGTGAACGATCTGGAGCGATTGGATCGCTTGATCAGCAACTGACTCTCTGCTCCGCTCCGCCTCTGGGAGAGGGGCATTGATTTGTTCCCCTCTCCTTGCGGGAGAGGGGATAGGGGTGAGGGGGAGAAAAAGAAATGCCTGTTTCCCTCTCCCTCCGGGATAGGCCCAGGGGTTCTCACTCGCCGAACGTTTTCCAATATTCGGCGGCGCGCTTTCTGGCCTCCGCTCGTTCTTCATTACTCATCATGTCATCCAGGATTTGCCTGGCCTGCACTGCTTGTTTGTGACCCTTGGCGGCGGCTACGTTGAAGTACGCGTGTGCCGTGACGAAGTCCTGTAAAACGCCATGGCCTTCACCGAACATCTTGCCCAGCTCGTACAGCGATTCGACGTGTCCCTGACGCGCGGACTCGAGCCACTGAGAACGCGCTTCCTCGTAGCGGCCGGCGGCGGAGGCGAGTTTCGCGGAGTCGTAGCCCGTGGCGGCCGAAAGGGTATCTTTTTCCGGCTGTGGTGCCGTTGCGGCCGCGGCGGTGACGAAAGCGCCTTCGCGCGGATAGAAGTTGAACTTCTGGCCGCTGACGCTGGCCTCGTACATCAGGCCGCCTTTGACCAGCGTGAAAATGGCTACACCATTGTGGAAAGAAGCGTCCGCGGAGGCGCCGGCTGTAACCGCGACCGCCGAAGCCTGGGCGCCGAGCTTGAAATTGCCGGCCTTGAATTTGTCCATGGCGGTCTTGTGCTGAAAAAACACGACCTCGCTGTAGGCTTGGCCACCGAACTGCAGGCCGATCGATACCTGATACAGCTTGGTGGTGCCGATCGCGGTGCCTTTTTCAAACACCACCCCGCGGCCGTAGGCTCCGCCGATCCCGATCCCGCCTTTGCCCACGTTGGGGAACACCGCGTAGCCCCATGTTTCGCTGAAAAGCCGGACCATCTTGCGATTGGTGTCTTTGAATTCCTCGATGGTGGCCAGTGCCGCTCGTTCCCTCTTGCTGTCCCACCCAGCGGCAGCCAAATCCGCAGCCGCAAGACTGAGAAACAAAACCACGAAGCCGGCGCTGAAACGCATATTCATATTCAAGACCCCATATCGGCCGCTGTTTGAGGATCTCAACCCACAAACTCTGGCAGGACGCCAATGCGCTCGATGTGCCCCACGGCACACTTCAAGACTCCTGGCGCGCTGCGTTATGCACCTGAGCGTTCGCTCAAGTTGATTCTTGATCACTATCTTGCCTCATTGCAACGTGTGGCCCTTGCAGTGAGCATTTCTACCCGGACCATGGCTGCCCGGCGCGCGGCGATGGAGCTTGCGTCGGTCAGCGGTGGACTGCTGGCCCGGGTTCCCCGAAGGGTAGGGGGATTCACCAATCGTGTGCAATCACGCGAATGCGAATCCCTGATACCCGTGCGCTACGATCTGCTGGCATTTGCGGCAATAGTCGGGGAAGCCGCCGTAGTAGGGCATGAAGACCCGCGTTTTGCCGGCGACGTTGGCGCCAAGGTACCAGCTGTCGGTGGTAGTCTTCAGACCAATCCGAGCGACCTCCTGGTGATGGTTCCACCATTGCTTTTCCGCCTCTGGCTCGGCCTCGATCGTTGTGTAGTTGTGAGCGCGCATATAGGCAAGGCAGTCGGCGATCCAGTCGACATGCTGCTCGATAGTGGGGAGCATGTTGGTGAAGACCGAAGGGCTGCCGGGTCCGGTGACGGTGAACAGGTTAGGGAAGTCGGCCATGGCCAGCCCCAGATAACTGCTCGGCCCGCCTGCCCAGCGCTCGCGCAGGCTGGCACTGCCGCGGCCTCTTATATCGATACTGGTGAGCGCCCCGGTCATGGCGTCGAATCCGGTGGCCAGCACCAGCGCGTCGATCTCGAAATCGCGGCCATGGGCGCGCACCGCGTTTTCGGTGATCGCTTCAATCGGCCGCTTTTTGACATCGACCAAATGCACGTTATCGCGGTTGAAAGTGGCGAAATAGCCGCTGTCGACGCACAGGCGCTTGGCGCCGATGATGTTGTGCGGACACAGTAACTCGGCTACCGCCGGATCGTCGACCAGCTCGCGGATTCGCTCGCGCACGAAATCAGCCGCCGTATCGTTCGCTTCCCGCTGCAGCATCAGGTCGCCATAGGCGCCCATGAAGGTCAGCCCGCCGTGAGCCCAGCGTCGCCGGTACTCGGCCCGGCGTTGCGCGGGCGTGGCGTCGAGCGCGGAGTCCTTGCGGAAAGCGCCGTAGATGCCTGGATGGGATTGCCTCGCCTGCGCCCGGATCCGTGCGTAGTCGGCCTTGAATTTCTTAACGTAGTCGGGATCCAGCGGCGCGTTGTGGGCCGGTACGGCGTAGTTCGGCGTGCGCTGAAACACGAACAGCTCGGCGGCCTCCCGGGCAATCAGAGGGATCGACTGAATGGCGGAGGAGCCAGTGCCGACCACCGCGACGCGCTGTCCGGTGAAGTCGATCTTTGCATGCGGCCACAGGGCCGTGTGGTAGGTCACCGGCGAAGCGGTGCAGCCCGTCGATTCTGGGCCAGTTCGGCTTGGACAGGCACCCGGTCGCCATGACGCAATAGCGGGCCGCGAACTCGGCGCCGTCTTCCGCCCTCAGGGCCCAGCGCGCCGCGGCTTCGTCATAGCAGGCAGAGGCGACCCGGGTGTCGAACTGGATGTCCCGACGCAGGTCGTAGCGGTCGGCCACGTGCCGGGCGTATTGCAGAATTTCCGGCTGGGGCGCATAGCGTTCGGACCACTCCCATTCCTGCTGCAAATCATTGTCGAATTGGTAGGAATACTGCATGCTTTCGATGTCGCAGCGCGCCCCAGGGTAGCGGTTCCAATACCAGGTGCCGCCGACATCGGACCCGGCCTCGAGCACCCGCGCCGACAGGCCCAGGCCACGCAGCCGATGCAGTAAATACATCCCCGCGAACCCTGCGCCGACAACGGCGACGTCGGCATTGTTCTGACTCATAAGGTGTTGAACTCCGGCGTGTTGCCACCATCTTCCCGACAATTCCTCGAACGTTATTATTGTCACGACCTTTCATACGGTTCGTAAACTGTTAACGTCCGACATCTGACATCTGACATCTGACATCTGACATCTGACATCTGACCTGTTAGCTGCAATGCCTGAAGC
>JAOTYY010000155.1 GCA_029861595.1 Gammaproteobacteria bacterium
GGGACCCTGATACCGCTTCTGGTGATTGGTATTCCGGGCGGGGCGACCGCCGCGATCATGCTGGTTGTACTGCAGTATCACGGCGTGACCATCGGCCCGGACCTGTTCATGACCGATCCCGATCTCGCCTATGGTCCGTTCGCGGTGATGGCCGTGACCTACGCGCTGATGATACTGACGATCATGCCGATGGCCCGTTACATGTCGAGGATCACCGTTGTCTCCACCAATTACATGGCACCGCTGATCATAGCGTTTACGCTGGTTGGCGCATTCGTCGCCCGCGAGTACATGTTTGATATGTACCTTGCGCTGGTGTTCGGCGTAATCGGCTACGTGGCCCGCAAAACCGGTTATCACGTGGCCGCGATTCTAATCGGCGTGATTCTCGGGCCGCTGCTGGAAACCTACTTCCTGCGCGCCATGAGAATGTCCGATGGCGACATCATGGTGCTGTTTTCCTCAACCTTGGGCAACGTGTTGTGGGTGACGCTGTTCGTGTCTCTGGCGATTCCCTATGTCATGGAGAAACGCCGCGCACGTCTGCGAGAGAACACAGCCGGTTAACTTACGATGAGCAAAAAGCAATCCCACGTCACCGATGGGGTGACACGTCTCGGTCACCTCGATCTGCCCGGCGCGGGCCAGATCGAAGTGCAGGGAAACTACGCCTACGTCGGGCACATGGACCGGCCCAACGGCACGTCTATCGTGGATGTTTCCGATCCCCGTCAGCCGAAAATCGTGGCAAGTATCGAGCCCCCAGAGCACTCGCACACGCACAAGGTAAGAATCTGCGGGGACCTGATGTTCACCAACGTGGAAATGGACAAACGCCACCTGCTGCGCAAGGGCAATGCATTGCCGCAGGTACGCGCCGCATTCGAGAACGAGCATGGGCGGGCGCCCAGCGATGCGGAGGCGGCGGCGCTCATAAACGTTCGCGAGGACCAGATCCCGGTGCTCGATGCGGCGCGCGAGCGGGGGTACGACGCAGGTGGTTGGTGTATTTGGGATGTTTCCGATCGCACGGCGCCGCGCAGACTCAGCTATACCAAAACATACGGATTCGGCACCCATCGATTCGATGCCGACGAGCGTTATGCCTACATCTCCACGGAGATGGAAGGCTACGTCGGCAACATCCTGGTGATCTACGACTGCGCGGATCCGGTGAACCCGGTCGAGGTCTCACGCTGGTGGATGCCGGGCCAGCATCTTGCCGGCGGCGAAGTGCCGACCTGGACGGGCTACGGCAACCGGCTTCACCATGCGTTGCGCTTCGGTGACGAGCTGTTCGCGGCGGTCTGGAATGCCGGCTTCAGAATCATCGACATTTCCGATATCGGCAAGCCGACGACCGTCGGTGAGATCAACTACCACCCACCAGTCATCGAACCGTCGCACACGTTCATGCCGATCGCGCAAAAGATCGACGGACGGCGCATCGCTGTCGGCGTCGACGAGGAACACGTGCACAAGCCGGGTCAGCCGCACGCCGGTATGTGGGTGTTCGACATCACCGAGCCTGGCGATATCCGGGCGCTGTCATCGTTCCACGTCAGTGAAATGGATTCACCATGGAGCCGCGCCGGTGGCGGGGGGCGTTTCGGCGCCCATCAGTTCCATGAAAAGAACGACGGCTCGCTCATTTATCTAACCTGGTTTTCTGGCGGCCTGCGCATCGTGGATATCGCCGATCCAGCGCTGCCCAGGGAGGTCGGCTGCTTCATACCCGAACCGTGTGCGGGATACCCGTCGGCGCAGTCGAACGACGTGTACGTGGACGACAACCGCCGTATTTACATGGTCGATCGTAACGTCGGCCTGGATATTCTTGAATACACCGGTTAGCAACCGTGCCAGCAGTTCCCTTGCGCGTGTGATGAGGCATGAGTGAACCTGTTACCTTGCGGATTTTGAGCGCCGGCGCACCTAAAACAGGCGTGCGCCTGTGCGTCGAGGCATTTTCACAGCTGTCGGCGACAGAGTTCCAACTGGAGTTCGCCACGGCGCCGGTAATCAAACAGCGCATGGAAGAGGGTACGGCGGATGCCGATGTGCTGGTGGCGCCCGGCAGGGTGATGGATGAATTACTGACCGGCGGCAGCGTCGATGCCGGCAGTACCGCTGAACTGGGTTCGGTCACTGCCGGGGTGGTCGTGAGAAACGGCGCGGAGGAGCCGGATCTGTCGTCGGTCGAAAACTTCACCCGGACGCTGCTGGACGCCGACAAGCTGGTCTTCAACCAGGCGTCAAGCGGACAATATGTTGAAAAAATGCTGGCCGGGCTCGGCGTTGCGGAGCAGGTTGCTGCGAAAATCGTGCGCACCAAGACGGGTGCCGCCGTAATGGAGCATCTCGCCGCAGATACACACGCCAAGGCAATAGGCTTCGGCCAGATAACCGAGATTCGTCTCAAGCAAGACCTGGGTGTGCATCTGGTAGGCCCGCTACCAGAGGCGATCGGCAATGTCACAGTCTACCGCGCGGGCGTACCGGCACAATCGCGCGAGCCGGAGCTGGGCAATGCGCTGGTGCGCTTCATGGTGTCGGAACAGGGCAAGCAGCTGTTCGTTTCCACCGGCGTTATCTGAGGCGCGGGCGATTCGTCGATGCCGGGCACTGATGTCAAGCGCCGCACCGGCGCCCCTTTCGGCCAGGATGCGCCTTACTGCGCGGCACCGGATCCGGAACTGCGCGTTCCGGCCCAGCTCATGGGCCCTCTTTCTTGCGATTGCCACGCACACATCTGCGGGCCGGAAAGCCGCTACGCTTACGCCGAGCAACGTATCTACACGCCACCGGATGCGCTGGTGCCCGGCTACCGGACACTGCTGTCGGTCCTCGGGGTGGAGCGGGCCGTGTTGGTGCAGCCAAGCGTTTACGGCACCGACAACACAGTGCTGTTACAGGCTATGAAGGATATGCAGCGGCTCGGGGTTGACTGCCGCGGCGTCGCTGTACTGGACGAAACAGTGCCGGAGCACTATCTCGACGAGTTGCACGCACTCGGTATTCGCGGCCTGCGTTTCAACCTGGTGGACGTGGCCGAGGCCACCGCCGGCCCGCCACTCGACGCCATCCGCCGGCTGTGCCGCAGAATCGCTCGGCTGGGCTGGCATGCCGAGTTCCTGATCCACGTCGACGACTACCCCGACCTGGATGAGTGGTTCGCCGATTTTCCGGTCGAGATCGTGGTAGGCCACATGGGCTACTGCCGGGTCGGATGCACCGTCAATTCGCCTGGCTTCGCCGCCTTGCTGCGCCTTGCCCGCGACGGCCGCTGCTGGGTGAAGCTGACGGGGCCTTACCGGATCTCCGCCGGTGATCTGCCCTATACGGAGGCCGCCGATTTTGCGGGCGCTGTCGTCGAGGCGGCACCCACGCGGGCGATCTGGGGCACCGACTGGCCGCACGTCATGGTTACCAAGGCGATGCCCAACGATGCCGACCTGTGCGATCTGCTGAACGAATGGGTTGCAGAGTCCACTTTTCGGCAACGCATTCTGGTCGGCAATCCAGCTGTATTGTATGGCTTCGCGGCGAGCGAGAATGCGGATGGCTGAGCATCCACCGTACGATGGTGGGGCGGTACTCGCCAATACCCGGCATCTGGCGCATCTGGATCTGCCGGGGGCCGGTCAGGTCTACGTCGCCGGCGATTATTGTTACATCGGTCACATTCCCAATCCGGCGCAGCTGGGCACCACGATCCTGAACATCGCCGATCCGGCCAGGCCGAGGATTGTGTCCACCGTCACCCTGGATGATCCCGAATCGCACAGCCACAAAGTGCGGGTGGTCGGCGATCTGATGATCGTCAATCACGAGCAGAACAACGCCGGCATCGGCCGTAAAGCGGAGGCACTGCCGCCGGCGAGGGCGCGGCTGCGCGAAACTCTGGGACGTCCGCCCAGCGACGCGGAACTCGCGCACAAGCTGTCGATTGACGTTGCCGACATTCCTTTGCTCGAGGCGGCGCTGGCACGACCGTACGAGCACGGCGGCTTCAAGCTCTATGACGTAACCGACCCCGCCGAACCGAAACTGATTCACTATGAGAAGACCGGCGGCAAAGGTGTGCACCGTTTCGACATGGATGAGCGCTATGCCTATATCTCTACGGAAATGGCGGGCTATCAGGGCAACATTCTGGTCAACTACGACATTTCGGATCCACACCAGCCACGCGAGGTGTCGCGCTGGTGGATGCCGGGCCAGCACATCGCCGGCGGCGAGCAACCGCATTGGGTCGGCATTCAGAATCGTCTGCACCACGCGCTGCGTTTCGGTGACCGATTGTGGGCCGGTGTCTGGCACGCCGGGTTGCGGGTGATCGACATCAGCGATATCGCGGAGCCCCGCACGATCGGCAGTTACAACTATCACCCGCCGTTTCCCGAACCGACGCATACCGTCATGCCCGTGCCGTTCAAGCTCGATGGCCGCGACGTGATGGTGGCAATCGACGAAGAGGACCAGTACTACAATGCCGGGGAAGCAACGCGCCGCAAGGGACGCCCGCATGCCAATCTGTGGGTCTTTGACATAACCGATCTGGATAACATCAAACCGCTGTCATTGTTCCAGGTCAGTGAGCTGGAGTCCCCCTGGAGCAGGGCGCCCAATTCACGCTTCGGCGCGCACCAGTTCCACGAGAAGATGCAGGACACGCTGGTGTATTGCACCTGGTTCTCCGGCGGGCTGCGCATCGTGGATGTCGCGGACCCGCTGGCGCCGCAGGAAGTCGGCAGCTTCGTTCCCGTGCCGGTTGCGGGTCAACCGGCGCCGCAGACCAACGACGTGGATGTCGATGCCCGTGGGTTGATCCATATCGTCGATCGCAATGTCGGCTACGACATCGTGGAATTCGTGCCTTAGGCGAATTCGTTAGACATTGATGTGATTCGTGATGGTTTCGCCACGCAGTGCGAATGCCGACTGGTCACTGCCAACGGGCGGCATTGCATCGGTCACAAGCAACATGCCGCCGCGCTGTTTCGCCGGGTGGACATGATGCCCGTCGACGATAAGGTGGTTCCCGCTCATTCTTGCACCCAGCGACGGCACCCGGACGATTACGCTCGGTGTGCAGCAGGTTGAGGCGCTGCCTCCGACATTGGGCGACGATGCCCTGGTCGAGGCACGTGTCTACCGCCTTGCTATCGGGAAGAGCCTTCAGCCGCCAGCTTGCGTTGACCGCGACGCCGTAATCATGCCCCAGCGGTGGTCACCGGCTGCGACCCGTGCCAGCTTGGCGAGCCATCCGGATTCCAGCTTCGCCCGGGTGTCGTCTTCGACCACGGATGCGCGGATGCGGCCCAATTCGACCTGCAGACACTCAGCGAAGCGATGCGACCAGTCACGTGCCTCTACGGCAACAAAGCCGGCTGTTTCGAGGAACGCGACGTATTCCGGAAGCATGTGAAGTGCGTAGCCGCGGCTTTGCACGTATTCGGAGAACTCCTCGCGCCATGGTCCGGGGCCGCAACAATAGTCGGTGAACAGCAACTGTCCACCGGGGCGCAGCGAGTCGAGCAATACCTCGAACAGTTTCGCTTTGTCTCGAATATGCAGGAAAACGTCGCGACTGTAGACGGCATCATAGCGGCCGGGACGCCGCAAAGTCAGGCAATCGCCGTGCTCAAATGAGACGCGACCGCGCAAACCGTAAGCATCGCGTCTGTTGCGGGCCATGGCCAGCATGTTGTGGGACAGATCGATGCCGTCGACGCGCAGTCCGAACTCGCGGGCCATCAGAAATGCACTGCCACCCAAGCCACAGCCGACGTCCAGCACCCGGGCATCGGGTTGGAGTGCGAGATTGCTAATCAGCTCGCGAGCCATTGCGGCGCCGCCGGGACTGACGTAATCCCGGCCGTATACGGACTCGTAGGCCTCAATAGCCGCGTGCGTATATTGCTCGCTATCCAGAAAATCAGCGGTAATCGGCGCAGACTTTGCCACGTCATGAACCTCGTTTGGCGGCGGACCGGCGCCCCCGGGCGCACATTACGGCATATAAAGGTACTTGATAAGGTATCTCCCGGCGCCCGATCAGCAGGAACTTCCTTAATGCATCGGATGTCACACTCTCGAACTGCATAGATCTCAAACCACAATGTGGGGGAGTGGAAAGATGACGCGCAGCTATCGGATCGCCTGGCTTGGTGGCTTGATTGCAGCCGCAGCCACCCTGGTCATTTGTGCGCCGGCTACCGCGGGCGGACCCGAGTTGAGCGCGCAGCTGCCTGATGCAGCCGTAAAGATCGCTTTGCCGGCCGACAAAATCGACTCGGGAACCAATGTTCCGTTCAAGGTATCGGTGTCACCTGCCAGCGGGAAACCCGCCCCGCTGCGGATTCGCGCACGGCTCGGGATGCCGTTCATGGGCCATTGGGTCACCGGCGAAGAAATCCAGGCGTTCCAACCCGAAGTGACTTTCGATTTCAAAAATCATCTGGAGATGGACAGCGCATTACCCATGAACGGCTGGTACCGGTTGCGTGTGTGGCTGGATTACGCCGACGGGCATGAGGCAAAAACCGCAGTGGACTTCCGTGTGATGACCGACGAGCCTCTGGATGCCAAAGTTGTGGAATAGAGGTGAGCTCGAAGCGATGAAACAACCCTGGAAATTGCCCAAATACCCGCTCCTGCACGCTGCAAGCACTGTTCTGATACTCGCAGCAATCGGGTCGACCCTGGCACAGGAGCAGACAACGCCGAGGGTGAAAGCGCCCGACTTTGCCGCCCGGTCATTGGCGAACGACGCTGTGCCGAAACTGTCAGCGCTGGCCGCGGAGAAAGTCGTGCTGCTGAATTTCTGGGCCAGCTGGTGCTACCCCTGCCTGCTGGAAATGCCCGAGTTCGAAAAGTTGCACGCGCAGTTCAAAGATCAGGGGTTCACCGTAGTCGCGGTGTCCGTTTATGACGAGTTTGAACCTGCGAAAGCCTTCCAAGACGAGCATAAGTTCTCGTTTCCGATGTTATTCGATCACAAGAAAGAAGCGACCGAGCGGTTTTTCGTCGAAGTGGTCCCGCAGACTTACCTGATCGGCCGCGACGGCATGCTGATTCCCATTCCCAATCCCAAAACGGGCAAAGCGAAGCTCAAAGTCAACGACCCCACGATCTGGGTGCAGCCCGAAACCTATGATTTCATCGCCGAGGTGCTGCAACGTTAATTTCGATTATGCGGAACCTTATTGCGACATAGCGGGTCATATGCCGGGAGAGGTGTTGACCGCCTCGACGCGCATTCGTGCTGGTTCGTAGTGGATCGGTGCGATTGCTTATAATCCGCGGCCTTACTGCGCCGCGGCAACATTCAAATGGAGGACGCGTAATGCGTAAATTAGTAGCCTTCGCGGCGACCGCCCTGTTATTCACGCCGTTTGCCACCTATGCGGCGGAGTGGTCGGGCACGCTGGTGGATACCCGCTGCATGGCCATGAGTAATAAAAATGTCGGGAACGATCACAAGGGCGGCGCGCTGAAAGGTTGTGCCAGTGCTTGTGCGAAAATGGGCATTCCGGCGGCGTTGTACATTGATGGCAAGATGCACACCCTGGCGGCGCCTGCGCCGTTGTTAGCCGATTACATGGGCAAGACTGCCACCGTATCCGGCAAAGCGATGGGTGACCTGATCCTCCCGGAAAAGGTGATGGTTGACGGCAAAGAAGTGAATATAAAGGGCATGATGTAATTCGCTCACGGCTTTGTGAATCACTTGATGAGACCCCGGCCCCGGCCGGGGTTTTTTTTTGCCGGTCGCTCCCGGGATGGCGTGGAGCCTCGATCGCTGCTCGAAAACCGGCCGGCACATCGTCCGTGGCGTGTCCCGAGATATGGCGTGGACGTGCCGGCTTGCTGCATCAGCGTAATCCAACGCTTTACCTCGTCTGAAGACTTATTCAGAATCTCACCGCTGGATGGCGGCAACTGGTAGCCTGGCGCGACTTGAACCTCCCGAGCGCCAGCTTTCGTCCCGCGCAAACATTGGATTTTCTTGCCTCGATGGGGCGGTAAACCCTAGGTGAACAGTTGAAGATACTTATTTCGGACAGACTTGACGCCGAAGCGGTGGCGTTGCTGCGTGAGCGCGGCTTCGATGTCGTGGAGGCAATCGGTGTGGACCCCGGCGCCTTACAGACGCAGGTGGCGGATGCCGACGCCTGGATCGTGCGCAGTGGCACGCAAGTAACCGACAGGCTGCTGCAGTGTGCGAAGCAGCTGAAAGTCGTCGGACGGGCGGGCGTGGGCGTGGACAACATCGACATAGCTGCCGCGACTCGGGGGGGCGTGGCGGTACTGAACACTCCCACCGGCAATACGATAGCAGCGGTCGAACACACTATCGCTTTGCTGCTTGCGCTGGCACGCCATATTCCGGAGGCGCACAACTCGCTACTCGGCGAAGGCAGCTGGGAGCGCTCACGATTCACCGGCGTCGAGCTGTATGGCAAAACCATCGGACTGCTCGGTCTTGGAAAAATTGGCGCGCGCGTGGCATCCCGCTGCCGGGGCCTTGAAATGACGGTGATTGCTTACGACCCGTTTGTTTCCACAGATCGGGCGAAATCGCTTGGCGTGCAGCTGGCGCCTGACCTGCAGGAAGTTCTGGCGCGCAGCGATTTCCTCTCGCTGCATCTGCCCGGCACACCTGAAACGGCTGAAATCCTGAATGCGGAGAACCTGCAGCGTTGTAAAAAAGGCGTGCGCATCGTGAATTGCGCACGCGGCAACCTTATCGACGAAGCGGCGCTGGCGCAGGCGTTGACTTCGGGTCACGTGGCGGGAGCGGCGCTCGACGTTTTCGTTGACGAACCACCCACGGGATCGCCGCTGTTGCAGGCGCCCAACCTGGTGGCCACACCGCATCTGGGTGCCAGCACCGTCGAGAGCCAGCGCAAAGTAGGCATGCAGATCGCGGAGCAGGTTGCCGACGCCCTGGCGAGCGGCGTATTCCGCGAAGCAATCAATATCCCGGTGCAGGACTGGGGTTCTTTTTCGCAGCTCAAGCCGCAGCTGGTCCTCGTCGAGCGGCTCGGGCAGGTTGCCCAGCAGCAGGCCGGCGGTGCGATTTCGCGAGTCGAGGTCGAATATTGCGGGTCCGGATTCAGCGAGGTGCGCGCAATAAACAGCATGCTGCTCAAGGGATTGTTGAAACCGGTGCTGGGCGAAAGCGTCAACGCCGTGAACGCGCCGTTGCTGGCAGAGGAACGTGGTATCGAACTCGCCTTTACGGAGCGCGAACACAGCAGCGACTACCAGACACTGGTGAAACTACGCATCGATGTAGCAGGTCGGCAGCGGACCCTGGCCGGGACCACGTTCGCCGATCAGGAACCGCGGCTGGTCGAAATCGACGGCTATGACGTGGAACTGTTTCTGCTGGGCGTGTTGCTGGTGTTCGGCAATCTGGATTGCCCAGGTGTTATCGGCGATGTCGGTACAGTTCTGGGTAAACATGCCATAAACGTAGCGCATTTCAGTCTGGGTAGAAAACGTCCTGGTGGCGAGGCGCTGGGCGTGGTCGCGGTTGACGAGGAAATACCGGCGAATGTTCTGCAGGAGTTGTCCGCATTACAGAATATGAGCTGGGTCTGCCAGGTGGTGCTCGATTCCTGAGTTCCAAGACGACGGGCACGGATCGTGAGTGATCCACAAGCTCTGTCGGTGATCGACTACTGGCTGGCCGACAGCACCCATAGCCCGGCGGCAGCGCTCGAGCGCATGGGTTCTGGTACCGTGCCGACGCGGATGTCGATACCGAGATTGGTGAGCGCTGCGTTCATCTGATGAACGCAGCGCTGGACGGCGCTCTCGACCACTGACAAGCGAACGCGAAACGCTCACTCGCACTGGTAATCGTACTCGACCAGCTCACCCGCAATGGCTACCGTGGCACGCCGGCGGCTTATTGTGGTGACGATCTTGCCGGGCACGTCGCCGACCGCGCCGTGGCCCGCAGCCAACATACGCAATTGTCACTGATCGGCTGCCTGTTTCTGTTGCATCCGTTTCATCACAGCGAACAGCTTGCGCAACAGGATCGCGGTGTTCACCCGTTGCAGAGACTTACCGACGTAACGCCCGAAGAATGGCAACCCTACTGCAGCGCAGCGTCAAGGGCTTTGCTAGACACCGTGAAATAGTCGCACGGTTCGCCCGCTTTCCGCATCGCAACCGGGTGCTGGGCCGCGTGTGCACTGTCGAGGAGGCAGCGTTTCTGGAGGAAGGTGCAGACACGTTCGCAAAGTAGCAGATAAGCTCCCTTGCGGAGTTCACTCGACCGAAAACGGGATAGCGTGGATCGCATTCTGTGACAGAGTCGACTTGTTCCATGCAACAGGTTCAATCAGCAGCGTAGGCAATATAAGCGGTACCTGACAATCGTTGGCTGCCGGTTTCCCGCCCGAGCACCAACCCGCGTGCCATTTTGTGCCGGTTTGTGTCAGTAATTGACCGGCCTCTTTGGTGACCTGGGTCACGTTTCACCCGCGAATGCTTTTCCGTCCGTCGCGCCGATTATCGGACGCTTGAGCACGCTCATCATTCGATTGCGATTCGTTGTGTGCCTCACGTCACGCTTCAACGCAGGACGGGCATGGCGCATGCACCCACTGGTTCAAGTTTTTGTTTTGGACGCCGCTCTAGCAGATGCGTTGTCCCGACACACGACCTAGCGACGGGGAGCGTGAAATTTTCACATCAACAATTGGGTTATCCACGGTATGGAGAATTGTTCGCAGCAGA
>JAOTYY010000156.1 GCA_029861595.1 Gammaproteobacteria bacterium
CAGCCGATATCGTCGGCTACAGCCGGATGATCAAGGCGCATGAGATAGGAACCGCAAAGCCGGATTGCCGGAGTAACCCGGCGCAACCAGCGCACGCAGCCGCTCGACCGCACTCCCGGGGCTCGTGAGCACCGGGCAACCGACCGCCGCAGCCACCGCACAGCTCGCACGCGAGGTCGAGAATTGCGCTAGCATCAGCGCGTCGCAGTCGCGCAGCGAAGGCGCGGCCTGCGCCAGCAGTTGATCGTGGGTATCGGCATCGCCTGCATGCAGCGCGCGCATGGCTTCGGGCACACAAATCGTACGCAGCACCGCCTTGCCGCCCGCGACGGCCCGAAAGTCGGCTTCCATCGACGCCACGCTGGGTTCGAAAGTGGCCAGCATGCCGATTCTCTCGCCCTGCTCGAGCGCGTCCAGAAACATGGCCTCGTTGGGTTTCAACACCGGTACCGGTGCGCCAGCTCGAGCGGCATCGATTGCTTCGCCGAAAGCCGAGCAGGTGAACAGGATGCCGTCAGCACCGATATCCAGCGCGTAGCATGTCAGTGCCGCGAACCGCGCATGCATGCCCGGTGTAAGGTCGCCTGCTTCGGCGAGGTCGCGCGCCAGTGAGTCGTCTAGGAGGTTAACCAGTTCGGCGTCCGGCCAGCGATCGCGGAATGTCGCGTGCACCGGCTCGATTGCCACCGTAACCGCGTGCACCAGCACGATGCGTCTTTTCATTGTTATTCTCCTGCTTCGGCCGGTGCGGGCTCAGAACCCTGTTCGTGTTATTTTTGGCGGCGGTAATGATGACATTCACCACACCAATACGAAAGTCCGCAGAACGATGAAATTACTGGTATTGCCCGGTGACGGGATCGGCGAAGAAATCACCCGTGCAACCGTTCAGGTGCTGGAGCGCGCGAACGAGCTGTTTGGTCTCGGCCTTACTCTCGCGCATGAAGAGATTGGTTTCGCTTCTCTGCAGCGCCACGGCACGACGCTCACGGACGACGTGCTGGAGCAAGCGAGACGCAGCGACGGGATAATCCTCGGGCCGATTTCGCACCTGGATTACCCGGCGCGCGATGCGGGCGGCGTCAACGTATCCGCTACGTTTCGCGTGAAACTCGATCTCTACGCAAACGTGCGCCCGGCGCGAACCCGTAAAGGTTTGCCGGCGCCGCATGGCCACATGGACCTGGTGATCATGCGTGAAGCCACTGAAGGGTTTTATTCGGATCGCAACATGTACGCGGGCAGCGGCGAGTTCATGCCCACGCCGGACATCGCGATTTCCATGCGCAAAATCACCGCACCCGCGTGCCGCCGGATTGCCGAGCGGGCGTTCGAGCTCGCCATGCAGCGCAACCGCAAGGTCACCGCTGTGCACAAAGCGGCTGTCTTGATTCTTAGCGACGGTCTGTTTCTGCGGGAAGTCCGGGCGGTCGCGAAACGTTTTCCCGAAGTTGAACTCGAAGAGGTCATCGTCGACGCCATGGCTGCACTGCTCGTTCGCGAGCCGGCGCGCTTCGACGTGGTGCTGGCGACCAACTTCTACGCCGATATTCTCTCCGATCTCGCGTCGGAGCTTTCCGGAAGCCTCGGACTCGCCGGTTCGATCAACGCGGGCGACGATCTCGCGGCCGCGCAGGCGCAGCACGGCTCCGCGCCTGATATTGCTGGCCAGGATCGGGCGAACCCTACCTCGTTGATTCTGTCCGCGGCAATGCTGCTCGACTGGCTCGGTGAACGCCGCAGCCTGGAGGCGTTCCGCAACGCGGCAACAACGATCGGTCAAGCCGTCGATCGCATGCTCGCGGATCCGGCAACCCGCACCGCCGATCTCGGCGGGACGCTGGGCACACGTGCTTTTGGCGACGCGGTCGCGGCTGCACTCGCCGTTGCGGATTAGCGGCGACCGTTACTCGACGATCGGCACGCCCTTCTCGAGCGCCGTCCTGTCAACCTTAGCGTTGCACGCGGGCATGAATGCTAGCATGCTGTTGTCGGCTTCCGATAAGTCACCGCCACATTACACGAGGGGTCTATGAAGACGATCCTGATGACCGGCGCCGCGGGAGGGGTCGCGCGATTCCTGCGCGACGAACTGCCTGACAAATACGCGCTGCGTCTGTGCGACCGCGACACGCCTGCCGATCTTGGCGAGAACGAAACGTTCATCGCCGCCGATCTGCTCGACATGGCTGCCCTGCGCGACGCTGTGCAGGGCGTGGACGCCATCATCCACCTGGGTGCGTTCTCGGTGGAAAGTACGTGGGAGACTATTCTCGACGCAAATATCGTAGGCACCTACAACCTGTACGAAGCGGCAAGGCACGCGGGTGTTAGACGCGTTATTTTTGCGAGCAGCAACCACGCCGTCGGCTTCTACGCGCGCGCCACCACCATCGATCACACGGTTTATCCGAAACCCGACAGCCGCTACGGCGTCAGCAAGGTGTTCGGCGAAGCGCTGGCCAGTCTCTACGCAAACAAATATGGCGTCGAATCGCTTTGTGTAAGGATCGGCAATGTCGCGGAGCAGCCGATCGATCGCCGCCGACTTGCGATATGGATCAGCCCGCGGGACCTGGCCCAGTTGCTCGCCATCGGTATCGAGCACCCCGATATCCGTTTCGAAATCGTTTACGGCGCCTCCGAAAACGCCCCGCATGCCTGGTGGGACAACAGCAACGCCGTGCGGCTGGGCTACCGGCCGGAGGACCGCAGCGACGATTATGCGCAGGCGGTACTGAGCCAGCAGCCTCCGGAAGTCGGCGACGAGCGCACCTTCAAATTCCAGGGCGGCACATTCGTCACCACGGAAACTGGCGGCGATCCGACCAAACCGGATCCTCAGTAGCGACTTCATCATTCACCTGCTCAGGGAGAGCTGTCGGGGGGTGAGGGCTCTTTGCACCGCATGGACGACCGAATGGCTACCATTTTCCTGACTCACGATCCTGACACGCTGCGCGACTTCTACGGCGAGAAGGCGCTCGCCGCACTGCGCGAACTCGCGCAGGTCCGCATCAATGACACCGGGAAGCTGCTGGCCACCGATGGGCTGGTCGAGCAGTCTGCCGGGTGCGAACTGATCGTGGCCGACGTCAACACGCCGGCCGCGGCGGCGTTTTTCGATCGCGCCGACACCGCCGCTTTGCTGCGCTGTGCGGTTGACGTCCGCACCATCGATATCGACGCTGCTTCGCGCAACGGCATCCTGGTCACCAACGCGAGTCCCGGATTCGTGGATTCGGTGAGCGAGCTGATTTTCGGCGCGATGATCGATCTGGCGCGCCACGTCACGTATGCGGCATCGGCTTATCATGCCGGAACGTTGCCCGCGAAACGCATGGGCATCGAGCTCAAAGGCAGCACCATCGGTATTCTGGGATACGGAAGCATCGGGAACAGGGTGGCCGATATCGCCATGGCCTTCGCCATGCACGTGCTGGTCTGCGATCCCCACAAAAGCGTCAGCGCCGCCGGCGTGGAGCAGGTTTCGATGGAGACACTGCTGGAGCGCTCGGACTTCGTGGTGTGCCTGGTGATTGCCAATGCGGAAACGGAGAACCTGATGGACGCCGCGGCCTTCGCGAGGATGCCGGCAAGTGCATACTTCATCAACGCCTCGCGCGGCAATCTGGTGGACGAAGCCGCACTGAGAGAGGCGCTGCGGAAAGGCCGGATTGCGGGCGCCGCGCTGGATGTCGGCCGCGCGCCCGGGCAAATGCCCACACACGGGATCGCCGCACTGCCCAATGTTATTGCCACGCCCCACGTCGGGGGTCTGACGCCGCCCGCGACCCAGGCCCAGGCACTGGAGACCGTCGAGCAGGTACAGACCTTGTTGTCGGGCCGCTTACCGCACAACGCCCTCAATGCCGAGCATGCGAACCGGCTTGCCCGGCTGGCCGGGCAAGCGCGGTAATCATGGCGAAGCTGCGGATTGCCATCGTCGGCCTGGGTATGGCCGTGACGCCGCACGCGCAAAGTTACCTCCAATTGCGCGATCGTGTTGAAGTCGTGTACGCGTTCAGTCCCAGCGCGGAACGCCGGCGCGCTTTCGCTGAAAAGTTTCCGTTTCCGCTCGCCGACGGCCTGGATCAGATCCTCGCCGACAACAGTGTCGGCATCGTCACGCTGCTCACCCCACCCAACACTCACTTGGAGCTGGTACGGCGCTGCGCACAGGCAGGCAAGCACATCCTGCTCGAGAAACCACTGGAAATCAGCGCCGCCCGTTGCACCGAATTGGTGGAACTCTGCGAGGCGCATTGCGTGACGCTGGGGGTGGTACTGCAACACCGTTTTCGAGCGGGCGGAGAACATTTACACGATCTGCTCGAAAAAGGCGCGCTGGGGCGGATCGTCAGCGCCTCGGTGACGATTCTGAATTGGCGACCACAGGCCTACTACGACGAACCCGGACGGGGGGACCGGAACCGGGACGGCAGCGGTGTACTGCTGACCCAGGGTATCCATACCCTCGACCTGTATCTATCGCTGGTCGGCATGCCCGAACAGGTATTTGCCTATGCCTGCACTTCAGCCGTGCACGAGATGGAAACGGAAGACCTGGTGGCGGGATGCCAGCGCTTTGCCGGCGGCGCTCTCGGTACCGTGCACGCCACCACCACCGCTTATCCGGGATTACCGGAAGGCATAACGATCATCGGCGAATCCGCCACCGCGCACCTTTCCGGCACCTCGCTCAACGTGGCCTACCACGACGGACGCCGTGAAAGTCACCAGGCCGACGGTTCCAGCGGCGGCGCAGGGGCCGACCCGATGGCGTTTCCCAACGACTATCACCGGGCCGTGATCACGGACTTCCTTGACGCGCTGGAACAGCGTCGAGTACCAAGAGTCAGCGGCCGCGAAGCGCTGAAAGTACACCGCCTGATCGACTGCCTTTTGCAATCCGCCGAAACCGGCGAGCCGGTGGCGATCTAAGCCTCAGAAACCGTAAAGCTCGGCCGGGTTGTCGGCAAGAATGTGCCGGCGCGTCGTTTCATCCTCGGTCCAGTCGAGCAGCAGATCGAGCAGCATGGCGTCGTCGTATTCGCCATGATGGCCCGGGTGAGGCCAGTTACTCGCCCACAGCATGCGTTCCGGCGCAGCGTTGACGAGCGCCTGCGCCGTGGCGAGTAGATCGTCGAACGGCGGGTCCTCGAGCGAAGACGTGTAAGGCCCGGACAATTTCACCCAGCAGTTACCGCGCTCGACGAGTTCGAGCAACGCTTTGAAGCTCGGATGATCGACGCCGACGGGATCGTGGAACCGGCCGACATGGTCGATCACCAGCCCGCCCGGCAGCGCGGCGAGGCGCGGTTCGAGATCGGCGAGCTCGTGGCCGTTGGTCTGCAGCTGCACGTGCCAGCCGAACTCAGCCACACGCGCGGCCACCGGCTCCAGGAGATCCCATGGCAGCGGCGCGCCTGCCAGCATGTAGAATCGCGCACCGCAAGCGCCCAGTGCCGTCCAGGTTTCCAGTTGCGCATCGGTGGTCGACTCATCGACCACCAGTATCATGCGCGCCGCATCGCCCAAGACTTCACGCTTTTCCAGCTGGCAGGTATTGTCCGTGCTGTACGTAGGCGGCTGCACGATCACCACGCGCTCCAGTCCCAGGCGCGACTGCAGCTGCCGGTAATCGTCAACGCTGGCGTCGGGCGGCGTGAACGCCGAGGTCGGCGCATCCGGGTAGCGCGAATCGTAGAAGTGCATGTGGGTATCGCAGGCCCCACGCGGCGTACGCAGGGACGGCACCGGCAGAGGTTTTTGTGATGCGGTTTCTTGTGACATCTTGCGGATACTGTGTTAGTCGTAAATAAACGGCACGGAGGCGGGAACAACAACAATGCTGATGAACAACATCCTACCGGTAATCTATCGGGTTATCGAACCGGACGCACGGAGCAGCCGGTGACGAGAGCGCTGGAGGCGTGCCGCAACATCGCCGACCTGCGGGCTCTGGCCAGGCGCCGCATGCCCGCGCCGATATTTCATTACGTCGACGGCGGGGCGGAAGACGAGGTCACGCTGCGGCGCAATACGCAGGCGTTCGAGGACTATGAGCTGGAACCGGAGTACGCAGTAGACGTTTCCGCGATCGACACGTCGACGACAATTCTCGGCCAGCAACTCGACTGGCCCGTAGTGGCCGCGCCTACGGGGTTGCTCGGCCTGCTGCACCGGGACGGCGAAATCGGCGTCGCTCGAGCGCTGGCGCGATCGGGTTCCGTGTTCACCCAGTCGTGTATGTCCAACGTCACCATCGAGGACGTCGGCGCTGTGCCCGGTGCAAAAATGCTGCAGGCGTACACGTTCCGCGACAGGGGACTCACCCGGGAGTTCATCGCGCGAGGCAGGGAAGCAGGGTTTGTGGCGCTGTGCCTGACATTCGATGTGCCGGTGCCGGGCATGCGCGAACGCGACTTGCTGTATGGTCTGACGGTGCCGCCGAGGTTATCGATAGGCAGCCTGCTCGATTTCGCCTTGCACCCGCGCTGGAGCCTTCGCTATCTGAGCGGACCGCCGCTGCGGATCGCCAATGTCGCGCACCGCATCGCCGAGGGCACCAGCGACCTCAGCTCAATTATTCAGTTCGTCACCAATCAGTACGACCCGTCCGCAACCTGGGACGATGCAGCCGAGATGATCGGCTACTGGGACGGGCCGGTTGCGATCAAGGGCGTGATGACACCTGGCGATGCAAAACGCGCGGCAGCGGCTGGCGCCAGCGCGATTGTCGTTTCCAATCATGGCGGGCGCCAGCTGGACGGGGCGGCGGCAACAATCGACAGACTGGCGCCTGTCGTCGATGCTGTGGGCGGCGATCTCGAAGTGATTCTCGACGGTGGCATACGCCGCGGCAGCCATGTCATCAAGGCACTGGCGCTCGGTGCGAGGGCCTGCATGGCAGGACGGGCATTCCTCTATGGCCTGGGCGCCGGCGGCGAAGCTGGTGTCGATCGCGCCTGCACCATCCTGCACCAGCAGATCAGGCGGTCGATGGCGCTCAGCGGCGTGGTGCGCACCGCCGACATCACACGTGAACGGGTGAGTTGGAGGAGGCCGGCACGCCCCGTATGACGGCATGGATCAACCGTGACGTGTGTCACCATTGAACAACAGTGGTGACACCCGCCGCTGTCACGAGTTGACAAAATATGCCGGTGTGTGAAATCGGTCCGCTTCGCGAAGTCGCGACCCCAGTCACAAAACCGCCGCGCGCCCGATACGTCAAACAGATGCAATAACTGCCCTTGGGAGAGAGGCGTCACAAAAAACGCCTCAATCAGCGGCATCGACAATGTCTGGCTGGGTTTTTGCGCTATTCCCTGCAAAGTCTTACTGCAAGGGTGTTTCTGAGATGGCGCGAAAAAACCGTGTGAAATTGAGTGTACTAGCGATCGTCGTTTGCGGTCTGGGAATTTTATCACTGGCGGGTACCGGTGTGGCAAGCCTGCTGGAAACCCGCACCGCCGGCGTTGCACTCGAAGATCTGACCAACGATATCTACTTCGCGCGACGCACGGCCGCCGACACCAAGACGCCCGTAACGGTGTGCCAGAGCGAAGACGCATCGTCCTGTGCGAACAATGGTCACTGGGAGTCCGGCTGGTTGCTGTTCGAGGACTATGATCGCGATTCCGTGCGTGACCCGCACGAAAAGATCCTCCGCTCACAGGGACCGGTGTCGGGCAGGGCGACGATACGCGCGAAAGAGGGTGCGGCCAGCCGCGTGTTCTCGAGCATCGCGTTCACGCGTTTTGGTCTGCCCAAACACATCAGCGGCATGTCGCTGAACGGCACGCTGCGCATCTGCAACGCGGAGGCTTCCACCACGAAAGTCGGGCTGAAAGTAACTTCAGTCGGCAGCACTTATACGACCAAGAACACGCAGTACGAATGTGTCTGAGCGTGCAGTACGCCCCGCCAGGCCTTTCAGGTTAGCCGCATGGCATATACCGGGCTGTCGATGTGCCGAACCAGCAGCGCTACATCGACTCCCCCGTACGTAGCGACCCGGAATCTACCGAACGTGTGGGTGATACTGACCTCATGAGCGCTCTCCCGGCCGGCGTCGGTAACCGGATCGAGGTCATTGTTCTCATCGTGTAACGTTTCCCAGCGCCACTCACCGGCTGTCAGCTCGTTCCAGCTTGCGCCGTCTGGCGGTGTAATCCTGTACGCGACGGCGCCGGGCCGGGCCGAGAAATAAACGAAAGCATGCAGGTTCGGCGCATACTCCAGTGCCGCATACTCCTGGAGGTGCGGCTGGTTCGCCGATGAGCGGAGTTGCTCGAGCGGTTGTCCGGGATGCGATGGATCGATCGCGCACAATGCATTTCGCGCATGCGCCGTCACCACAATGATGTCGCGGGCAGGGTCCATCGCCATGGCATTGTGATCGGCTTCGCCCGCGAGTTTGTTTGCAAACATCTCCCCCCAACTGCCGAACGTACCGTCGGCGTTAGCGCATTGCGGATCGAAGCACAGAAACGCGTTGCCGCCGCCCGCGTCGCCGGAATTTCCCCACACTACCCGACGCTTCGCATCCCAGACGGTGCAGCCACCGGAATTCAAAACGGCCTGGGAGTGCCGCGGACTACGTCGCCACAACATTGTGTCGAAATTGAACATGTGCGCAATCGCGACCGCTTTGACGTCGGGACCCAGTTCGAGCTGGCCCTTGAAGAGAATGTAGTCGTTGCCTTCAGGGTCATACTGCACGTACTCGTAAGTGTGCGGCGGCAACGGCGACCCGTCTGGATACTCGCCATGCGGATACACCGCGCCCTTACCATAGGCATTCGGATCGTGTGAAATGTATCCATCCGCAATTCGCGACCATTGGCGGGTGCCGAGATCGAACGCGTGCAGGTCGGCGCCGAAATAATCATTATGCCCACCGCCAAATACCACCATCGCACCGGACTTTCCGAACCGCGTCGCCAGCACGGCGCCGTTCCACGCCTCGGTGATGGACGGAAAACCGCTGCGACCCTGCCACGGCGAGCTGGGACGTCTGCCAAGCCACCGGCGCAACCTTTCCCTGGCGCTGCGCGCCGGGTTGAGCTCGGGATCCGCCGCGGGATCGTTGTCCTGCAGATAGCGCGTTCCCGGTGGCGTTGGTGCCAGACCCAGGCCGGGACGGTCGCCCGAGATCCGGAACCATTGCCCGATTGGCATGCGCTGGAGCCAGTCTGGTTGCATGATGAGTGAGGTTACGTTTCTCGTTTGACTGGAAATAACAAGCGTGTATGGTCAACGGATCGCAGTTTGCGCGGGCGTCATCGACATGCAATTCAAACAGCGATTGTTCAGGCTCCCCCGGGAGGACTCCGACGCTGCCGCCCACGATCGAGTTTCCCTGCTGGTCAGACCGGCACAAGATCCATAGCTGCCGCACAACATCGTTTCAGAGAGTCACCATTATGAATCGTTTTCTCACCCGTGCCGCAATCATGGCACTCGGCGTCGCAACGTTCATGCTCTCGCAGTTCGCTGCCGCCCAGGCCATGCAGCCCGAGGACACGCATGCCCGGGCCGTCGCGCGCGAGGCCGTCACGGCCAGTCGCTTCATGGTTGCCACCGCCAACCCGCATGCAACGCAAGTGGGGTACGAAGTGCTTGCGGGTGGCGGTTCGGCAATCGACGCTGCAGTCGCCGTGCAGATGATGCTGAACCTGGTGGAACCGCAGAGTTCGGGCATCGGCGGCGGTGCATTTCTGGTCTACTGGGATGCCGGCGCCGGCAAGCTGGTCACGTTCGACGGGCGAGAGACCGCGCCGGCCGCGGCCACACCGGACTATTTTCTCGCCGAGAACGGCGAGCCGAAAGAGTACTGGGACGCGGTGGTCGGCGGGCGTTCGGTCGGTGTACCCGGCACCCTGCGGCTGCTCGAGGTTGCCCACAAGACCCACGGGCGCCAGTCCTGGTCCGGATTATTGCAACCGGCGATCGAGTTGGCCCGCGCCGGCTTCGAGATCTCACCGCGGCTGGCAGCATCCATCGAGGGCGCGGCCGGTGAAAAACGCCAGCTGGACAAGTATGACGCCGCGCGGGCGTATTTCTTCGAGCCCGACGGGTCGCCGAAGAAAGCGGGCACGCGACTGACGAACCCGGAATTCGCCGATACCCTCAGCGCTATAGCGGTACGGGGCGCGGACGCTTTCTACACGGGCGCACTCGCTGGCGAGATCGTGCGAGCGGTGCGCGCCACACCGGAGAATCCGGGGATTCTTACCGAACAGGATATCCGTGGCTATCGCGTAAAGATGCGCGAACCGCTATGCTCGAGCTACCGAGGGTACCAGGTGTGCGGCATGGGTCCGCCGACGTCGGGTGGTTTGAGCGTCGGGCAGATCCTCGGTTTGCTGGAGCATTTCGACCTGCCCGGCATGGGGCTGGGCGTGGACGCCGCGCACCTGTTCGCCGAAGCCGCCAGGCTGGCGTACGCCGACCGTGGCATGTATATAGCCGATAGCGACTTCGTCTCGGTGCCGGCCACAGGTCTGCTCGACCCGGCTTACCTTACCGCCCGCGCGCAATTGATTGACCGTGACAGCGCCATGGAAAAGGCCAAGGCCGGCAATCCGCCGTGGCACCGCACGGCTTTACGCTCACACCATGTCGGCCCCGAGCAATCCGGAACCAGCCATTTTTCCATTGTGGATGCCAACGGCAACGCGGTGTCGATGACCACCACCATAGAGACCGGTTTCGGCAGCCGGTTGATGG
>JAOTYY010000157.1 GCA_029861595.1 Gammaproteobacteria bacterium
CGCACCTACCTGCACGCGGAGCTGGTGGATCTTGCCGACCCCTACCTGCAATCGGCCAGCGGATTCATCAATCGCTACGCGGCCGCGATCGGCGACTATCCCTACGCCGACTTCCATATCGTCTCCGCGCCGCTGCCGGTCGGCCTGGGCTTCCCGAATCTCACCTACGTAGGGCGCCGGGTACTACCCCTGCCATTCATGCGCAATCGATCGCTGGCGCACGAGGTGCTGCATAATTGGTGGGGCAACGGTGTCGCGGTGGACTACGCGGGCGGCAACTGGTCGGAAGGGTTGACGACCTACATGGCGGACTACGCGCTGGCCGCGGAGCAGGGCGATGAGCAGGGGCAGACGATGCGCGTGAAATGGCTGCGCGATTACGCGGCACTGCCGCCGGAGCGTGACACCGCGGTGCTCGATTTCACTGCCAAGCGACATCAGGCCGCTCAGGTCGTCGGCTACAACAAGGTGGCCTTCATCTTCCATATGCTGGCGGCGGAAATCGGGCGCGATGCTTTCGCGGCGGGGCTGCGCAGATTCTGGTCGATGCACGCGTTCCAGACCGCGGGCTGGCAGCAGTTGCAGGCCGCGTTCGAGTACACGTCGGGACGCCAGCTCGACTGGTTTTTCACGCAGTGGTTGACACGTACCGGCGCGCCTGCCCTCACACTTGGCTCGAGCGAGGTGCAGCGTACGGGCAGCGCTTTTCAGGTACGCATCGAGGTGCGGGAGTCGTCGCCTAGCTACCGGTTGAAACTGCCCGTGCTGCTGGAAACCCGCAACGGTCCCGAGATGCGCACTGCTGTCGTCGAGGGCGGCGGCACTGCGCTCGAGTTCGTTACCGACTCACAACCGCTGAGCGTTCACATCGATCCGTTCAGCGACGTGTTTCGCCGCCTGACGCCGGAGGAAACGCCGCCGATCATGCGTGACGTGACGCTGCACCCGGCGGCGATCACGATGATCGGGACCGACGAGACCGCTTATCGCGAAAGTGCCCGTGCTCTGGCCGCGCGGATGCTCGATACCACGCCCCGATTCGGAACCCTGGCACAGGCACAGGAGGTCGGCGCACCGGTATTGTTGATCGCGGAAGTTCACGACGCCGCAGAGTTGCTCGCCCGTCTGCAGGTCGACGACATTCCGCGACTGCCCGAGGCCGCGCACTCCGCGGCAGCCTGGTCGGCACGCCGGAACAACGGTCTGCCCGTGCTGGTCGTAACGGCGCCGACAGCCGAAGCCCTGCAGTCCTTGTTACGACCTCTGCCACACTATGGCGGGCGAAGCTACGTGCTGTTTGACGGTGGCATGGCGATACGCAAGGGCGTCTGGCCGGTTACCCGCAGCCCGCTGCGCCGTGATTTAACCCCATAAATTGCAATCCCTCTCCCCTCTGGGGAGGGCCAGGGTGAGGGGGGGGGGTTAAATCAAGCGCTTATCACCCTCACCCTAACCCTCTCGAGGGAGAGGGGAAATACGGATTCGCGCAAAGGTCTCCAAGGGGACGCAAACACGGTACAACATAGGAGTTAGGTTTCCTCCGGCACCATCACGATGGCGCCACAGGGGCATTCCGCCACGCACATTGCGCAACCTTTGCAGTAGTCATACTTGAACTCGAAGCGCTTGCCCGGTCCGAGCTTGGTGATAGCGTTGTCGGGACAGATGCCGTAACAGTTATCGCACTCGAAGCAATTGCCGCAGGACAGGCAGCGGCGCGCTTCGAACAGCGCATTACCGGTGTCGAGCCCGGCATACACCTCGGCAAACGTGGTTTGACGGCGAACCTCGTCCAGCACCGGCTGAATCGTCTGCTCCGCGTCGGTGTAGTACCAGGTATTGAGCGAATCGAAGCTCGCCAGTTCGGACTTGGGCGGCGACGTGTAAGTTTCACCACGCAGATACGCATCGATGTTGCGGGCAGCCTTTTTGCCGTGTCCCACCGCCACCGTGACGGTGCGTTCGGCGGGCACCATGTCACCGCCGGCGAACACACCCGCGTAGGCGGTGGCCATGTCGGGGCCTACTTCGACGACATTGTCGTCGTTGAGCGTAACGCCGGGCAGATTCGTGAGAATGCTCTGGTCGACATTCTGTCCCAGCGCCAGTACCAGGCTGTCCCCCTCAATAGTTTCGTATTCGCCGGTCGGCTGGGGAAAGCCGTTTTCGTCCAGCGCCATCTTCTCGATTTTGAATCCCTGTTCGTCGCTTGCGGTGATAGTGCGCAGCCAGTTGACGACGATCCCTTCCTCGAGCGCCTCGTCGATCTCGAAATCGTGCGCGGGCATCTGCTCGCGGGTGCGGCGGTACACGATCACCGGTTCGGCACCGAGGCGCCTGGCGGTGCGTGCGACGTCCATTGCCGTGTTGCCGCCGCCGTACACCAGAACTCGCCGGCCGAGCTGCAACTGTTCGTCGCCGGTTTCCATGTCGCGCAGAAAACTCACGGCATCGACTATGCGCGCTGCATCCGCACCCGGGATATTCACGCGTTTCGCTATGTGCGCGCCGATCGCAACAAAACAGGCATCGAAGTGACCCGCTGCGAGCGCCGCGGGTATGTCGTCCACACGCTGGTTCAGTTCGAGTTCGACACCCATATCGACGATGCGTTGCACCTCGCCATCCAACACGTCACGCGGGAGACGGTACTTGGGGATGCCGAAGCGCATCATGCCGCCCGGCAGCGGGCCGGCTTCCCGGATTTGGACCGAGTGGCCTAGGCGCGCGAGATGGTAGGCCGCGGACAACCCGCTCGGCCCGGCGCCTATGACCAGCACCCGCTTGCCGCTGGCAGTCGCGGCGGTCGGTGCAGGCCAGTTTTCGCGGAGCGCGAGGTCGCCAAGAAACCGTTCCACTGCGTGGATATTCACCGCGCTGTCGAGTTGCGCCCGGTTACAGGCGTCCTCGCAGGTGTGATAGCAGGCGCGGCCCATGATCGCGGGCAGCGGATTATCGGCCATCAGCGATTCCCATGCGCCCCGGTAGTCGCCTTCCTCGGCCCGGTACAACCAGCCCTGGATGTCCTCACCGGCCGGGCACGCCTGGTTGCAGGGTGGCAGACGGTCGACATAGACCGGGCGCTCGGTGCGCCAGCTGCCGGTTTTGTTGAGCAGACTGCCGCCGACATCGAGCGTCACCGCGAACGGACGGGTTTCGGGAGTGGAGCCCTTACTCACGATGCGTCTTCTGCCGCCAGCAGCCCGAACCTTCGGACGTTGCGCTCTGCAATGCCGCGCAGTGTGTCGAGCTGGTGAGCGTTTTCCGGCTTGAACACATGGTCGAAACGGCGCTGCAGCTTCAGATAGTCTTCTACCGGCACACGCTGGCGGATTTTCGTGGCTGCCGTCAGTTCACCATGCTCGGCCTCGAACAGGGGGAACATCCCGCACTGTGTCGCAAGACGCGCCAGCTTGATCGTGTCCGCGGGCTTCGACCCCCAGCCGAGCGGGCAGGGCACGAACACTTCCAGGTAACGTGCGCCACGGAATCCCATCGCCCTGGTGACCTTGTATTCCAGGTCGTGCAGATCATGCACCGAGGCAGTGGCGACGTACACGATACCGTGGGCCATGGCAATCAGAGGCACGCTCTTGCCGGTGCCGGGGGGGCTGCCCGGTTCGGCTCCCGCGACGGGCGTGGTGGCGGTGCGCGCCGCCGGCGGTGTCTGGCTGGATCGTTGCACACCTGTATTCATGTAGGCCTGGTTGTTGTAACAGACATACAGCACGTCGTCGTTGCGGTCGAACATGCCCGACAGACAGCCGAGGCCGATGTCGGTCGTGCCACCGTCACCACCCTGCGCGATCACGCGCACGTCCTCGCGCCCCTTGGCGCGCAATGCCGCAGCGATCCCGGAGCCGATCGCCGGTGCATTGCCGAACAGCGAGTGTATCCAGGGCAGCCGCCATGCCGACTCGGGATAAGGTGTCGTGAACACTTCGAGACACCCCGTGGCGTTCGCGGCGATGAGCTTGTTGTCGGTCGCGCGCAACGCGCCATCCACCACGTAGCGCGCACCGAGCGCTTCGCCGCAACCCTGGCAGGCGCGGTGCCCGGAGTCGAGCGAATTGGCCCGCTCCACGCTCGCCTGCACCGAGCGTTGCGCCGCGTCGAGCAGCCGATTGCCGGCCGTGAAAGTGCCGGTCTGGTAGAACTTTACCCGCTGGCCCGAGTCCGGAATCTGTGTCATTGGCAATACCTCAGAACGCTTTCGACGCGGACACCACGCCTATGTCGCGCAGGATGTTCTCGGCGCTGGCGCCCGGGCGCCCGATTTCCCGCAGGCGTTCGAGCTCACGCCGCACGACCTCCACGTTCAGGTCGTGAAAATGCGGCTCTTCCAGCTCGTCGCGCTCGCCTTTCTCGAGCATGCGCCGCAGATTTTCACCTGTGATGGGACGCCCGCCGAGACCACCAATCACCGAATAGACGGGAATGGCCGGATTGGCGAGTGCCACGCGTACATCCGCGGCCAGGATCCCGCCGATGCCGACCGCGAGGCTCTTCTCGAACACGATTACACGGTCGGCGCCGGCGAGCGCCGCGCGTAGCTGCTCACGTGGGAAAGGACGATAGCTGCGGATAGTCAGCGCACCGATCGATGCTCCGCCGTCACGCATGTCGGCAAGCACCGATTTCAGGGTGCCGATCACCGAACCCATGGTCACCACCACGGTCTTTTTGTCTTCGGCTTCGAACGATTTAAGCAGCCCGCCGGAATCGCGCCCGAAAACTTCGCGAAACTCGGCGGCGTGCTGGGGAATCAGATCCAGCGCCTCGAGTTGTTTGTAGTGCGCCAGAAAACGCACTTCCGCAAAAGCCTCCGGCCCGACCATTGCCCCCATGGTGATCGGGACCGCAGGATCCAGTGCCTGGCGCGGTTGGAACGACGGCAGAAAGCGATCCACATCGGCCTGTTCGGGCAAGTCGACACGCGTGTAGGCATGCGTGAGAATGAAACCGTCCATGCACACCATGACCGGGAGACTCACGGCTTCCGCAAGACGAAACGCCTGCACGTGCACGTCCGCCGCTTGCTGGTTGTCTTCCACGAAGAGCTGGATCCACGCTGCGTCGCGCGCCGCCATGGAGTCGCTCCAGTCGTTCCAGATGTTGAGCGGCGGACCAATTGCCCGGTTGCCCACCGTCATCACAATGGGCAGGCCCATTCCGGACGCGTTGTACACCGCCTCCATCATGAACAGCATGCCCTGGCTGGACGTCGCTGTGTAAGCGCGGGCACCGGCAGCGGATGCGCCGATGCACACACTCATGGCGCCGAATTCCGATTCCACGTTCAGGAACTGGCAGTTACCGATCAGACCGCGTTTGACCATGTCGCCGAGGCCCTCGACGATATGCGTCTGCGGAGTGATCGGGTAGGCGGCGATCACCTCTGGACGGCACGTGGCCACCGTTTCCGCAACCGCTGCCGAACCTTCTATCTGTTGCAGCATCTATATCCCCTTCGCCGGTCAGGCCGCATGCGCGTCGTCGTGCGCGGCGCGGGCAACGGCGATGTTGCGTTCGGCAACCTCGCCCGAAAACTTGTGGTTGACCGCGGTTATGACGGAATCGAGATGCAGCACCTCGGTGAGCGCCGTCAGTGCACCCAGCAGGGCCGTATTCGGTGTGGCGCGGCCGATATGGCGCAGCGCTAGTTCCGTGGCGGCAACGGTACAAACGTGGTGCTCGGGCAGTTTTGCAAGTGCGTCGTCGATGTGCAGCTCCGGCAGTTCGCGTGCGCTGTTAATCAGTACAAACCCTTCGTCGGCGAGGCCCGCGAACACGTCCACTGCATGGAACAGCGTCGCGTCCTGAATAATGAGCAGGTCGGGACGCATCACGGGCTCCGTCAGCTCGATCGGTTCGTCGTCGATGCGTACGTACGCGACCACCGGCGCACCCATGCGCTCGGAGCCGAAACTCGGTATCGCCTGCGCGTGCTTGCCCTCCTCGAAGGCGGCGATGGACAGCATCTCCGCGGCGGTCACCACGCCCTGGCCGCCGCGTCCGTGTATCCTTATTTGAAACATGCGTGACGTACTTCCTCATCGGCTGCATTCGCGGTCCGATACCGCGGAGGACCCACCCGGCAGATGGGGTGTGTCATGGGAAATGATCAATCACCATGCGCAGCGGGAACTTAATCTGCCTCAATCGTTGTGGCGGCGCAACCACCGCTTGTCAGTGTGACGCCATGATTCAAGGTAACCCGGACACTGCCCGTGTGCGCCGCTTAGCACGCTCGCGGATTCAGGGGTAGAGGCCGTGGTCCGTCCCCATGCGCACCGCCAGAGCCGCGATGGTGTCGAGATGAGGGGTCTCGATGCCGGCGGCCCGGCCGAAGGCCTGGGGAGCGAGCACCAGTGCGTCGAGTTCCAGCGCGCGGCCACGATCGTAGTCCTGGCGGATCGACGGCAGGTGATCCGGCGGATTGACAAGAAACGACCGGGGGTCGAGGCCCCGCGTGTCGATGCCGTGCGCGGCAGCAATCCCCAGGGCCTCTGCGGCGATCGCAAGAAAGACATCTGCCAGGCGTTCGTCTTCGCGCACCACTGTGGCTTTGCGCCCCGTGAGCAGGCACAGCACCGAAAGGCTCATGTTCACTACCAGCTTTCCCCAGATGGCCTGGCGGATGTCGTCGATGCGAGGCGCATTGATCCCTGCCCGCTCGAGCATTGCACGCAGCGCGTCGAGCCGTTCATCCGACCGGTCGTCAGCCCGGCCGAGGTGAAGTATGTTGCGACCAGGGGTTTCGTTCACGACCACTCCGGGGGCGGTCACCTCGTTCGAAGAGTAGATAACACCGCCGATGATGTGTTCGGCTGCGATCAGCCGTTCCAGTTCGCCGCCGGGATCGAGGAAGCCGAGCTCCGGTGGCGCCGGGCGCCCGGCGGAGAGCCCCATCCTGTACCACCAGGGGATGCCATTCTGCGCGAACACCACGTCGGTGTCCGGACCCACAAGCGGCGCGAGCGACGCCGCGAGACGCGCGGGACTGGTGGCTTTGACAGTGACAATGACCACATCCTGCGCGCCGAGGTCACGGGGGTCGTCGGATGCCTCGACTTCAGCGTGGATGGTGTTCGAGCCGGCATGTACGAGGATGCCGTCGCGACGCATGGCGGCCAGCGACTCGCCGCGGGCGACCACGGAAATCGGATTGCCGGCGGCGGCGAGACGCGCCGCGATGTTACCGCCGACCGCGCCGGCACCGAAAACGTTGACGCGCATTTCAGGCCGGTCTGGACAGTGCGTTGACGCGACCGGCCACCTCTTGCGTGACCCGAATCAGCGCGAGTACCAGTTGTTCATCGGTATCGACGTCGCCCTCCGCTTACTGCTCACCACCCATGAACCCGTTTATCCCGCTGACCATACAGCATCGCGCATCGAAGTTCGCGAATGAGTGGTGGTGAAAAACCTGCGCGGAAGTCGCTCAAATCACCGCTTTTTCGACGAAAGGTTCGTTTCTCCCAATTCTTTCGTAGTTGAACGGTGAGAGGTCCAGCGATCGGTATTCTCCGTATGTGATCAGCTCAGAGGTGCCGCGGCCCATTGCCGGCGACTGCTGGAAGCCGTGCCCTGAGAAGCCGTTGACGAAGATAAAGTTCTGCACCTCGGTGTGCGGCCCCAGAATCGCGTTGTGATCGAATGTATTGAAGGCATAGTGGCCGACCCAGGAATTCATCAGCTTGATCGCCTCGAATTGCGGAATCCTGTGGGCAATGACCGGCCAGGCCTTTTCTTCCCAGATGCTGTAGTCCTGGACGAAATCATCGTAGTCGACTGCCGGGTCTTCGTCGGGCGGGCATCCTGCAAGGTAGTAGGTGCCATCGGTGCGCATGTGAACGCCCGATGGATCTATAGTCAGCGGCAGATCGCGATCGAGCGGCGTCTCGGCCGCAAAAATGAACGAGTAGCGCTTGCGCGGCTCGACCGGAATTTCAATTCCCGCCATGCGTGAGGTCCGCACAGCGCGCGGGCCGGACGCGTTGACCACCGTGCCGCAGCCAATCACCTCGCCCGATTTCAGTGTCACGCTCTCGACCTTGTTGCCGGCTCTGTTGCGGGTCATCGCGACAACCTCGTTGGTGACGTACTCGACGCCTTTCTCGCGTGCCGAGCGCTTCCACCAGTCAAACAGCGTACTGCCTTCGAAGTAGCCTTCATCAACCAGGTTGTGGCTGCCGGCGACGATGTCCTCTACGTTGTAAAAAGGGTAGTCCCGCTTGATATCTTCGGCGGTCATGATTTTAGTGCCGGCACCGCACGCCGCCTGTACTCGCTGACTTGCCCGGAGGATGTCTGCGAACGCCTGATTGTCCGCCAGATACATGTAGCCGAAACTTTGTAGCAGCAAGTCGGGCACGCGCGAATCGTTACCCATGAACTCGCGAAAGTTTTTCACGAATTCGGCGGCAAACTGGGATACGCGGACATTGATTTCGCTCGAAAACTGCTGCCGCATACAGCTGTTGGTATGAGCGGTCGACGTAAATTCGTACGTAGGGTCTCTCTCGACTACCAGAATCGATCCATCGAAGTCCGCATTGTCGGTAAGAAACCAGGCGACCGACGAACCGTACATCGCCCCGCCGACTATCACCACGTCGTAGCTGGTGCTCTTTGGCAGGTTGGCAATCGCACTTCGACTCATCTGACCGCATCTCCTCCATCTGCTGCCTTCATCAGAACGCGCGCTTCACGCCTGGCTGAGGCGCTAGTCGATTCTGCGCGAATCGGCCGGACTATAGCCGCACACAGGATTATTTGGGGCCAGACCGACGACGGCATCGGACAGGCCGGCTTCTCCCAGGTCGGCACCACACGAGCTGGCGCGACGAGGCGGGCACCGGTCGAACTAGCCATCTGGCATAATCCCCCGCATCCGGATTGGCAGTCAGCATGGCGTTGATCAACAGACCAAGTATGCAGGATCGATTGCAGTTGCTCGCACCTATTCATCAGAAATTCGCCGGTTTTCTTGTTTTCCTGTGGCTGTGCGGGTGGGCTGGGTCGGCATCCGGCCAGCTCACGCCTGAGGAACAGGAAGCACTGCACCAGCGGACGTCGCAGTCCGTGCTCGGCGATCCATTGGAGAACGACACCGTCAGGTCGATTTCCGTACTGGTCGACTACAGCAACACCAACTTCTTCATCGATGAGACCGGCAGACAACGTGGTTTCGAGCACGATCTCCTGAAGGGCTACGAGAAGTTCTTGAATCGCAACGTCACGAAGGCGTCGGCGCGCATATTTCTCACGTTCATTCCTATGCATTTCGAAAATATCCTGCCGGCACTCGAGGAAGGTCTGGGTGATATCGCCGCCGCTGGCCTTACCATCACCGAGCAACGCCAGAAGTCCGTGGATTTCGCCGCGCCCTATATTCCACGTGTCGACGAGATTGTGGTGCAACACAGGAACAGTCCCGACATCGAATCGCTGGACGATCTCGCCGGGAAATTGGTGCTGGTGCTCGCGCGCAGCAGCTACGCGGAACATCTCAAGGAACTGAATCGGCGACTGGGCCGCCTGGGTCGTGAGACGATAGAAATCGTGGAAGCGGATACAGATCTCGAGACCGCCGATATCCTGGAACTCGTGAACAGCGGCGCCGTATCATTCACCGTCGTTGACGACTATGTCGCGCGGGTCTGGGCTGGCGTGTTTCCCGATATCGTGTTACGGACGGAATTGAAACTCAATATCGGCGGTCAGATTGCCTGGGCGGTGCGCAAAGACAGTCCGACCCTCAAGGCGAGCCTGAGTATGTACGCACGGCAGGTTAAGAAAGGCACGCTGCTGGGCAACATTGCGTTCGAGCGCTACTTCCAGAATACGCGCTGGATCCGCAACCCGCTCGACCCGCGGGAATTTCGCAAGCTGGAAGATGTGGCCGATGTCATGAAACGTTACAGCGACCGCTTCGGCTGGGACTGGATCGCGGTGGCGGCACAGGCTTATCAGGAATCACAGCTGGATCAGAGCAAGGTGAGTCAGTCGGGTGCCGTGGGAATCATGCAGCTTCTGCCCAGCACAGCCGCGCAAAAACGTATCGGTATCGATGATATTTCCACGCTGGAGAACAATATCCACGCTGGCGTCAAGTACCTGGTGTTCCTGCGCAACCGTTATTTCAGCGATCCAGGTATCGACCCGGCTGACCGGGTCGACTTCTCCTGGGCTGCCTACAATGCGGGCCCGGCCAAAGTCCAGCGACTCCGCAAGCAGGCTCGCGAGCGGGGCTACGATCCCAATAAATGGTTCGGAAACGTCGAGCACTTGGCAGCAGAAGTCATCGGGCGTGAGACCGTCGACTACGTCGCCAACGTCAACAAATACTACGTCACCTACAAGTTTGCCGTGGAGAGAAACGAACGGCGTTTGAACTCAAACTAGCGAACGTTCAGGCGCGATAACGAAGTGCCGCGGTTGCGGCGGGCAATTCAGCTTCGGAACAGTCCCACCAACGGGGTCGCCGCCGCACTATCGACGAATACATCGCGCTCGACAAACCCCGCGTCTATCTGCAAGTGCTCTACAAGGACACTCTTGAACAGGCTGCGCGTATCGGTGGTCGGATAAAGGTCGCGGCGTTCGAACAAATCCGAGGAACGCAGGCCCGGCCAATCGGCAATGATCTGACCGCCATGCAGG
>JAOTYY010000006.1 GCA_029861595.1 Gammaproteobacteria bacterium
GGGTTCACGCAGATAGATATGCGCGCCACCGAGACGAAGCGCAATGCCCAGGCTTCGGTGCTGGAGTTCGAGGACTTGAGCCCTGACAAGGGATCAAAACTGACCAAGGGCGTATTCCGGCTGCGCACAGCGGCGACCGTCGTGACCCGCCGCGACTATCGTTATTTCGTAATCCTAAACAAATCCGACGGCGACCAAGGATTGCTGATCGGCTTGCTGCCTTCGCAGGATGCCGATTTCGGCGATGTATTCGGCGATCGCTACGCCAACGTCTCGCGCGAGGGCATTCTCGATGCGCACAAGCTGGGTCCGCTGCAGCTGCCCTGAAAAAATGGATGCAACAAGCAGCCTATCCGTGACCACGATGCGGCAGCTCTAATACTTTGCGTCGCCGAGGCTGAGCGAGCGCCGTTTTCCCAAGTGCATACGTACTATCGGCAACAAGGCGATACCGGACACGTCGTCGTATTGATCCATGGCGTCGGTCTCGATCATTGCATGTGGGACGAAGTTGCCGGGTGCCTGGTTGCCGCAGGACATCGTGCGGTGCGCTATGATCTGCTCGGACACGGACGCACGCCGCCGTTGCAGCGGGATGTCGGGCTGCAGGATTTCACGGCTCAGCTCGACGCGCTGCTCCGCGATCTGAATATCAAAGCGGCCGCAGTAGTCGGATTTTCGCTGGGGGCGCTGGTGGCCAGAGACTACGCGGTTCGCTGTCCCGCACGGCTCTCGCATCTGGTATTGCTAAACAGCGTGTTCGCCCGCAGTGAGCAACAACGCGACGTTGTGCAACGGCGCTATCACCAGGCGCGGGAGCGGGGGTCGTCCACGCTGATCGACGCCGCCCTGGAACGGTGGTTCAGCGACGCATTCGCGCAGGCCAGTCCCCTCGTCCTGGCGCAGGTGCGGGAGCGGTTGCACAGTAATGAGCCGGGCGGTTTCCTTCCCGCGTACAAGCTGTTCGCGGAAGCCGAGGACGAATCGGTGGAGCAGTTACGCGCGATCGATGTGCCGACACTGGTGATTACCGGCGCGGAAGATCCGGGATCGACACCGGCAATGTCCGCTCGTCTCGCGCAGTGCATACCGCATGCACAGCTGCAGGTGCTCGAAGGCGCCAAGCATATGTTGCCGGTGGAGAACGCACGTTGGTTGAGCGAAGCAGTGCAGGACTTCATCGCCGCAAACGTTTGAACTCACGCAGGGGGGGTAGTCGATGGACGCAAAGCCCGTGTATCAGTTGTACATCGATGGCGAATTCTGCGCCGCCGAAGACGGGGCGATGTTCGACACCTTGAATCCGGCGACCGGTAATGTGTGGGCGAGCGTATCGGCAGCTGGCGAGGCGGATGTCAATCGTGCGGTAGCCGCCGCGTTGCACGCGTTGTACGAGGGGCCGTGGGCCGCGATGACCGCCACTCAGCGGGGCAAACTGCTCTTCAGGCTCGCCGATCTGGTCGCCGCCAATGCCGAACGACTGGGCGATATCGAGACCATCGACAGCGGCAAGCTGGCCCGCGAGACGCGTGCGCAAACGGCCTACGTGGGCGACTACTATCGCTACTATGCAGGTCTGGCCGACAAGATTCAGGGCGCGACGCTGCCCATTGATAAACCCGATATGCACGTATATACGATGCGCGAGCCGATCGGTGTGGTCGCCGCGGTGGTGCCATGGAACGCGCAGATGTTTTTGACCGCGACCAAGCTGGGCCCGGCGCTGGCGGCCGGCAACACGGTGGTGCTGAAGGCCTCCGAAGACGCGCCTGCACCGATGCTGGAATTTGCCCGGCTGGTTAACGAAGCGGGTTTTCCTCCGGGGGTGGTCAACGTGATTACCGGTTACGGTGAACCGTGCGGGCGGATACTGACCAGTCATCCGGACGTGGCCCGCGTGGCCTTTACCGGCGGACCATCGACCGCCCGGCGGATCGTCGAGAATACCGCGCACAACTTTGCGGTCGTGTCCCTGGAACTGGGCGGTAAATCGCCGATCCTGGTGTTCGACGATGCGGATGTCGACGGCGCGGTCAACGGCATCATCGCCGGAAACTTCGGTGCCACCGGGCAGAGTTGCGTGGCGGGTTCACGAGTGTTCATACACAGTAGGGTCTACGACCAGGTTCTGGAGCGCGTCTGCCAGCGCGCCGCCACCATCAATATCGGTGATCCGCTGGACCTCAAGGTCGACATGGGGCCCCTGGCCACACGCCGGCAGCTCATACACATCACCGAGGCGGTCGCGGCCAGCCAGGCTCAGGGCGCCGAAATACTGCACGGCGGCAAACGGCCGGGGCAGCTGGACAAGGGCTGGTACTTCGAACCAACAGTGATCGCATGCAACGATCAGAACGTACGTACCGTCCAGGAGGAGATGTTCGGGCCGGTATTGAGCGCGTTGCGTTTCGACGACGAAGAGCAAGGTATCGCCTACGCGAACGATACACGCTTTGGCTTGGGGTCCGGCGTTTTCACGCGGGACGTAGCGCGCGCGCTGCGCGTGAGCAAACGCATCCGTTCCGGCATTGTCTGGGTAAACACTTACCGCGCCATTTCCCCTATTTCCCCATTCGGCGGCTTCAAACAAAGCGGCTATGGGCGCGAGGCCGGACTCGACGCGATCAACGACTATACGCGCACCAAAGCCGTGTGGGTAAGCACGTCGCAGGCGCCGATGGCCGATCCGTTCACCATGCGTTGAACGATAGCGTGGCCAGCGAAGCACCGTTCGACATTCGCGAATCCCGCCGTGCACAGGGTGTTACCCTGACCGGCGTGGCGGCGATCTGCACGCGCGAAAGCAATGGCGCGGCGCGTGCTTTCACTGCCACCGCCAGATCTGACTGAAGAGCCCTCACCTGGGCCCTGTTTTGTCGGCCCTTCTCATCTCGGGGGAGCAGGGTTGGGATGAGGGGGACCCATCGAGTTTATTCAGGTTTGCGAAGTTCCTTACGGATCACCAGTTTCAGGCCGGACCACACGTCATCGACAGCGCATACTTTGATATCCACAAATCCCAGCCGCAGCGCGATCTCACGCACGGTATCCTCGCTCACGGTGCCGGGCAGCTGCGAGGCTTTTTTCGGCCACGACACCCAGATGGTGCCGTCTTGCGCGATGCCTTCGCGGTACGTCGCCAGTTCTGCGGCCAGTTCGTCGCGTGACGCGGTAAACAAATGCACAAACGACGGGTTGCCGGCCAAGCGCGCCGCCATTTTGGCACCCGGTGGCAGCCCGCCGCAGAGTTCGCGGTAATCCTCGGGTGAGTTTCTTACGTACAACACGTCGCCCGGCTTGATACCGAGTTTTTTCACCAGTGGCGTTGCCGAGTAGCTTGCCATCACTCGAAATCGGCTTCACACGGATTCGATCAACGCATCCAGCACTTCGTCAGGCCGTTCGGTCATTAATGCATGGCCACTGCCTCGCAGCAGCAGGGTACGCGAGTTGGGCGCCGCGGCAGCGATATCGTGCGCCACAAAAGGTGGTGTCATAACATCTTCGCTGCCAAGGATTAGCAATACCGGGCAGGCGATATTGGCAGCCCGTTCCACGCCGGCCGTGTAGTGGTGGCAGGCCTGCAGGTCGGCATGCAGCGTTCCCGGGCGTGACGCTTCCAACAGCCGGATTCCCGAACCGGTCATCCAGATACCGGGATTCGGATTGCCGCCGACCTGCGCGCGTTTACTGTGTCCCCAGGTGTTGACCATTTCGAACGCGGCGTGTTTGTGTCCGGCGGCCGCGTTCATCAGTTTGTCGGCCACCGCCATCGGCACTGCTGAACCGATCAGTACCGCGCTACGTACCCGCTCGCCGTGACGCGCGGCAAAATCCAGCGCAATCAACGATCCCATGCTGTGACCCACGACGGCGGTGCGCTCGATACCCGCCGCGTCGAGCACGTCCGCCAGCCAGTCGGCGTTCGCCTCTATGGTGTCGAACGCATCGCCCTGCGAGCGGCCATGGCCAGGCAGGTCGACTGCCAGGACGTTGTAGCCTTTGCGCACGAAATAACGTTTTGGCAGCACCCATACGGTGTGATCCATCGCGGCACCGTGCACGAACAGCACGCTTGGTCGCTCGGGATCGATCGCCCGGTCTGCGGTAGCGGCGTAGATGCTTTGCTGATTGACGGTGAATTGCATGCCGGTCACCTTTTACCTGCAGCGGATTTTTTTGCCGCGTGCAGACCACGGCTCAAATCCTCCATCAGATCGTCGGGATCCTCCAGGCCTACCGACAGGCGAATCAATCCTTCGCTGATGCCGGCGGCCTCCAGCGCTTCTTTGTCCATGCGATGATGGGTGGTGCTGGCCGGGTGGATGACCAGCGATTTGGCATCGCCGACGTTCGCCAGGTGCGAGAAAATGTTCAACGCTTCGATGAAGTCTTGTCCTGCTTTACGCCCGCCTTTGACACCGAAACTGAATACCGCCCCGCAACCCTTGGGTAACAGGCGCTGCGCCGTGTGGTAATCCGGGTGGTCTTCGAGTTCCGGGTACTGCACCCAGTCTACCCCTTCGTGCCGGCTCAGGAATTCGACGATTTTCCGGGTATTGTCGACATGGCGCTGCATGCGCAGGCTCAGCGTCTCGATACCCTGCAGCACATAGAATGCGGTTGTGGGGGCCATGGTCGCGCCGAAGTCGCGAATGCCTTCCTTGCGGGCACGGGTAACGAAGGCCGTGGGGCCGAATTCCTCGACAAAGTCCAGGTTGTGGAAACCGTCATAGGGTTCGGTGAGTTCCGGAAATTTGCCCGACGCTTCCCAGTCGAATTGCCCGCCGTCGATCATTACTCCGCCGATCACCACGCCGTGGCCGCTGAGAAACTTGGTGGCGGAATGGAATATGAGATCGGCGCCCAGGCTGAACGGCTGGCACAGGTAGGGCGTGGTGAACGTCGAATCGATCAGCAGCGGCAGACCGGCGGCATGCGCGATCTCGGCGACCGCTGGTATGTCCATCACGTCCAGCCCCGGGTTGCCCAGCGTCTCGCCGAATATTACCCGGGTATTGGGACGGATCGCCGCGCGAATCGCGTCCAGGTCGCGTGGATTGACGAACGTCGTCTCGATACCGAAACGCGGCAAGGTATACGAAAGTAGGTTGTGCGATCCGCCGTAGAGCGACTGAGACGACACGATGTGTGAACCGGCGCCCATTAAGGTGGCCAGCGATAAGTGCATGGCAGCCTGTCCACTGGCAGTTGCAATGGCGCCCACGCCGCCTTCCAGCGCCGACATACGCTCCTCCAGAACGGCGGTGGTGGGATTGGAAATACGCGAGTACACGTGCCCGGTGCGTTCGATATTGAATATCGCGGCCGCATGGTCGGTATCGCGAAACACATACGATGCGGTCTGGTATATAGGTGTAGCACGTGCACCGGTAGCCGGGTCGGGTTTCTGCCCGGCGTGCAGGCTCAATGTATCGAAACGCGGAAATCTCGAAGTTGCCATGTAGCCGATTCCTCCAGCCATAAATGGAAAGTTGGCACGAGTTGTGGTGCAAAAACCTCTTGGTTCAGGCAACGATACACAGCCTGCTGGCCAGGGTCCATGAACAGCGGCACCCCCAAAAAGGCGGTTGGCGCAGGTCAAAAGGGGCTGCCGCGCAATTTACGTAGAATACCGTCGCGCGTGCATCAACGGGTTGGTCAGTTGCCGCGATGAGGTCAGGAGAATATATGCGCTTGCACAATATTGCTGCGCGTGCAGGTTAAGGCACACAAAACAGACTGGCTGATCGGCCTGGTCGCGCTGTGCGCGATTTTGTTCACCAGCGAAACCGATGGATTGCGCGTGGTGGAGTACCAGATCTACGACCTGGTTGTACAACTGTTGCCGGCACGTAAGGCCAGCGAGGAAGCCGTCGTGGTGGCCATCGACGAGCAGTCGTTGCGCGAATTGGGACCGTGGCCCTGGTCGCGTGACGTGCTGGCCCGGGCGCAGCGCCGCCTGAACGACATCGGCCCCAAAGTGGTTGCATACACGGTGTCGTTCGAAGCGGCGCACAACGAACGGGGCCTGGAAATCATGGCGGCGTTTCGTGACGAACACCGGCGGGCACTTAGCCGGAGCCTGCGCAAGCAGCTGCAGAGCGCGGTGAATCGACTGGACACCGATCATGCGTTGGCGGCGTCTTTTCGCGACGCTGGCAACGTCGTGCTGGGATTTCCTTTCGTATCGGCAGGTGAAAGCGATCGACACACTGCGGCGAGCAACGTCAGCGAGCTGCTTGCGATCCGCGACGCCCGGCAAGGTGATGACAGGCTGCCGTCGATCCTGCGTCCAGATGGTATACAGGTGGCCGCGCAGTTGTTTCCACCCACGCAGAAGATCGCCGCGGGCGCTTCGAGCATCGCGCCGGACATCGGCAGCACAATCGGGCGGGAGGTGGTGCGTGCGGTGCCGCTGCTGCTGCAGCATGGCGACCTGTTGCTGCCGACATTGCCTCTGCGGGCCTACATCGCACACCGTGAGCTGGCGACCGACAGCCTGGAGTTGGCGGCACACGGTATCAGCGACAACAATGGGTTATCGACCCGTGATTTCGGTGGGCGCGTGCACCCATTGTTCTATGCAGCGCACGGAGATGGCGAGCACGCGATCAGCACCGTGTCCATCAGCGATCTTCTCAACGAGCGCGTGCGCCCGGGAATGCTGCGCGGCAAGACCGTTTTCGTAGGGCTGACAGCGCCGCGTTTTGCACCGTTGCACCGTATTTCCCGGGGCCTCGAACTGCCGGCTGTGACAATTACCGCACAGACGTTTTCCGCCCTGCTCAATGGCGATCTGGTGGCGCTCAGCCGCTCTTCACTGCTGCTGCGCGTGGTTGCGCTGGTGCTGATCGGCGGCTACCTGATGATCGTGCTGCCGCGCCTGGGCACCGGAACCGGGCTGATTCTGAGCGGCCTGCTGGTGGTATTGATGCTCAATGCCGAATTTTTCATGTTGTTGCTGCGCAACGTATGGCTGCCGCTGGGCAACGCGATCGTGCTGTTGACGGTCGGCCACCTGCTCTACGGCGCCAGCAGGCTGTTACGCGACAAGTTGCACGGTTACCAGCGCGCGCTGTCAGATTCCAACCGCATGCTGGGGCAGACACTGCAGGCGCAGGGGCAACTGGATGAGGCATTTGCCAAGTTCAAACAATGTGTGGACAGCGAAGAGACAATTGGTCTGCTGTATTCGCTGGGCCTGGATTTCGAACGCAAGCGCCAGTTCAACAAAGCCGCAGACGTATTCGCGCACATCGTCGGCCTGCGCCGCAATTACCGGGACGCAACGGCACGCGAGCGGGAAAATCGCGATCTGGACGGCCGCCTGATGCTGGGCATGAATCCCCGCAACAGCGGCGGCGATACGTTAATCATTACCGGTGCCGGGGTGCAGAACCCGGTGCTGGGACGCTATGAGGTGGAGAAGGAACTGGGGCGCGGCGCGATGGGTATGGTCTATCTGGGTCGCGATCCCAAGATCGGCCGCACCGTGGCGATCAAAACCATGGCACTGGACCAGGAGTTCGACGCGGAAAACCTCGACGAGGTCAAGCGCCGCTTTTTCCGCGAGGCGGAAACCGCCGGGCGTTTGAATCACCCCCATATCGTCACCATTTACGACGTCGGTGAGGAGCACGACCTGTCCTATATCGCCATGGACTATATCGAGGGCGATCCAATGTCGCGTTTTGCCGAACCGGATGAGCTGCTGCCGGTGACCAGTGTGCTGGATATCTGCGGCCAGGTTGCCGAAGCGTTGCACTACGCGCACGAGAACAACGTCGTGCACCGCGATGTCAAGCCCGGCAACATCATGTACGAGGGCGATTCAAGGAAGGCCACCGTAACCGACTTCGGTGTTGCCTGTCTTACCGACGCCAGCCGCACCAAGACGGGTACGATACTGGGCAGCCCGTCTTATATGTCGCCCGAGCAACTGGAAGGCGTGCGCATCGACGGGCGCTCAGACATATTTTCGCTGGGCGTGACGCTGTTTCAGCTGCTCACCGGGCAGTTGCCCTTTGTTGCCGATTCGCTCTCGAGTCTGATGTACAGAATTGCCAACGAGTCACATCCGGATCCCTGCAAACTGCGCGGCGATCTGCCCAATTGCGCGCGCGCCATCATCAATCGGGCGTTGCAGAAGAACGTCGAACGCCGCTATTCGAACGCGTCGCAAATGGCCACCGCGTTGCGGCGCTGCCGCGAAAAGGCCAACACCTGACCCCGATGCCGTGCGCTGCGCGCGGTGCGGGTATGCGTTATTCAATCGTGAAAATGTGAATCTTCAGGTGGTCGCCTGTGGTTCCACGATGTTAGCGTGGGCACTCAGTTAACTGCTGGAAAGGGGTACTCCCGGTGCCCGATTACCGAGCCTGGCGTCTGGCCGCCCTGTCGTTTGCTGCACTGCTGAGCGGTTGCGGGGGATCCGGCGGTGACGGCGATGCGAACATCGAACTCGTCGGGCTGGATGCCCGCCCGGCCAACGCCACTTGCCTGGCGGGGCCTGCTCCGACCAGTATCGCCGTCATAGAATCGCCATTGCCAGTCGCTTTTCCTAATCTCACCTTCAACAATGCTGTCGGGCTCTACCAGGTACCGGGCGATGACAGTCGGTGGTTTGTACTCGAGCAGGGCGGCAGCGTCAGAGTCTTCGATAATGTGCAAAACGTTGCCAACCATACCGAATACATCGGCGTTTCCGTCACTATTGGTGGTGGAGAGGGCGGGTTGCTGGGCCTGGCGTTCCATCCTGACTTTCGGACCAACGGCGAGGTGTTTCTTTCGTATACGTTTGATGATCCGGCCGATAACCCCGATCAGGGCCTGCAATCCTATATCTCGCGTTTCACTGCAGCGAACCCGGACGACAGTACGCTGCCCAACACCTCCCGAGAGGATCTGCTGGTGCTGGATCAGCCGGCGAGCAATCACAACGGCGGCGGAATCGCGTTCGGTCCGGACGGCTACCTCTACATTGGATTCGGCGACGGAGGGGGCGGTGACGATCAGTACCTGAACGCGCAGAACACGGACACGTTACTCGGCTCGATGTTGCGGCTGGATGTAGACAACGTTCCTATTGGTGCCAGCTACGGCATTCCGCCCGATAACCCGTTCGCGGCAAGCTCCGGTTGTGGCGATGCTGGCTGCCGGGAGATCTACGCGTGGGGTTTGCGCAATCCGTGGCGCTGGAGCTTTGATCGTCAGACCGGGGATCTATGGCTCGGCGACGTAGGTCAAGGTCAGCTGGAGGAAGTGGACCGAATAGAGCGGGCTGGCAATTATGGCTGGCCGGAGCGAGAGGGTACCCGAAACTATTGTCCATCTCCTCATGTCTGCGGTTTCGCTGGATTGATCGACCCAGTGACCGAATACGGGCGATCGCTGGGTATTACCGTAACCGGCGGTTATGTCTACCGAGGCGCCGCGATTCCCGAACTACAAGGACGCTTCCTTTTCGGGGATCATGACTCGGGCCGCATCTGGGCTATCCAATATGACAACCAGGGCAACGCATTGCCCATCGATCAGCTGGAGCTGGCGAACAACACGAGCTTGAGTATTTCCAGCTTCGGCGAAGGAAACGACGGGGAGTTGTACGTCCTTGACCGTGGTGGCAACGGCCGAATTCATCAAATCGTCCAAAGCAGTGGCACCGGGACCAGCAACCCACCGGCACGGCTGTTGTCGGCCACCGGTTGCGTCGAACCCGGTAATCCTTCACAACCGACCGTGGGTATGATTCCTTTCGACATCAACGTTGCGTTCTGGTCGGACAACGCACTCAAGCAGCGCTGGATGGCGCTGCCGGATGGTCAGACCATCGCGGTGGGGGACGACGGCGACTGGTCGTTCCCCGAGGGCAGTGTGCTCATGAAGCACTTCCGCCTGGGCGGCACGCTGATCGAGACGCGCTTGCTCAAGCATCACGAAGGCGGCGAATGGGCTGGTTACACCTACGAATGGAACGATGCCGGTACCGATGCCACGCTGGTTATCGGGGGCAAGTCCAAAACCATCGACGATCAACAGTGGTACTTCCCCAGCGGCAGCGATTGTCTGCGCTGCCACACGCAGTCCGCCGGGCGCAGCCTGGGGTCGGAAACCGCGCAAATGAATCGCGACGTCGTCTACCCGGGCACGGGCAGGCGCGCTTATCAACTCACCACGCTGGACGCCATCGGCCTGTTCGATGGGCCGCTCGGCGGCCTGCCGGATGATCACGCCCGCCTCCCGGATCCCGACGACACGGACAACGATGTGACAGATCGCGCGCGGGCTTATCTGCACGTAAACTGTGCCCAATGTCATCGGCCGAACGGTCCGGTGCCGGTCAACATCGATTTCCGTTACGACACCGCGTTCGCAGAGACGAACTTGTGTGATGTTGCGCCGACGCGTGGTGATGTCGGTATCGCGAATGCGCGACGTCTTGCGCCGGGTGAGCCGCAGCGCTCGGAGATGCTGGCGCGCATGAGTCGCCGCGATGCGGTCGCCATGCCGCCGCTCGCCAGCAATATCGCCGATCCGCTCGGCGTCGGGTTGATCGAGGACTGGATCGAGAGTCTCAAGGCATGCCCCTGACCGGTGCCGACGAGCAGGCTCAGTCGCCAGCTCCGGATGGATAACTCAAACTGGATTGTTTAGTTTATAGTCCCGCAATGTTCAACTGGTACACGTGGCGCGCCATACTGATTCTTACGGGTTGCCTGTTGTGCGCCTGCAGCAGCAACGGCAGTTCTGGTTCGACGCCGTCCGGCGGCGATTTCGCCGTCGAGTTGCAGCGGGCGTTTGCAAACCTCACTTTCACGCTGCCGGTGGCGATGCTGCAAGCGCCCGGTGACCCGACGCGTTTCTACGTGGTGGAGAAAGATGGCCGGGTGCGCGCGTTCGACAATGATCCGGCGGCGGACACCACGGGCGACTTTTTTACCGACGACAACGACTTGGTCGACGCCGGTCCAAACGAAGCGGGTCTGCTCGGCATGGCGTTCCACCCCGACTATGCCGGCAACTCGACAGTGTACCTGTCCTACACTCGCTCCGGCCCCGTTTCTTACGTGTCCCGCTATATAGTCGTCGGCGGCAGCATCGACAGCAATTCCGAGCAGCCGGTGATAATCGTCAACCAGCCCTACGGAAATCACAACGGCGGGCAGATAGCGTTCGGGCCGGATGGTTATCTGTATATCGGCCTGGGCGACGGCGGTTCAGGTGGTGACCCGCACGAGCATGGACAGAATACGAACACGCGGCTGGGTGCGATGTTGCGCATTGATGTGAACAACGTTCCCATGGGCGCTGACTACGGGATCCCCGGCGACAATCCGTTCGCGGCGAGTTCCGGATGTGCAGACGCCGGCTGCCCGGAGATTTACGCATGGGGGCTGCGTAACCCATGGCGCTGGAGTTTCGACCGCGTCACCGGCGACCTGTGGCTCGGCGATGTCGGGCAGGGTAACTGGGAAGAAGTGAACCTGGTACGGCGCGGCGAAAACTACGGCTGGCGGGTTCGCGAAGGCGCACACTGTCACCGTCCCGCGAACAATTGTGAAACCGCCGGGTTCGTCGATCCGCGCGCCGAATACGGTCGCTCCGAGGGTTATTCGGTTACCGGCGGTTACGTGTATCGGGGTAGCGCCATCGCCGCGTTGCAAGGTTACTACCTTTACGGGGACTACGGTTCCGGCCGCATCTGGGCGCTGGAAACCGGCGCCGACAATGCCGAGCCCGTGCTGCTAATGGATACGAACTTGAACATCGCGTCTTTCGCCGAGGATCAGGTCGGCGAAATCTACGTGCTGGATTACAGTTCCGGGGAAATTCACAAACTGATGCCAGCACCATGAATGTGGTGTTGATCAGTCCGTATGAAATCGGCCGCCAGCCCTTCGGTCTGGCCGAACCCGCCGCTCTGCTCTCGGCTGAAGGACACAACGTGAGTTGCGTGGACCTTGCCGTGCAGCGTTTGGCCGATGCACCACTGGCACAGGCCGATGTGGTGGCTATATATGTGGCGATGCACACGGCGACACGCATTGCCGTCGAGGCGATGCCGCGAATTCGCGCGGCCGCCCCGCGTGCTCACTTGTGTGTCTACGGACTGTATGCGCCCATGAACGAGACGTTGTTGCGCGAGCTTGGTGTCGCCACGGTGTTGGGCGGTGAGTTCGAACCGGCGCTGCTGTCGATGGTACGCAGAGTGGCGGCCGGCGAGCCTGAGCAGAGTGAACCGGTGATCGCGCACGGTAAATTCACGTGCTTGCCGCCGCAGAGAGACGGACTGCCGGACCTAACGCACTATGCCCGGCTGCTGCTACCGGATGGCGGCGAAAAAATTGTCGCGTTCGCGGAGACTACGCGCGGCTGCAAACACCTGTGCAGCCATTGCCCAGTGGTGCCGGTATATCAGGGACGATTTCGCGCGCTGCCTCGCGACATAGTACTGCAGGACATCAGTCAGCAAGTGGTACAAGGGGCGCAACATGTGTCGTTTGGCGACCCCGATTTCCTCAATGGCCCGACGCATGCGCGGCGCATCGTGTCGGCATTACACGAGCAATTCCCCGGTGTCACCTACGACTGCACGATCAAGGTCGAACACCTGCTCAAACATGCCGATCTGTTACCGCTGTTGAGTGAGACCGGTTGCCTGTTCGTAACCTCGGCCGTCGAGTCCACGGACGAGAGGATTCTGCAGATATTCCGCAAGCAGCACACGGTGACGGATTTTGCACGTGCGGTGACGCTGATGGAGCAGCACGGTATCGCGCTCGCACCCACCTTCGTTGCATTCACGCCGTGGACGACCCTGGAGGGCTACCTTGGTTTGCTGTGTAAACTTGCCGAGTTGCAATTGGTGAATGCCGTGCCCCCGATACAGCTGGCAATCCGCCTGCTGGTGCCGGAAGGCTCGTACCTGTTGCGCGAGACCGAAATGCGTCCGCATTTGCAGGCTTTTGATCCGCACGTGCTGGGTTATCCATGGCAGCACCCCGATGGCGCTGTCGATCAGCTGCAGGAAAGCGTGCAGGCGCTGGTAGCCGAGGGTGAAGCCGGCGGCTGCTCGCGCCAGGAGCTGTTCGCCGAAATCTGGCACGCCGCGCACCGCGCTTGCGGGCAGATCCCGCCACAGCTGCCGGCACGGGTTTTCGGGCGGGTCATCCCGCATCTTTCCGAGCAGTGGTACTGCTGCGCCGAACCGACCGAGCAGCAACTGGCCGCCTATTGAAGCGTTCCAGGCACGCTCATAGCGGTATAATCTCCGTTTCTATCGGGAGGCGACAATGGCGCGCGTCATTCAGTGTGTGGTGTTGAACGAAGAGTCCGAAGGTCTGGACGCTCTGCCGTATCCTGGCGCGCTGGGCGAACGCATCTACGCCAACGTCTCGAAAGCCGGCTGGACTCAGTGGCTGGAGCGCCTGACGGCGATTATCAACGAGAATGGCCTCAGCACCGCCGATCCCCGCAGCATCGAGCTGATCGAAAAACACATGCTGGGGTTTTTCTTCAAAGAGGGCGACTACGGAGATTTGCCGGCCGGGTTCCACGCCGGCGGGGCGAAAAAGTAGCGATTCAGGCTGCCACGATGTCCCACTTCGGCGCTGTGACGATGTTCAGGCAGGCATGCGCGTGCCGCAGTGACTGCTGCACCTGCCGAGCGTCATCGCCTGTCGCAAAAATGAAACCCAGGTAACTGGCGCCCTCCGGCAGCGGCACCAGTTCGTGCCCCTCGCGTACCCACAACTCCAGTTTCTCCACGCCTGGCACCCGCTGCGCGTCGAGTACGCCCTCGATACGGCGCAGTACCCCCGGTCTGGGAATCGGAATCATCAACACCCCGGCCGCGTTGTGCAGTCGGGACACCGGCGGCGGTTCATCCAGAGCGTTGCGCAGCACCAGTTCTTCCAGGCTTTGTCCGGTGGCGAATTCCACCAACATGGCGCATTGCCCGCCGATCGTACGCGCGGCGGTTTCCAGAACCCAGACACCTTCAGCGTTTATCCGTAACTCCGCGTGAATCGGCCCGTGCCGCAAGCCGTATGCATCGCAAGTGGCCTGCACCACCTCCGTGACGTCGCGCAGCGTGGTTGCCGTCAGCGCCGACGGGGTTACGTAGTAGCTTTCCTCAAAAAAAGGTCCGGTGAGCGGCTCGGGTTTGTCGAACACGGCGACTATGTGTAAGCGACCGCGGTGCAGGAGGCCTTCGACGGCGATTTCTGTGCCGGGCAGGTATTCTTCGAGCAGAACGCGCTCGCGCTCGTCCACATGTGCCGATGTCGCGACGATACGGGCAATGCGCTGGCCGGCGAGACGCAGCGCGTCGTGGTCATCGACACGGATGACGCCGCGGCTGGCGGACATCGCCAGCGGCTTCACCACCAGTGGAAACGTTATGTCCGGAAACGCACCAGCTGCGATGTCGGTGAGAGCCATGGTCTGGTGTGCCGGCACCGGAACGCCACGGGCCTGCAGTCGGGCTCGCGCGTGATCCTTGCGGCGCGCGAAACGCCCCGCCGAGGGTGGGTTGCCGGGCAAACCGAGGCCTTGCGCCACGCAGGCAGCCAGTTCAACGACGTTGTCGTCCGTGGCGATTATGCCGTGCGGCGCCGGTGCATGCGAAACAAGCTGTTCGCACGCCGCTTGCGGATTCTGCAGATCGAGGTGAATACCTTTCTGCAGCGCGCCAATGAGGGAATGTGGGCCATCGGACGCCACAATCACCTGCATTCCCAGCGTTTTCGCCGCCTGCAGGTATGCGGCGATACGGTAGCTGTAGCGTGGCGTAATGAGCAGGACGCGTGGTGCGGTCATAACGGCGGCCGCACGGCGATAGTCCGCGCGCTGGTGTTTTGCTATCTCCGGGGCACTAGTAACCGCCGCTGCCCGCGGCACCGCAACCGGCGCACATGCCGGCGCCACCGACAGCCTGGAACACGTTCTTGAACACGAAACTCGCACCCGTGTCATTGCTCTGGTAGTCGATTTCGACGCCTTCCAGGTACTGCAATGCGACTGCGTCGACGAACACTTTCAGGCCATCCTGCTCCAGCACGCAATCATGGGCGTATTGCTCGGTGGCAAATGTCATGCTGTAGGTCATGCCACCGCAGCCGCCGCCCGCGACATAGATGCGCACCCCTTCGATATCTTCCTCGTCGTCCACCAGTGACTTGATCTGCTCATGCGCCTGCGGCGTAATGGTGATCTCGTCGGTCATTACCGCGTTGAATACAGGTGTCTGGTCTTCGCTGGGCGTGCTTTCGAGCATGCGCTGGTCCTCGGGTTGATTTGCGGCGATTTTAGCAGCCGTGCACAAACAGAGGAACCTGGCCTGGAATGCCTTTGCTGTAACGCAGGCCGGGCGCACCGGAGAGTGGTATTGCTAGAGGCCCGGAAATTGCTGTAGCCTCGCTGGAACAGGCTTTAATCGCCGCCGCGGCGCTGCCGCTGGACTTGATCGACAAGCAACTGGGTAGGGAGCCGCATGGCGCAAACTCTGGAACAGGTATTGGAAGCAGCCGGGCTGGGTGGGCTAGGCAAAATCAACTGGAATCTACGCACGGAGGCACTCTATGAGGCTTCTCTGCGGCGCGGCGAGGTCGAACTCGCGAAAAATGGCCCGCTGGTAGCAAATACCGGACAGCACACCGGCCGTTCACCGAACGACAAATTCACCGTCGAAGAATCGTCTAGCACTGACAATATTTGGTGGGGAAAGGTAAATAAACCGTTTCCCGAGGATCAGTTCGACGCGTTGAAGCATCGCCTGTGTGAACACCTGCGCGGCAAGGAAGTCTTCGTACAGGACTGCATCGCCGGCGCCGACGCGGACAGCGAGATCGTGGTGCGGGTGGTGACCAACAGCGCCTGGCACGCTTTGTTTGCGCGCACCATGTTTATCCGGCCGGACGACGTGGGGCGCAAAGTATCGGCGACGCAACCCGAATTTCTGATTATCCACTCGCCCGAATTCGAGGCCGACCCGGCTCGTGACGGCACCAATTCCGGCACCTTCATTGTGCCCAATTTCGGCCAGCGCACCGTGATCATCGGCGGCAGCCGCTATGCCGGCGAAATCAAGAAATCGGTGTTCTTCCTGATGAACTACCTGCTGCCGCAACGCGGTATGCTGTCGATGCATGCTTCGGCCAATATCGGCGAGCATGGCGACAGTGCCGTATTCTTCGGCCTGTCCGGCACGGGCAAGACCACGTTGTCCGCCGATCCTGCCCGCGGTTTGATCGGCGATGACGAGCACGGCTGGGGCAGCAACGGTATTTTCAATTTCGAAGGCGGCTGTTACGCGAAGGTGATCAATCTTTCCAAGGAGCAGGAGCCGCTGATCTACGAGTGCACCCACCGCTACGGAACGATCCTGGAAAACGTGGTGATGGATCCGCAATCGCGCGAGATCGATCTCGACAACGGCACGCTGACCGAGAATACCCGCGCGGCCTACCCGATCACGCATATTCCCAACGCCGTGGTGCCAGGCGTCGCCGGGCACCCGAAGAACGTGGTGATGCTCACGTGCGACGCGTTCGGCGTGTTGCCCCCGATCTCCAGGCTCAGCCCGGATCAGGCCATGTATCACTTTATCTCCGGGTACACGGCAAAAGTGGCGGGCACGGAGCGCGGAGTCACCGAGCCGCAGACTACCTTCAGCACCTGCTTCGGTGCGCCGTTCATGGCGTTGCACCCCAGCGTCTACGCCAAATTGCTGGGCGAGAAAATCGCTCAGCACAACACCAGCTGCTGGCTGATCAACACCGGCTGGTGGGGTGGGTCTTATGGCGTTGGCAAGCGCATGGACATCCATCACACGCGGGCCATGTTGAACGCGGCGCTGCGCGGTGATCTGGACGGCATCGAGTACCAGGAGCATCCAGTGTTTCGGGTATCCGTGCCGAAAACGTGCCCCGGCGTGCCGGCTGAGATCCTGGACAGCCGTGCGACCTGGAGTGACAAAGACGCCTACGACGCCAAGGCCAGCGAACTGGCCCAGGCGTTTCAGACCAACTTCGACGAGTACCGGGATATGGTGCCGGAGCCGGTCGCATCCGCTGGTCCGTCGGTCAGTTTGCGCGTCGCTTGAGATAAATCGTCGCCTTCCGCCGGCTGTAGTTGGTCTCGACGGACCCGTCAGCCCGGTAACTGCGTCCAAGCACCGTGAAGTTTCACTGTTTCGTGGCTGAGTGTGTAGCGTCGGGCTCAACGTAACAGGAGCGAAATCAAGAACCTTCGTCCGTTTTGTACCAGTAGCCGGCCATCAGTTCGCGCGCCCAGTCCGGCTCCCGGATTTTGCCCCGCGGGGCGAATCCGGTCATGTATGGCTTGATGTCGAGGACGGGTGTGCCGTCAATAGCGTCCAGCCCTCTCACGTGCACGGTAGTCCCGTCGACAGCGAGGACATGGCAGGTGGTGATGCCGAGCAGGTTCGGGCGGAAATGACCGCGCTGTGCAAATACGCCGGTGAGCGGCCAATCCTGGTTGTTCCGTGGATGCCGGGCCGCGGTCACGATGGTCGCCGGATCTGTTTTGTGAAAATGATAGATCACCTCGGCATGCGAGAAGCCGTCCAATCCGTTGTCTTGCGACCACGAATATGAAATTCATCGACGGTGCCGAGATCGGTCGCTGCGAGATTCCCAAGGTCGTTGCCTGCAGCCAGCAATTTGTCCGCAATCGCAGCGGCAAGTTCTCCCGAGCCGCTGTAATGGGTCTCGTCGATGATCGGATGGCTGGACGGTGCTGTAAAGGTCGATCAAATACCGCGGCTACGGCACTCAGCTGAACTCGCTCAACGGGCGTGGTTCGCCGATGTATTGGCCCTGCAGATAGTCGACGCCGATCTGTTCCAGCTTGCGCACTATCTCGCCGCTTTCAACGAATTCGGCGATGGTTTTTTTACCCATGACCTTGCCGATTTCATTGATGGATTTGACCATCGCATAGTCGATGGGGTCTTCGATGATGTCGCGCACGAACACGCCGTCGATCTTCAGATAGTCGACTGGCAGGTTTTTCAGGTAGGCGAAGGACGACAATCCGCTGCCGAAGTCGTCCAGCGCAAAGCGGCAGCCGCGCTTGCGCAGTTCGCCAATGAAACGTGTAGCGTTGGCGAGATTCTGAATGGCCGCGGTCTCGGTGATTTCGAAGCACAACCTGGAGCCCGGTACCGGTGTATTGCGCAACCTCTCGATCAGGTAGGTGAGGAATTCTTCGTTGCCCAGCGTCAGGCCGGAAAGATTTATCGAGCAAAGATGCAGATCGGCGAGATGCTCGGGGTGTTGTTCCAGCCAGCCGATGGCCGTGTCGATGACCCAGCGGTCCAGGCGTCCTATGAGGTTGTATCGTTCGGCTGCCGGCAGGTAGGCTCCAGGCGGTATCGGTTGGCCCTCCTCGTCGCGCATTCGCAACAGCAGTTCGTAGTGAGCGCCATGCTCTTGTCTGCCGGCCGGGGCGATGCGCTGGTAGCGAAGTTCGAAAAGTTCTTCCTCGAAGGCCTGATTAATGCGCGCCACCCACTGCATTTCGCCTTCGCGTCGTGCCAGTTCCTCGTCCGCTGCATGATAGATATGCACGCGATTGCGCCCATTGTCCTTGGCCGCGTAACAGGCGCTGTCGGCAGCCCGCAATAAGTCTTCAAACCGTTCGCCGTCGTTGCGAATCGGCACCACACCTATACTGACACCGACCGTGAATATCTTGCCGTCCCATAGAAACTGAAATTCCTCGATGGCGTGGCGCACGCTGTCCGCCACCTCGGTGGCTTTACCGATCGTGCAGTTCTCCATGAGGATCGCAAATTCGTCGCCGCCAAGCCGCGCGAGCGTGTCCGAACGCCTGACTTTCTGCTGCAGCACCGCCGAAATCTGCCGCAGCAGCTCGTCGCCGGCGGCATGTCCACAGGTATCGTTAATCAGCTTGAACTGATCCAGGTCGAGGTAACAAAGCGCATGGCTGGAAGGCGTCACCCGCAGATGCTCGAGCGATTCCTGTAAACGCCTTTCGAACTCGGCGCGGTTGACCAGCCCGGTTAGCGCGTCGTGGCTGGCCTGGTAGCTGAGCTGGCGCGACAGGTTGTAAGCTTCGGTTACGTTTCTCACCACCCCCCGGTAACCCTTGAATGCGCCATCGCTGTCGAACATTGGCGTCGCGCTATTGCGCAGAATCAGAATGCCGCCGTCTTCGGGACGCACGCAACTCACTTCCAGGTCGCGAAACGATTCGTAGTTCGCGAGTTTCTGTTGGTGCGCCTGCCAGCGGCGGGTTTCGGCGACACTTCCTGTCGTCAACGGGTCACGTACGATGCCCAGCAACTGTTCGGGAGTCAGTCCGCTGATTTCCGAATACCGTTCCGAGACATATGTGTACCGTTGCTCCGCGTTGGTTTCCCAGAAGAAGTCGGCGGCAGTTTCGGCGAACACACGAAAGCGCTCCTCGCTTTCTCGTACTGCGTCTTCGGCCTGCTGGCGGTCGGTGACATCCCGCACGATCGCGCATATCGTATTGCCTTCGTGCGCTTCGATGTTCGACATGGAGATTTCGACCGGGAACGTGTGTCCCAGCTTGTGTTGATGCTCGTCGGAAAACGTGCCCGCCGGCTTGATCAACTTCGCGCGCTCAATGGCACGCTTCAGCGTGTCTCCATTGGCTGTCAGATCGAGAACGTTCAGGTTCAGTACTTCGTCCCAGCCATAGCCGTACAGCGACAGCGCCGCACGGTTGGCGTTTACCAGGGTTCCACTTTCGGCATCGAACAACAGCGCAGCGTCGGTAATGGTTGAGAAAATCTGCTGGTACGTTTCTTCTACGGCCTGCAGCGCCTTGGTGGTGCGCACCAGATCGGAAATGTCCGCCAGCGATATCTGGATCGCAGGATCTCCACCCCACAACACCGAACGCACAATACATTGCAGGATCACGCGTGTGCCGTCGTTGCGCACTGCCTCGGCTTCGTACTTGACCAGCAAATCGTCGCTGATCGCGCGCCTTTCGTGCGTATGCACACGTTTCAACTCGTACGAGGCGAAGAGATGTTGCAGGGAATCCAGCGACAGCACTTCCTGTGGGGAATTGAAACCCAGCAGGTCCGCAAAAGCCTTGTTGGCGAACAATGGGTGCCAGTCACGGTGTATCAGAATGCCCTGTGTGGAGCCTTCTACAAGATCGCGGAAATTGCGTTCGTTGCCGCCGATTTCCTGCAGCGCCAGAGTGCGCTCCCCGGCCTGCGCACGCAGGGCGGCGTTGGTGCTGGTGAGTTCCTGCAGCAGGTCCGCATTTTCGTTGCGCAGCAGAGTAAGCCGCCGCAAACTGCCTCCAGCGATGCGCGCCACGTAACCCACCAACAGGCAGTACAGCATCACGATCGCTCCCATGATTACCTGGGCACGCTCCTGGGAGAACAGCAGATAGGCGGCGTTGGGCACCAACATCGGCAGCACGAACGCGTAATAGCTGCGCATCGTGGCACCGTAGGTGGCTATGGCTCCCGCAGCCAGTCCAGCAAGCACCGCCAGCAGGAAAATCTGGTGGGCGGTGTTCCAGTCGAAACGGAAAAAGAATCCCAGCGCACCCCACAACGCGCCACTGCAGGCGATGCTGAATACCAGCGCGTGCAACCAGATTCGTGCGTTATCGAGGGGCGCCTGGGCGCGCTTGAAACTGTGAACGAGTAAGCCGCGCGCCACGAACAGCAGACCGTAAAGCCCCAGCCAGACGATAAGTTTGCCAGGGTCGACGATCGGCCACAGCACTACTGCCGAGATGCCGGCGACCAGCAGGCCGCTTAGATTGGCGAAGTGGCCATTGCGATAGAGCAACTCCGTGCGCTGTCGACAGTAACTGTCGTCAGTCTGCGAACCGTGGTGCACCGCCGCCGGTGCTTTAAGCGTCTCATCAAACAACTGCTGGCTCCAGGCAAAACCCGCCGTCCTCCCACCCGATCATTGTTTGCGTGCTATTGAGCAGAATATGTGCCACTCATGGCGGTCCGTATAACTTATTGATAAATAGGATCTATATAGTTGGTCAAGCACCGCGGTGCGTGTTGAATTTCAAACATTTCCGGCTATTTCACAGCCCTCCCGCGCTAAAGAAGCGGGGTTGCTTGCCGTCACACGGAAACACCCGCTCGCGTTCAAGGGGACCCACATGTCCGGTTATGAAGCTTTGTTAGCCGATTCGGTAAAACTTATTTCGCTGCCGGATATCTATTTGCGCACACGCGTGGTGTTGAACGACCCGGACTCGTCGGCCGGAGAACTGGGCGAGGTGTTGATGGTGGACCCCGGTCTGACGGCACGGGTCCTGCGTCTGGCAAACAGTTCTTTCTACGGATTTCGCGCCAAGGTCGAGACGATTACGCGCGCGGTGACTTTGCTGGGCCGGCAGCAGATACACGACGTGGTACTGGCCACCAGCGTTGCGCGTGCATTCTCGGGCGTGGACATCGAAACGATGGACGTCTCGCGGTTCTGGCGCGAAAGTGTCTACACCGCACTGGTCAGTCGCATCGTGGCGAAGTTGTGTAACGTGCTGGACAGTGAACGTTTGTTCGTGCACGGCTTGATGCGTGATCTCGGGCACCTGATCATGTATCAGAAAATTCCCGATCTCGCGCGACAGGCTCTGGAGGTGGCGCAGGCGGAAGCGCGGTTGATCACCCATGTCGAGCAGGAGCTGATCGGCTACGATTACACGCAGGTCGGTGGAGAGTTGCTGCGAATCTGGGACATGCCGCCGGCCATGCAGGGTTCGGTGCGCTGGCATATGGAGCCGGCGGCCGCGGACGAACATCTGCTCGATGCGTCTATCGTGCACATCGCCGCGCTGTTGACGACCGAAATAGATTCGCTGCAGGACGTCGATCTGCTTACGCTACCGTTCTCCCCCGATGCGTTAGGCGTCACCCATGTTTCCGAAGACACGTTGCTCAAGGTACGCATGGAGGCGCATTCATATCTGGATGAAGCCTGCCAGTACCTGTTGCCCGGCAATATGTCGGGCGCTTCGGTAGGCGCGTAGGCTGCTTCACGAACGCGATTTACGCAACTTCATTCAGGAGAGCCGAAACCGCCGCCGCCTGGTGTGTGCACGACGAATACGTCGCCAGGGTGCAATTCGGCTTTGCCCTGTGCGGCGAGTTCGACGACTGTGCCATCCTCGCGTTCTACCCAGTTGCGGCCGACGGCCCCGGGTTCACCACCCAGCATTCCGTAGGGTGGAACCTTGCGGTGGCCGGCGAGAATGCTCGCCGTCATCGTTTGCAGAAAGCGCACGCGTCGGATAGTGCCGTTACCGCCCCGGTGCCGACCGACACCGCCGGAGCCGTCGCGTATCGCGAATCGCTCGAGCAGTACCGGGAAGCGCCACTCGAGAATTTCGGGATCGGTCAAACGGGAATTCGTCATGTGCGTATGCACGGCGTCGGTGCCGTCGTGTTGTTCCGTCGCGCCCGATCCGCCGCAGATCGTCTCGTAGTATTGGTATTCGTCGTTGCCGAACGTGAAGTTGTTCATCGTACCTTGCGACGCGCCAGCCACGCCCATCGCGCCGAGCAGCGTGTCTACGACGTACTGCGAGGTTTCGACGTTGCCGGCGACGACGGCGGCCGGGTACCGCGGATTCAGCATCGAGCTTTCGGGGATCACGATCTCTATGGGTTTCAGGCAGCCCGCGTTCAGCGGTATGTCGGCTGCAACCATGCAGCGGAATACGTACAGGACTGCGGCTGTACTGACCGCAACCGGCGCGTTGTAGTTGCCAGGCTGCTGCGGGCTGGTGCCGCTGAAGTCGATTTTTGCAGTACGCGCCGGTTTGTCCACCGAGATGCTCACGCAAATGCGGCTGCCGTCGTCCATCGCATATTCGAAGCTGCCGTCCTGCAGTGCATCCAGCACGCGTCGCACCGATTCTTCCGCATTGTCTTTCACGTATTGCATATAGGCGTGCACGACAGCCAGACCGAAGTACCCGACCATATGCAGGAGTTCCTGCACGCCTTTTTCGCAGGCCGCGATCTGCGCCTGGAAATCGGCAATGTTCTGGCGCGGATTGCGCGCGGGGTAAGCGCCGTCGCTCAAGCGCTGCATGATCTGCGCTTCGAGGAACTCGCCGCGATCGACGATCTTCATGTTGTCGAACAGCACGCCCTCCTGTTCGACGCTGGTACTGTCCGGGGGCATCGAACCTGGCGTGATGCCGCCTATGTCGGCGTGGTGGCCGCGTGAGGCCACATAGAATAGAATTTTCCGACCCTCGAACACTGGTTTGACTACCGTCACGTCGGGTAGATGCGTGCCGCCGTTGTAGGGCGCGTTCAACATGAACACATCGCCTGGGTTGATGTCGCCCGCGTTGTCCAGGATCACCGTCTTGATGCTTTCGCTCATCGAGCCGAGATGCACCGGCATATGCGGTGCGTTGGCGATCAATTCACCGTCCTCGTCGAAGATTGCGCAGGAAAAATCCAGCCGTTCTTTGATATTCACCGACACCGCCGTTTTTTCCAGCACCGTGCCCATCTGTTCGGCGATATTCATGAAAAGGTTGTTGAAGATCTCCAGCATCACGGGATCGACGTCGGTGCCTATGGCCACGCGTTGCGGCAAGGCAATGGTGCGTTCCAGTACCAGATCTCGATTGTGTGTATAGGTGGCGCGCCAGCCCGGTTCGACAACGATGGTGCTGTTGTCTTCGATGATTACGGCGGGTCCCTGCACGTTGCCGCCGGGCGGCAGATCGTCGCGGCGATAGACGCCGACCTCGCGTTGTTCGCCGGCCATGATCGCGTGTGAGCTGGCAAACGGTGCGGCACTCTCGTATTGCAAAACCGCTAGTGATTCGTGCACCCGTGGCTGCACGCCGATCACTTCCACCTGCAGGGCTTCGACGACAATCGGCTTGTCGGCGACAAAACCGTAGTGCTGGCGATGCACGTTCTCGAACGCGCCGACGATGCGTTCGCGTAACGCGTAATCGACCAGCAATGCAGTGTCCGAACCCGCGTAGCGCAATCGCAATTTGCGTTGCACGCGAATGTTCTGACCGGGAACGATCTGTGCCTGCATCTGCGCGATACCGTCGCGCTCCATTTCGGCATACACGTCTTCCAGGTACGCCATCAGTTGCTCGCTGAGCGTGTCCTCTACGGCTTTCTCACGCAGCACCCGCAGGTCCGCAAGGCCCATACCGAACGCAGACAACACCCCCGCGTGTTTGTGTATGAACACGCGTTTGATATTTAGCGCATCGGCCACCAGGCAGGCGTGTTGACCGCCGGCGCCGCCGAATGAGCATAGTGTGTATTCGGTGACGTCGTAGCCGCGCTGCACGGAGATCTTCTTGATCGCGTTGGCCATGTTTTCGATTGCGATGCTGAGAAATCCTGCCGCGATTTCCTCGCGGGTGCGCGAACGACCGGTTGCCTTCGAGATGCGCCGGGACAATTCGTCGAACTGGATTGCGACTGTTTCCTCGTCTAGCGGTTGATCGGCGTTGGCGCCAAATACATGTGGGAAAAAGCGTGCGTTCAGCTTACCCAGCATGACGTTGCAGTCGGTCACGGTAAGTGGTCCACCATTGCGGTAACAGGCGGGCCCGGGATTGGCGCCCGCCGAATCCGGCCCAACTCGAAACCGACTGCCGTCGAAGTGCAGTATCGATCCACCGCCCGCGGCGACCGTGTGAATCAGCATCATCGGTGCGCGCAACCGCACGCCCGCGACCAGCGTTTCGAACGCGCGTTCGTATTCGCCGTCGAAGTGGCTGACGTCCGTGGACGTGCCGCCCATGTCGAATCCGATCAACTTTTCGAAGCCCGCGTGTTGCGCGGTTTCCACCAGACCCACGACGCCGCCGGCGGGACCCGACAGAATCGCGTCCTTGCCCTGGAAGTAGTGGGCGTCGGTGAGTCCACCGTTCGATTGCATGAACATGAGCCGTGTATCGCCCAGGTGTCCGGCAACCTGGTCGACGTAGCGACGCAGGATGGGTGACAGATAGGCGTCGACCACCGTAGTGTCGCCACGCGACACGAGTTTCATCAGCGGACTGACTTCATGGCTTACGGACACTTGGCGGAAACCGATATCGCGGGCCAGACGGGCGGCTTCACGCTCGTGCTGCGGATGCCGATAGGCATGCATGAACACTATCGCAACGCTGCGCAAGCCCTGCGAATATGCCTCGTGCAGTTCCGCCAGCAAGTGTTCTTTGTCAAGTTCCCGCAGAATCGCACCCTGCGCGTCGATGCGTTCGTGCGCCTCGATCACCCGCGTGTAGAGCATTTCCGGTAACTCTATCTGCAGCGCGAACAAATCCGGCCGCTGCTGGTAACCGATACGCAGCGCATCGGCAAATCCCTGCGTGATTATCAGCACCGTCGGCTCGCCAGTTCGTTCCAGCAGCGCGTTGGTTGCGACGGTGGTGCCCATTTTCACCGCGTCGATCGACCGTTCCCGCAACGCCGCTGTGTCATCGGCGCGCAGTACCCGACGGATCCCCTCGACCGCCGCATCGGGGTAGCGGCGTGGATTTTCGGACAGCAGCTTCAGCGTGACGATACGACCGTCCGGCTGCCGCGCCACCACGTCGGTGAACGTGCCGCCACGGTCGATCCAGAACTGCCAACTGGAATCTGCTCGTTCTTGTTGCCTGTCTATCATGTGCGCCATCCGTACCCGGTAAGCTTCGCATTTTAAGACTTTTGTGCCGGCGGCCGCGGTACTATTGCGACATGTGTGTTTGCTGCCACCTATGCCGTCCGCCGAAGAGAAGCTGAGACTGTTCGTCAGCGCGCCAGCCGGTATCGCCGAGCGGTTGCAAAGCGAGTTATCGTCGTTGGGTGTTTCGCGGGCGAGCGTTCTGGGGGCGGGCGTGCAATGCCGCGCCACGCTCGCCGAGGCGTATCGGATTTGTCTGTGGTCGCGTCTGGCGAGCCGAGTACTGCTGCGACTCTCCGTTTTCGATATGCGCGACGAACAAGATCTGTACCGCGCCGTGCGTGAAATCGATTGGCCGGCGGTATTCCCGCTGGAAGCGACGTTTGCGGTTCGCTCGACACTCGACAAAGCGCGCCTTACCCACACCGGCTTTGCGGCGCAACGGGTAAAGGATGCTGTCGCCGATGCTTATCGCGCTGCGTGTGGTAAGCGCCCATCCGTAGACAGAACGCGCCCCGATGTACGTTTGCACCTGCACGTACAACGCAGCCGCGCGACCTTGAGTCTGGATCTGGCGGGTGAAGGTCTGCACCGGCGTGGGTACCGTGAATCCCGCGCGGCCGCGCCGCTCAAGGAAAACCTTGCGGCTGCCATTCTGGATCTGCTCGGGTGGCCGGGGATCGCGGACCGCGACGGCGCCTTGCTCGACCCGATGTGTGGTTCCGGTACGCTGCTGCTGGAGGGTGCCATGATGGCCGCCAACCTGGCACCCGGGCTGCACCGCGAACGCTTCGGGTTCCACACCTGGCATGGTCACGATCCTGAAATCTGGCAAGGCCTGCTGCATGAAGCCCACGCCGTGCAGCGCGTGCCCCCGCCGGTTGTCGGCTGCGACATCAATTCCGCGGCCCTGCGCCGGGTGCGTGAGGCGGCGCAATCGCTGGGGCTGGAAGACGCGATAACGTTGCACAAGCGCGCTCTGGATCGGCCGTTGGACGCGGGTGAACTCGCGGCCGGTTTACTGGTGAGCAATCCGCCTTACGGGGTGCGCATGGGCGAATCCGATCAATTACCCGCGCTGTATCGGCAACTCGGTCAGCTGCTGCGCCGCTACCCGGGTTGGCGCACGGCCGTGTTCACCGGCAATCCGGACCTGGTGCATCGACTGAGAATCCCCGCTGTGGCGCGGCACAAACTGCGCAACGGCACTATTCCCTGCGTGCTGTTCGATTTCGGCGAGATGCCTCGCCGTGGCGGCGAAGCCGTCACGCCTGCGGCTGCGGTTGACGACAACGACGCTTTCGGCAACCGGTTGCGCAAGAACATGAAGCACCTGCGCCGCTGGGCGCGCCGCGAGAACATCGACTGTTATCGTCTTTACGATGCGGACATACCGGAGTACGCGTTTGCAATCGACTATTTCGGTGGCGAACTTCCTCAAGTGCAGGTGCAGGAGTATGCCGCACCCGATTCCGTGGTCGCTGCGCAGGCCGCGGCTCGGCGCGCGCTGGTGATGTCCACTACCGGCGCGCTGTTGGCTTTACCCGACGCGCAACTGCACTACAAAATGCGACGCCGCCAGCGTGGCAGCGAGCAGTATCGGCGCCACGCGGGTGAGCGGCGTTTCGATATTGTCGACGAGCACGGGCTGCGCTTCTATGTCAATTTTCATGATTACCTGGACACCGGCCTGTTTCTGCACCACCGCTTGACCCGCCGGCGCATCCACGCCAGCGTGGCAGGGCGCAGTTTTCTGAATCTGTTCGCTTACACTGGAGCCGCTACGGTCTGCGCGGCGGCCGGCAGTGCATCGAGCACCACCTCCGTGGACCTCAGTCAGACGTACCTGAACTGGGCTGACGACAACCTGGCGCTCAACGATTTGACCAGCGAGTCGAATAGCCTGCTGCGCGCTGATTGCCTGGCATGGATAGCGGATGCCGCGCGTGATACGCAGCGCTGGGACTACATTTTTCTGGACCCGCCGAGTTTCTCGAATTCCAAGAGCATGCGCACGACATTGGACATCCAGCGTGACCACGTGGCGCTTCTGCATGCGGTAAGCGGCCTGCTCGCACCGCAGGGCGTACTGCTATTTGCCACCAACAAACGCCGTTTCAAACTCGATGCAAAGCTGGCGGATCACTTTGTAATACGCGACCTGACGGTACCCACCACGCCGCCGGATTTCGCCCGCCGCCCGGCGCACAGATGCTGGGAGATCCGCTGCCCGTAACGCAATTATCTAGCCCCCATGTTGCGCGAAGGCAGTCAATTGAAAATAGTCTTGCCCCCGGCACCTTCAAGACATGGAACGGGTCAGGAAAAATCCGGCGTTGTCCCATCTGTGTGGGAACGATCGGCCTTGACCAATAGTCCGGCTATTACTCTGCGGTCGATCGACCAATCTACTTACCCGCATTTCCCCTGAGAAGCGACCCAGTCCAATGTTGAGGGGGCGTCGGGAACGATTTGTCCAGCCGCAGGCTGGGCCCAACGGGCGAAGGGCAGGACGCCCGGAGTAATCCTTCCCCGCGAGGGGACGCAAGCAGCGTGCAACATAGAGGCTAGCGAGTTCAAGCTCTACCGCAGCGCACCCGCGAGCGCCGCAAGTCGCCAACCCTTGAAAACATCACTCACAGGTTCGCCACGCACGAGGCGCACCAGTTTTTTGCGGCTGGCAAGCAGGTCAGGGTCTATTTCGAGGTGCGAAGCCTGTTCCTGCACCTGCTCCCTGAGTTTCGCCAGCTCCGCCGATTCGCCGGCTGTGAGCGGTGCGGATGGACTTTCCGGTAATCCCCGGGGCGGACGTTCGCTCGCGTCGGCGATGAGGTCAAGTAACGTATCGCCATGCCGGCTCACCAGTCGCGGGTGAAGGTTCTCCACCGCCCGCAGCTCAGCGGTGTCGGTCGGCGCTGCGCGCGCGAGGTCGAGTAACGCAGCGTCGCGCAGCAGCCATGCGCGTGGCAGATTCCTTGCCTGCGCGGTAGTCTCCCGCCATTCTGCCAGTGCCTGCACGGTGGCAAGTTGTGTGTTCGCCAGTCGGTCCAGTCGCCGCAGGCGCCGCCAGGCATCGGTCGGCGGGTTGGCGTATTTTGCAGGCTCGGACAATTCGGCGAAGTCGTCCGTGAGCCAGTGCAGGCGCTCACGTCGCAACAGCGCGTCGCGCAACTGCGGATACAGCGCCGCCAGATATCGCACGTCGTCTTCTGCGTAGCGTAACTGCGCGTCGCTCAACGGCCGCTGGCACCAATCGGTGCGCGTGTGCGATTTCGGCAGGTGCACGCCGAGCATGTTTTCCACCAGCGCCGCGTAGCCGAGCTGGTCGGTGTAGCCGAGCAGCGGTGCCGCTACCTGCGTGTCGAAAATCGGTGCCGGCACTGCACCCCAGCGCTGATAGAAGATCTCGCAATCCTGGCTGCAGGCGTGCAGTACCTTGAGCACGGAGGTGTCCAGCATCACCTCGCGCAGCGCGTCGAAGTTGTCAAGTGCGTGTGGATCTATGCATGCTACCCAGTCCGGGGTGGCAATCTGCACCAGGCACAACCGCGCGTAGTACGTCTTCTCGCGCTCGAATTCCGTGTCCAGCGCGAACCACGACTGCTTGCGCAGATCTGCAACCAGCCGCAACAGCGCGGGATCGTCGTCGACATAGTAGGTGCCGGTCGTGGTCATACGCGGGCGATTATACGGACGCGCGCAGTGCGTGGGCGATGACAGTCACGGTGCGCGATACGAGCACTGAGCGGTTCAGTTGCGGTTGCCTGTATGCGTTCTCAGGAAGTCGTCCAGCGCTTGCACGTAAGCGTCCCCGCTGACAAAAAAGCCGTCGTTGTGCCCGCCGCCCATGACATAGAATGCCTTTGGCTGCGGAGCAGCCCGGTAGAGGCTCTGACCGTGCTTGAATGGAATGATCTCGTCGTTCTCGCTGTGCAGCACCAGGACAGGGCATTGCACATCGCCGATACGCTGCAGAGAAGGGTAATGCAGTCGCGCCAGCCAGCGCACCGGCAGAAACGGATAGAGTGTCGCCGCCATCTCCGGCACCGAGGTGAAGGAAGACTCGACCATCAGGGCGCCCGCGTCGACGCGGCTGGCAAGTTCGATCGCCACGGCGCCGCCCAACGAGCGCCCGAACAGCACGATGTCTTGGCTCGCGATACCCCTCGTTACGGTCAGATAGTGCCACGCCCCCGTGGCGTCGCGGTAAGTGCCGGTTTCGGACGGCTTGCCCGAACTTTCGCCGTAGCCACGATAGTCGAAAATCAGGACCTGCAATCCCAGCCGCGCAAAAATAGCCAGTGAATCCAGGCGGTGCGATATGTTCCCGGCATTGCCGTGAAAGAACAGAACAGTCGTGGTAGCGCCCTGGACCGGCAGGAACCAGCCGTGCAGCGACACGCCGTCTTCGGTTTCGAAGCGCACGTTTTCGTAGGCCAGACCGTAGCGCGCGGGGGTTGTGACAAGGGTGCGCGCCGGCACATTCGGCAGGTACAGCAGCCGGTGCTGATTGAAATACACTGCCGCCAGCAGCACGAGGTAAATCAGCGCGGCGCTGGTTAACAGCGAGAACAGCATTCGCATAGCATCACGGGCAGTCACCGTGGCCGGTGTGAACCTGGCTAGGCTTCGTCACCCTGGTCACACGACTCGCCGCCCTCGGGGCCGTAATACACCGCCCACACGCATAAGTCGCCGGAAAAATCTTCAAAACGGTGCTCAACACCGGCGACAAACAGTACATCGCCGGCGTTAAAATTGCACACCTGTGCACCGCGGCGGAATCTGCCGGAACCTTGTTGCACGATGTAGAGTTCGTCCTGCGCATGCGGTGACTGTGGATCGTGTCCGCGCGGTGCGTACAACTCCAGGCGCAGAGAGCCGCGCGCAAATAGTCTCACGTATTGCTCAGCACCGGCCTGCAGCTTCGCCAGGCTGGGACCGGGCCGCCAGATCAAATCGTTCAATGCATTTTCCTCAGACGGTCGTGCGTTCGCTGCCCGGACGGGCAGGCGACAGCCTGGCGATACATACCGCCCTCGCGCGCAGTCGGGGGCAAGCATGGACGGGTTTCTAGGGTGTGCTGGAGAGGCACTCTTGTGCCCTTGTGCGGGTAGGACCGGGCTGTCTGCAGCCTCCCATGGCTACAGAACTCCCCTGGCGCGGCGTGCGTCGGCCGAGCGTTTCGTGGTCGTAGACTTAAGCGTTCAGGTCGGGAATCAGTCGACTTTCCAGTCTGGCGATGTGGTCTTTGATCATCAGTTTGCGCTTTTTCAGGCGCCTCAACTGCAGGTCGTCTACGCCAAGATCTGCGGCCATCTGCGAGATAATTTCGTCCAGATCTCTGTGTTCCAGTTTCAGCTCAGCCAGTTTACCGCGCAAGGAATCTTCGTTTTCACTGTCAGTCACAGCCATAGGCAGCACCTCCTTACTGGTTAGCGGACCATAGCACATCGTTGTCCGGGAGAAACAGGTAAAGCGCCCCAGTATTGCATCGCACAATGACGGTACCCGCGCCCCGGCAGGTGAGCAAACCGCGCTGCGGCCCGGATTCTTCGCTCCCCGGCGTGAAGAATTCGTGAACCTTCGGTCGACACGTTTGTCGTAGGATTGCCCCACCATTGCTTGGTGGTTTGGGAAATAGCGCAACGCGCCGTGCAGTTAGTCACGGATCGTGGCGACCGTTCAAGCTATTTACGTGGGAAACGTTACATATCACGTAGAGATACATATATAGAGGACTCGACACTATGTACGCAGCGAAAAAAGTATCTGGATTTGCCCTGGCAGCGACCGCAGCAGCCTTGCTGTCTGTCGCGCCAATGAGCGCGTCAGCCGGCGGCGACAAGGGCAAGTGTATGGGCGCTAATTCATGTAAAGGCCACAGCGACTGCGCGACGGCGAACAGCTCCTGCAAAGGCTTGAACGCATGTAAAGGCCAGGGTTTCGTGGCGCTGACCAAGGAACAGTGTGACGCTAAGGGCGGCACCTTCGAGGGCTGAGTTCCCGCTTCGACGGCGAACGACCGGCATCGCCTGCGGTGACCGGTCGTTTTTTACCCCTGCGCAGCACTATAGCGGGCACGGACAGGCCCTGTCGGAGCAAAAGCGACACGTGAACGAGCATTATCTTGGCTTCGGCCTGGGCCTGCGTCGGGATCACTACCAGGCTGTGCTGGACCAGCGCCCGGCGGTCGACTGGTTCGAGATACTCAGCGAAAACTACATGGTTGCGGGTGGCAAACCGCTGTATTTCCTGGACCGCATCCGTGCCGACTACCCGATGGTGATGCACGGTGTCTCACTGTCCATTGGCAGCACCGAGGCCCTGGACGTCGGCTATCTTCGCGATCTGCGTGGACTGGCCGCACGGGTGCAGCCGCGCTGGATCTCCGATCACCTGTGTTTCACTGGCGTTCAGCAACAGAATCTGCACGATCTGCTGCCACTGCCCTACACCGAAGAGGCGATCGCGCATGTCGCCGATCGGGTTACGCAGGTGCAGGATTTCCTCGGCCGGCAGATTCTTCTCGAGAACGTATCCAGTTACATAACCTACCGCCACTCGACGATCTCGGAGTGGGAATTTCTGACTGCGGTGGCCGAGCGCGCCGACTGCCTGATCCTGTTGGACATCAACAACGTCTATGTCAGCAGCCGCAATCACGCGTTTGACCCCACGCGGTATCTGCACGGGGTGCCGGCACCGCGCGTTCGTCAGTTCCATCTGGCGGGTCACACCTATCAGGACCACATTGCGGTGGATACGCACGATCAGCCGGTGCTGGACGATGTGTGGAAGTTGTACGCCGAAGCAGTTCAGCGATTCGGTGCGATCTCGACTATGATTGAGCGAGACGACAATATTCCCGAACTGCCGGAATTGCTGAGCGAGCTCGAAATCGCTCGCGGCATTGCCAAGCCGCTGCTGGTGGGGGACGCGCATGAGTGATCTGCAGCGGCTGCAACATGCGTTTGCGGCATACATCAGAGAGCGCGACCCGCAGATGCTGGAGCACGTGGTAAGCACGCCTGCCGCTACCGCTGAACAGCGCCTCGAAATCTACGCCGAGGCGTACCGTTTGCGCCTGCTGGAGGTTCTGGGAACTGATTTTCCGGGATTGCACGGCATGCTGGGAGACCAGCAGTTCGAACAGTTGGGCAGGGCTTATATAGATGCGTGTCCCTCGCGGCATGCCTCGATCCGCTGGTACGGGGGGCGCCTCGCCGACTATCTCCGCGAGCAACCACCATACAACGCACAACCTGCACTGGCGGAGCTTGCCCGCTTCGAATGGACGCAGGGCGAAGTATTCGACGCACCGGAAGCGCCGTCCGTGTCCATCGACGCCTTACAGGCGATAGCACCGGAACATTGGGCAGACCTGGGCGTGCGCTTGCATCCCTCCATGCGGGTACTCGAGCTCTTGTGGAACGTGCCAGTCGTCTGGCAGGCGCTGGACGCGGGGCAAGTGCCGCCGCCACTCAGCGTCGCCGAGGCGCCGATGGTGTGGCTCATGTGGCGCCTCGAGCAGCAACCGCATTGGCGGTCCCTGCAGGCCGACGAGGCCTGGGCGCTGAATCAGGCTGGTGCCGGCGGCAGCTTTGGCGCCATCTGTGAAGGATTGCAGGACTGGCTGGAGGTCGCACAGATTCCGCTGCGGGGGGCCGGTTTCATCAAGCAGTGGGTTAGCGACGGGTTGGTCGTCGAGATCCGCGTGTAACCCCTTGCCTTGGTTTTCGTTTCCGAAAGTGGTTTATACTCAAGACTTTACGCTATTGAGCGGATTTTATGAGTGATGTGATCATACTGTTGGTGGAAGATAATCCTGACGATGCGGCACTGACGTTGCGCGCGTTGGAAAAGAACGATATCACCAATGCCATGGTTAAGATCGCCGGTAACGGTGTGGAAGCGCTGGACTATCTGTTTGGGACCGGCGAATACGCGGGCCGCGACACGGCCGCGCAACCGCAGCTGATACTGCTGGATTTGAAGATGCCGAAGATGGACGGTATCGAGGTGCTGCGCAGGCTGCGCCAGGACGACCGCACGCGGCTGCTGCCGGTGGTCGTGTTGACTTCATCCGATGAAAAGGAAGACATCGTGAAAATCTATAATCTCGGGGCGAACAGTTATATTCGAAAGCCGGTCGATTTCGATGAATTTACAGAAGCAGTTCGGCAGCTGGGCGTGTATTGGCTGCGCTTGAACATGGTGCCGCCAAGTGAAAACGAGCGCTGATTCGCTTCGTTAAGTGCGCTCTTTCGGGGGAACGTGTCCCCGTACGCCGACAGGGAAGGGGAGATTGCTGATGTCGCCTAGCGCCGCGAAATCCAAATCGTCGCAGGTCGCGACGATCTTAGTCGTGGACGACCTCGATGTGAATCGCCAGATTCGTTGTGCGGTGCTGAAACAGGCCGGTTACCGGGTGCTGAAAGCGCGTGACGGATGCGAAGCACTGCAGGTAGCTTCCAAGAGCCCACCGGATCTTGCTCTGTCCGACATCCTGATGCCGGGCATGGACGGTTTCGAGCTGTGCCGGGCATGGAAAAGCGATGCCAGGTTTCAGGCCGTGCCGTTCGTCTTCTACAGCGCCACTTACACCGAACCGAAAGATCAGGAATTCGCCCTGCGTCTGGGCGCCGATGCGTTTCTGCGCAAGGGCGCCGACAATCAGGAGTTCCTTGCAGAGATCGCACGTTTACTGGATGCGCCGATTCATCACCCTGACAATGAAGTGCGCGATGAGGGCGTGTTTTACCGAGAACACAGCGAACGGGTGGTGCGCAAGCTCGAGGACAAGTTGTCCGAACTGGAACGCGCCAATCAGGAAATCAGTGATCGCGAGGAACAATTGCAGGGAGCGAAACGCCAACTGGAGCAGCGCGTAGCGGAGCGCACGGCAGAACTCGTCGCCATCAATAAAGAGCTGGAGTCGTTCGCGTATACGGTGTCGCATGATTTGCGTGCGCCGCTGCGGCTGATCAATGCGATAAGTCACGACATGCTGGAGGCATTCGACGACAGTACGCCACCGTCGCTGGTTGACAACGCCAACGGCATACGGCGTGCGGCCAATCGTATGAACCGCCTGATCGACGAGTTGCTCGAGTTGTCGCGAGTCACGCGCCGGGTACTGAAACGAGAGCGGGTGGATCTCTCGCACATGGCGCGCGAAGTGGTCGACGAGTTGTTGTTGACGACGCCTGATCGTCACGTCGATGTCACTATTGAAAGCGGGCTTTTTTTGATAGCCGACAAGGAGCTTTTGCACGTCGTGTTATCGAATCTGTTCGACAATGCGTTGAAATACACGGGCCGTGAAAAGAAGCCGCGGATAACCCTGGAGCAGCGCACCGAGCAGGGACAGGTTGTCTACGCCGTGCAGGACAATGGCGTTGGTTTCGACCAACGCGACGCCAACAAGCTGTTTATGCCGTTTCAGCGTTTACACCGCCAGGATGAGTTCGAGGGTGCCGGCATCGGCCTCGCGACCGTCGCCCGCATCGTCCATCGCCATGGTGGAGGTGTCTGGGCAAAAGGTGCGGTCGGCGAGGGTGCGACGTTCTTGTTCTCGATTCCGGAGGTGTAGCATCCGCCTGCAACCGAGCAACCGGTTAAATATTCCGCCAGGCTCGCCGTAACACTCTTTCGATCGCAGAATAATCTCACTTTGCAAGAATTCGACCTTAATGTCCGTACCTTCTCTGGTAGTCGTCGAACCGGACGAGACCGAAGCCGCTTTACTGCGCACGGCGCTGTCGAGCAGGTTTCCCCGGGTAACGGCGATTCAAGCCGTTTCCGGCGATGCGGCGTTGCAGCATCTGACCGACCAGTCGCCTGCACGCAAAATGCATCCGTTGCTGCTGTTGTTCGATGTGCAGTCATTCGACGATTCGGTTCACGACGTGCTCAGCGCGGTGCGTCGGGTTACACGGCTGGTGCATATGCCCATCGTGGTATTTGTCCGCGAGAATGCAGGCGATGAACTGGACCGGGCACATGCGTTGCGCGTAAACAGTGTGATCGCGAGACCGGACAGCAGCGAGGCATTCGTGGATGCAGCCGTGCGCGTGGCGGACTACCGGTTGAACTTGAACCAAACGCCGGGATCAGGTGTAGATGGTCACGCCACTTAACGTGCTGATAGCGGAGGATTCCGTGGACGACACCCTGGTGCTGATCCGGGAATTGCAGCACGGGGGGTTCGAGCCGAACTACCAACGTGTGGAGACGGCCGAAGCGATGCGCGCCGCGCTGCAGGAACGCGACTGGGATCTGGTGATAGCCGACCACAAGATGCCTAGATTCAGTTCCACGGAAGCGCTGCAGGAGGTAAAAAGTTCTGCTCTCGACCTGCCCGTGATCATCGTTTCCGGAAATATCGGCGAGCAGTTCGCGGTGGACGCCATGCGTGCGGGCGCGCACGACTACATAATGAAAGACAGTCTCAAGCGTCTGGCCCCGGCGATCGAACGCGAACTGCGGGAGGCCGAGACCCGGGCCGCCCACCGGCGAGCCGAAGATACGATACGCCATATGGCGTATCACGATGCGCTGACGGATCTGGTAAACCGCCACGAGTTCGAAACACGGCTGGATAAAGCACTGGCCAGCGCGCTTGCCCGCGATACCAGTCACGCCCTTCTGTACCTGGATCTGGATCAGTTCAAGATCATCAACGACACTAGCGGTCATGTGGCCGGTGACGAACTGCTCAAACAACTGGCGGTGGTGCTGGCCGGTCTGGTGCGCGACAACGATACCCTGGCCCGACTGGGGGGCGATGAGTTCGGTATTCTGTTGGAATCGTGTCCGCTGGACCGAGCGCGCGAGATTGCCGAGAGCATACGTCACGCCGTGGAGAAATTCCGTTTCGCCTGGCAGGGACGGATGTTCAGCATCAGCGTCAGTATCGGTGTCGCGGCTATCAGCAGAAGTGCGCGCAGCACTAAAGATGTGATGAGCGCGGCGGATATGACCTGCTATGCGGCGAAGGATCTGGGCCGAAACCGCGTGGAGGTTTTCGTACAGAACGACTCCGAGCTGACACGGCGACAGGGCGAGATGGAATGGGTCTCTCGTATCAACCAGGCGCTGGTGGAAGATCGCCTGGTCGTGTATCAGCAACGCATTGTACCGTTGCACGGCGCTGGCGCGTTTGGCCGCGAGATGCTGTTGAGGATGTACGATGAAGACGAAACGCTGGTACTGCCCGGTGCCTTCATTCCTGCCGCGGAGCGTTACAATCTCATGCCCGCCATCGACCGGCGGGTTATTGATCTGGTGCTGGCGAACATCCAGCACGATCAATCCGGCGATGTCTGTTTCATCAATCTGTCGGGTGCCTCGTTGAGTGATCATTCGTTTTTCACCTACATTCGCGACACGCTGGAAAAATACGCGGTACCACCGCCACGCATCTGCTTCGAGATAACCGAGACTGCCGCGATATCACACCTCCCTGCGGCAATCGAATTCATCCGTGGCATCAAAGAGGAAGGTTGCAGATTTGCGCTGGACGATTTCGGCAGCGGCTTGAGCTCGTTTTCGTACCTGAAGTCCATTCCCGTCGATTTTCTGAAGATCGACGGTGCGTTTGTGCGCAACATACTCCTGGACCGCGTCGATTGTGCGATTGTCGATGCCATCACGCGCATCGCACAAGAGGCGGAAATCGAAACCATCGCTGAATCGGTCGAGGACGATGCGGTGAAGCAGCGTTTGCGCGCGCTCGGTGTGTGTTATGCGCAGGGTTATTGCATCGAGTATCCGCACGCCTTATAGAATCGACGGCGCCAGCCTGCACTTATGTCGAACTAACGCCGCTCGGCGTTGACTAACACAGTAACAATCCGTGACCGCAGTGGCTCAACGCCCTGCGCGCTGGTGTCGCGCATCGCTGCGCCAATTCTGCAGTCCATGCGCAATGGCGGAGCGGGTATAGAGATCGATCAGTTGTGTCGTTGGAGTGATGACCATGCTGAGTGATACTTTGACGAGAACGATTTCGTTGGCGCCTGCGGTTGTGTTCAGTGCGGGCTTTGCGCTGGCAATGCCGCTGCTGGCGCAGTCATCCGCTGACGTGGAGATGAGTGGCATCAGCGGTTCGCCGCAGGCTCCCCGACACCACTTCCGGTTACGCAACCCTGCCGCACTCGGCTCGGCAGAAGCCGAACGAATCTACCACATTGCCAGCGAATCGCTGCGCACCGGATATGCCGCTTCCGGGGTAGCTGAAGCCCAGGTTTACCAGAGCTGGCGCCGCTTCAACACGGCACCCTACCTGTCCAGTACGCACGGCAACCACTACATTAACAACTATGCCAACGAGACAGGCCATGTATACGGCCGTTTCGAGGAGGCCGGAAAGCTGCCGGTCGGCACGGTAATCGCTAAAGACAGTTTTGCTGTCACCGAAACCGGCGGTATCTTACTGGGGCCGTTGTTCGTAATTGAAAAATTGCCGGCTGGATTCAATGAAATCACGGGTGACTGGAGGTACAAACTGGTGCAGCCCGATGGGACGTTTTTCGGTGAAACTGAAGGCCGGGGCGCCGAACGCGTCGAGTACTGCATCGCCTGTCACTGGGCGGTGGAGCATCAGGACCACTTGTACTTCATCCCGCGCGACTACC
>JAOTYY010000369.1 GCA_029861595.1 Gammaproteobacteria bacterium
ACCACGACCGTGCGTGTCAACACGCGCAACGCCTGCAACTCATCACGGGTAAGCACGGGCTCGACCGCAACCTCCCTGCCGCCGGTAGAGAGGTCGATTATCGTCGCCAACTCCTTCTCGCTCGGGTACTCGGCGATCAGCTTCAGCAGGAACCGGTCCAGCTGCGCTTCCGGCAACGGGTAGGTGCCTTCCATCTCGATCGGATTCTGCGTGGCCAGAACCATGAAAGGCTGATCGAGCGCATGCCCGCTGCGGCCTACCGTTACCTTGTTTTCCTCCATCGCTTCCAGCAGTGCCGACTGGGTTTTCGGCGTTGCCCGGTTGATCTCGTCGGCGAGCAACAGCTGGGTGAAAACCGGCCCGGGCTGGAACTGGAAATGCCGATTGCCTTGCTCGTCGTGCGCCACAATCTGGGTGCCGATGATGTCGGCGGGCATCAGGTCGGGTGTGAACTGGATACGCGCGAAATCGAGGTGCAGTGCATCGCTCAGTGTTTTTACCAGCATCGTTTTGCCAAGTCCGGGCACGCCCTCGAGCAGGACATGGCCAGAGGCGAGCAGGCACGCGAGGATGCCGTCCACCAGGCTGTCGTGGCCGACTATGCGTTTGCCGATCTCGCGCTTCAGGCGAGTCACCTGCGCGCGGGCTCCGGCTACGTCGAACTGGTCGTTCATCGTTATTGCTCTTTGTTCGAAGTCTCGCCGGCGACACCCTGACTCAGCTCCAGGAAATACCGGCGAATGAATTCCTTGTGGTGCAAGGGGTATTGTTCGCGGGCGAAGACTTCCTCCATCTGTGCGGCAAACCGCGGGTCGATTTGTTTGATGGCGACACTCGGTTGCGCGGCACGCGGCAGGATCCGGGTTTGCGTGGTAAAGCCGGAACCCTCGCGAAACTGGGATTGTGGCCGTAGCCCCACTTCCTCGCGGGGCGCACGGGGGTCCAGATATTGAGCGCGTTGACGCTGCGTAGTGCCCGAGCCGGCGCGCATACCGCGCGGATAATTTTCACCTTGGGACGGACGCAACAAAGCGCCGAAATCGCCCGGATCGTCTTCCTCCGGGACACTGGCAGCAGCGGTGCCGGAGAGCCGCAATTCCTCGCGCTGCACGTCGGGATCGCCCAGATTTTCGCGTACCCGCGCCACGCGCTCGGAAGCTCTGCCGAGTTCTTCGGCATCCTCCATCGCCTGCTCGAAACGGGACAGTTCCTCGACCAGCTGTTGAAGATCCCCGGGTTCGCCTGCGGCGAAATTGACGAGTGCCTCGCGCAGCGCGTCCGGTGCGATCCCGGCCGCGGAAAGGCTCTCGGCCTCCTGTGCCGGTAAATCCAGCTCGCCGGGTGTCAATTGGCCTTGCAACAGCCGCTCGAACAGATCCCGCAGGCGCGAAGTCCTGCCGCTGCCGGTTGCGGCGGGGGTGAACGTATCCGGCAAGGCGCCGGAGCTGCCGGCATCGGTCAACGCGGCGCGGCGCTGACCGCTCAATGCCTCGCCCAGATTCTGTAACCTGTGTAATGACTGCGTGCGGGATATCGAGCCACTTTCCATGCGTGCGCCGAGACGGCGGATGTTTTCCGATTCCGCGGCGCTGCGTGGCAGTCCGGCGTGTTCAGCCCGTACCTGCATCTGTCGGGCGAATTCACGCAGACGCTTCCCCTCGGTCACGACAAGGTCGTCGACTGCCCGAGCTGTGGGACCCGGTAGCCGCGGTAGATCGAGCACGCTCACCAGCAACAGCAGCAGCGTCACAAGGGGTACGAGCTTGACCCAGACAGTTGCGCGTGCCGGGAAAACCGTATGGTGTCGTGACGGATACCGGCGTTTTACAGCCTGTTCCGCGAGGTAGTGCGAAAGTGCGGGGTCCGTACCGCGTTCGGCGAATTCCCATGCCGTGCTCAACCGTTGTTTGAGCTTGAGTTCGAGGTCGGCGAGTATCGCCACCTGCAGTTTGTCGGGACGCTCGATCCAGGTCTTCAGCAACGCAGCTGCCAGCGCGAAGCCGACTAGCGACGCAACCACTGCTGCTATCGTTATTCCCGGTGCGGTCAACCGGACAGCGATCACCACCGCGGCGGACACTGTCAGACCCCAGAACAGACCTGCGCAGCTGTTCTCGACGGCCAGTTGGCGCCACTTCTGGCGCGTGAGATACGCAACGATGTCATCGAGCCGGTCTCTGGCAAGCGGCTCATCCGACTCATCGATCATCCAGGCCCGGTCGAACAACATGCCTCACATTGGAGAATCCCGCCCGGTATTGTCAACCTCGGTTTTTGACTTGCCGCTGGATTTCAGTGCCGGTCCCGCTGCTCGGTAGCGCCGCAGCTGCGAGTAAAGCGCGCTGACCAGAACGACGATTGTCACGAGGTGAATCAGAAGGAATACCTGATAGGCATGCAGCGCCATAAAATCGCCGATCGCGTACGTACCGGTTCCCAAGCTGTCTATGGAAACCATCACATGACTGGCGGCCGGCAGGAGCCAAGCAGTTACCGCGTAGACAACCACGAGTAACGTGCGAATGCCAAAAAAAGTCGCGTCACCGCGGTGGCCCATTCTCAGGTAAACGTTCGCACCCGCCAGCCAGAAGAACATCGCCTGAAAGACGACTGTGCAAAGACTCAGCGCCAGGATTCGCCATTCGATGCCGCCCACGGAGAAAGCGACGCAGATCAACGGAAGGGAAAACATCAGGAGATAGAACGTGTGCGCAAGGTGCCCGAGTACGCTGCCGCGGAGAATGCGTCCGATCGACAGCGGCGTGCTCAGAACCCATTCGCGCACAGACTGCTGGCCGGGTAGCAGGAACTCTTCCGCACCAGACC
>JAOTYY010000370.1 GCA_029861595.1 Gammaproteobacteria bacterium
CCCGCTGATCAGGGCGGTATTGCCTTCCACGCGAATATCCGCGCCCATGCGTTGCATCTCCTGGATGTGCATGAAGCGGTTCTCGAACACCGTTTCGGTGATGCTGGCGGTGCCTTCGGCAATCGCGTTGAGCGCGGAGAACTGGGCTTGCATGTCAGTCGGAAATCCCGGAAACGGCGCCGTGCGCACGTGCACCGCACGTGGGCGATTGCCACGGGAGTCCAGGGTTATCCAGTCGTCACCGGTGTCGATCTGGGCACCGGCCTCCTCCAGTTTCACCAGTACGGCATCGAGCAACTGCGGATCGGTGTCTTTGAGTTTTATCTTCCCGCCAGTCATTGCCGTGGCGGTGAGAAACGTACCGGTTTCGATGCGATCCGGCAGCACGTTGTAGTGCGTGCCATGCAGGCTCTCCACCCCCTCGACGACTATGGTGTCGGTGCCGGCCCCCGAGATCTGCGCGCCCATGGCGTTGAGGAAATTAGCCAGATCCAGCACCTCGGGCTCGCGCGCCGCGTTCTCCAGCACCGTCGTGCCACGCGCCAGCGTCGCCGCCATCATCAGATTCTCGGTACCGGTAACCGTGACCGTTTCCAACACCAGATGCGCACCCGCCAGCCGGTCGCACCGCGCATGCACGTAGCCGCCTTCGACCTGCACGTCGGCACCCATGGCGGCGAGCCCCTCTATGTGCAGGTTTACCGGCCGGGTGCCGATCGCACATCCTCCAGGAAGCGATACCACCGCTTCCCCGTGACGCGTCAGCATGGGACCGAGCACGAGGATCGACGCCCGCATGGTCTTCACCAGATCGTAGGGCGCGTACAACTCATTGATGCTGGAACAATCGACTTCGATGTTCATACGTTCGTCGACCGTCAGGCTGACGCCCATGCGGCCCAGCAATGCCATCGTCGTCGTCACGTCGTTCAGGTGAGGGACATTACCTATGGTCACCGGTTCGTTGGTCAGCAGCGTGGCGGCGAGAATCGGCAGTACGGCATTCTTGGCGCCGGATACCCGGACCTCACCGTTGAGCGGCACCCGTCCGTCGATAATCAATCTGTCCATCAGAGTAAGCCAGGCTCGAGGAAACCGGACATAATAACGCAAATCTCTGCACACTGCCGGAGACCACACCGGCAATGCTTCGCCCCACCGACTAGTGCGCGTTCAGTACCTGGTTCTTCGCCTGCAGGCTGGCGATCAAGCCGTCGATTCCGGATTGCTCGATTTCAGCGGCGAACGAGCTCCGAAAATTCTTCACCAGGCTGATACCGTCGATCTTTATGTCGTAGATTCTCCAACCATTCTTGTTGCGCAGGCGGTAATCCACCGCCACCGGCTGCCCGCCGGTCGGGTAAAACTTGGAACGCACCACCGCGCGGTTCTTCTTGGCCGACGGCTCGTAGGGGAGAAATTCGATGCGCTGGTCGCGGTATTCCGCCAGCGATTTGCTGTAAGTGCGCAACAACAGCGTGCGGAATTCATCGATCAACGTTTTCCGCTGCGCCGCGTCGGCACTCTTCCAGTGCTCTTTACCCACCGCCAGCAGCGTCATGACGGGGAAATCCAGATACGGAACGATTTTTTCCGTGACCAGGTATTCGACATACCCGGGGTCGCTCTGTACACGCTCGCGATTGGCTTTCAGTGCCTCGAGCACGGCATTGGTGTTTTCCACCACCAGCGCCTGTGCCGCCTCGTCGGCGGACGCTGCCAACGGAACACACAACACCAGCGGCAGCACCGCCCTGCAGAATCTCGAAATCATAGTTACTGTCCTTGATCGCCCGGGTAGTCACACGACATGCAGCGGCCAGGGCGGATTATGCCTCAATCAAGCTTAACCGTGCCTTACCGGCGTGGTTTCCCAGCCACTCCTGAGCTACACGTGGTGCAGCGACGGGGATCGGCGTGCGGTCTGGTGGCGCCTATCTTGGCTCAATGTGCGCATCACGTACAATGCGCGCTGACCCGTGCCACGGGCCGGAAGTAGAAACACTGCTGATCATGAAATTGCTCACCTGCGCGTTGTTGATTGCGCTCGGCGTCATCCCGGCGGGCTGCGCGACGCCGGGTCCGCCCGTGCCGCACGACCCGTGGGAAGGATTCAACCGCAGCATGTACAAGTTCAACGACACCATCGATCGAGCAGTCCTGAAACCGACGGCAAAAGCCTACAAAGCTGTGTTGCCGGGTTTCGTGCGCACCGGTGTGACCAACGTGTTCAACAACCTGGACGACCTGCTGGTAGCATTCAACGACCTGCTGCAGCTGAAGTATCTGGAGGCAGCACAGACCGGCACCCGGATGCTGCTCAACAGCACGATAGGCCTCTACGGACTGATAGACGTTGCCCGCCACGTGGGATTGCCCAAGCGTAACGAAGATTTCGGCCAGACCCTGGGATTTTACGGCGTCGGACCCGGTCCCTATCTGGTGCTGCCGTTTTTCGGCCCCAGCACCGTGCGAGACAGCACCGGCCTGCTCGTCGACCTGCGCATAGATCCGATCATCTCCGTGAGGGACAACACCACGTACGTTGGCGCTTTAGTTCTGAGAGTAGTAAATACGCGCGCCAACCTGCTCAGTGCGAGTTCGGTTGCCGAGACGGCGGCGCTGGATCCCTATACGTTCCTTCGCGAGGCTTACCTGCAGCAGCGGCAAAACCTCATCCGCGACGGCAGACCGGCGCACGGTGACGAAGACGAACTGGACGATCTGGAAGAATTGGAAGAACTCGACGAACTCGACGAGGTAGACGA
>JAOTYY010000371.1 GCA_029861595.1 Gammaproteobacteria bacterium
ACCGCGGCGAGCCCGTTGATCAGCACCCCGGCGCTGGCCACTACCACGATCGTCAATCCATGGGTGGCGGCGGGCTCGGACAGGCGGTGCAGGGCTTCCCAGATGACCGCGCCCAGGGCCATGCACAGCATGACGGCGCTCACCAGCGACGCCAGGATGGTGGCGCGCTTCATGCCGTAAGTGCGCCGCTCGGTTGGCGCTGCGCCTGATAACCAGTAAGCTCCCCAGGCCAGCACCAGGGCGAGTACATCGCTCAAGTTGTGCGCGGCGTCGGAAATCAGCGCTACCGAGTTGAAAACGATGCCCGCGCCGGCCTCTAATACGACGAACGCGGCATTCATGGCGATACCGAGCTTGAATGCGCGATCGTAGTCGGCGGGCAGTTGGTGGTGGCCGTGTGCCATAGGGCGTGCGTACCGGGTTACGGCTAACCGCGCTTGTCCACCGCGCACTGTGCCCTGCCGAGTGAGCGTGGCACGGTCTCGGGTTCGCACACCACAACGTCGCAGGAAACGCTGATCAGGGACTTGAGCGTGTCGCGCAGCTCATCGGTCATCGGGTTGCTCCGCGTGTTTCTCAGTCGCCGACAAATCTGGGCTCGCGTTTGTGCACGAAGGCCTCGACGCCTTCGCGATAGTCGGCACTGTGACCGGCCTGCTGTTGCAGGTCACGTTCGAGGTCCAGTTGCGCGTCCAGCGAGTTGCAGCTGGCGGCGTAGATCGCGTGTTTGATTTTTGCCAGACCGGCGGTCGGTTGGGTGGCCAGATGGGCCGCCAGCTGGCGCGCGCGCGGCAGCAGCTCGGCATCGGGCAGGCACTGCCAGATCAACCCCCAGTCGGCCGCCTGTTCGGCGGACAGTTTGTCCCCGAGCATTGCCAACCCCATGGCGCGCGCTCTTCCGATCAGTCGCGGCAACAACCAGCTGCCACCCGAGTCGGGTATCAGCCCAAGCCGGCAGAACGCCTGCACAAAACTGGCGGATTGTGCGGCGAGCACGATGTCGCAGGCCAGCGCGATGTTCGCACCGGCACCGGCGGCCACACCGTTCACGGCGGCGATCACCGGCCGCTGCATGGTGGTAAGCGAGCGTACCAGCGGATTGTAGTTCTGCTGTAGGGATTCACCCAGATCCGGTGGCCCCGAGCCGTGCGTCGCGATTCTGTCATGCAGATCCTGGCCCGCACAAAAGCCCCGGCCGCGCCCGGTGAGCAACAGACAGCGAACCGTCTCGTTAGCTTCAACCGCGGCCAGTGCATCTCGCAGTTCGCTGTGCATTTCGTGGGTGAAACTGTTCAGCTTGGCTGGCCGGTTCAGCGCTATTTCCGCCACGCCGGCGGAAATCTGTAACTCGATGGTTTGGTAGGCCATAACAGGTCTCGTGCTAGTGTGCTGTCCCGTAAATAACGTGTGATTCTTAGCGCGTGTCGCGTTCCAGGGCAAGACGTCGGCGGTGCAGGAATAGTTCCTCATATTTCAAACCGCCGCAACGCAGTCATGGGGCGCGACATACGCGCCCGTCGTCGGTTGGGCGCGCCGCCAGCCGATATTTGCTCCTGCAATATCGGCATACCGTACGTCCATGTACGTAGGGGTCATCTGCGTTGTTACGCGCTTGAGTAATAGCGTAAGCTATTCCTCTGCACACGGGTCACCGATTCTCGAAACGCGGTTCGCGTTTGTCCATGAACGCCTCCATGCCTTCCTTCTGATCAGCGGTGGCAAACGTTGCGTGAAACAACCGTTTCTCGAAACGCAGCCCCTCGAGCAGGGTCGTCTCGAATGCGCGACTCACACTTTCTTTGGCCAGGTATACCGCCACCCGGGAATAGCCGGCAATCTGATTCGCCGCCGTCAGCGCGGTATCCAGCAACTGGTCGTTTGCCACGACCCTTGCCACCAGCCCGGAACGTTCTGCTTCATCGGCATCCATCATACGGCCAGTAAGACACATCTCCATCGCTTTCGCCTTCCCGACTGCTCGCGTCAGGCGTTGAGTCCCGCCCAGTCCCGGGATCGTCCCCAGCTTGATTTCCGGTTGCCCGAATCTGGCGCTCCGTGCGGCGACGATGAAATCGCACATCATCGCCAGTTCGCAGCCTCCGCCCAGCGCATAGCCTGCCACCGCGGCAATTACCGGCTTGCGGCACCGCTCGATGCGTTCGGCTTCGTCGTGCAGGAAGTTACCCATGTAAGTGTCGGTGAAACTCTGATCTTTCATTTGCCCGATATCGGCGCCTGCCGCGAAGGCTTTTTCGTTTCCGGTCAGCACGATCGCGCCTAAAGCGTCGTCACGCTCGGCGTGGTCCACGGCTTGTGCAAGTTCGCCGATCAGCGGCGCGGACAGTGCGTTCAACACGTCGGGTCGATTCAATGTGATGAGCGCCGCACGTTCGTGCACCTGGTAAAGAATCGTTTCGTATGTCATTGGTTCCTCGCTGGAAGTTACTTTTTGAATTTAAACAGTGGTTGCGAATCGCTGACTTCGATGCGTTTTCGATCGGATTCCGCTTCGCGCAGCGGTTCGACTTCCTTGAGACTGCGCAAGCTGCGCAGCGCCAGTTCCTGATAGTCGCGGGTGCCGCTTTGTATCCAGGCCAATTCCTGGTCACTTACTTCCCGCACGATCCTGCCCGGTACCCCCGCCACGAGACTGCGTGCCGGCACCTCGAATCCGGCTTTGACGAAGGTATTGGCCGCAACGATGCTCTCTGCACCAATGATCACGCCGTCCATGATGGTGGCGTTCATGCCGATCAAAGCGTCG
>JAOTYY010000372.1 GCA_029861595.1 Gammaproteobacteria bacterium
GGATCCCCGATGTAGACGGTGGCGAACGATCCCAGCGCGCCGTGGTGTGCCACGTAAGGATCGGTAATAGGCAAAATCACGCGTGCGCTGTCAGCGCCGAACGCATTGTCGAGTACTTCCTGCAGGTAGATGACATCCGGCGCACCGGCGCCGTCGTGCTTGGCATTCATCCCGTGATCGGCGGTCAGCACGAGCACCGCGCCCAGGGCGTCCAGTTGTGACCAGTAACGGTCCATCATCGCGTAGAAATCGTTCGCCTCGCGCGTCCCGGGCGCGTGTTTGTGCTGAATATAGTCGGTGGTCGACAGGTACATCAGATCGGGGCGCTGCGTTTGCAGCAGCTTGGCGGCGGCGGCAAACAGAAACTCGGAAAGTTCCGCGCTGTACACGGACGGCACGGGCATCCCCACCAGGTCCAGTACGTCCTCGATGCCGTTTTCGGCGAAGCTGGCGTGATCGGCTTTTTCGGAAGAGAAACAGACTGCGCCGTCGTTGCCGAACGCCAGCCCATGCGCCAGCAGGCGGCGCAACTTGTCCTTCGCGGTGACGATCGCGATGTTTGCACCAGCCGCCTGGAACGCCGGAAACAGCGTTGGCACGCGCAACAACGCCGGCTCGTTCATCATGATTTCCCGGCCCTGCTCGCGGTCGTAGTAGAAATTGCCGCAGATACCGTGCACTGCCGGGGGCACGCCGGTCACGATCGACAGGTTGTTGGGATTGGTGAAGCTGGGCACCACGCACTCGACCCGCAGGTCCGTGCCTTTTTCGGCGAGCATCTGCGCGGTCCAGGGCATGGCGCCCGCCGACATGGCCTGTTCCATGTACGCGGGCTCCGAACCGTCGATGCAAACCACCACGACCGGTTGTTGCGGCATGCGGTAGTCACGCCCGTTCACAGTTAGACTGGCACGGTTCACTTGTTGCTCCCCGCACTGTCCGGCAACGCCCTATGCAATACGCGCGCAACGTGCAATGCATCATGTTCGGCGCCATGCAGAATCTGCTCGCGGCAGGAGGTGCCATCGGCGACGACGATGGCATCGCCATCGGCGGCGCGCACCGCCGGCAGCAGCGAAAGCTCGGCCATCCGGCGAGAGATGTCGTATGTTTCCGCAGCGTAACCGAAGGCGCCGGCCATACCACAACAACTCGACTCCACGATTTCCACGTTAAGTCCAGGTACCAGACGCAGGGTCTTCTCCACCGAGGGCATCACGGCGAAGGCTTTCTGATGACAGTGACCGTGCAGCAGCGCGGTTCCATGCAACGGTTGAAAATCAATGTCCACGTCGGCTTCAGCCAGGAACTCTTCGAACGACACCGCTTGAGCGGCGATCGTCGCGGCTCGTTTGTCGTTGAACAGCCCAACGAGTTCATCGCGCAGAGCGAACAGGCAGCTCGGCTCGAGCCCGACGATCGCAACCCCGCGTTCGGCATACGGTGCATAGGCATCGATAAGCCGTTGCGCTTCGGCGCGCGCCTCATCGGCCAGTCCAACGGTGAGAAAAGTCCGGCCGCAGCATAGCGGACGTGTACCTTGCGACGGTCTCGGCGCCAGTACGTTGTATCCGGCTGCGGTCAGCACGTCGCGCGCGGCTTTGAGGTTTTCGGGCTCGAAGTACGTGTTGAACGTATCGCCGAACAGGATGACTTCCTTACCGTCACGGTTACCGGTCTGCGCCGGCGGGCGATCGAAATCCCGCCGCCAGCGCGGCAGTTTACGCTGCGCGGTAAAACCGGTTAGCCGCTGCGACAGTTGCGCCACCCCGGGCAGCCGGTCACGCAGATTCATCAGCCAGGGCAGTCTTGCGGCCCATGGTGCATAACGGGGCAGATAGGCGATCAGGCGTTCATGCAAACTGATGCCCCTGGCGGCTGCGCGCGCGACCGCGACTTCGATCTTCATGCGCGCCATGTCGACCCCGGTCGGGCATTCGCGTTTGCACGCCTTGCAGCTCACGCACAATTTCAACGACTCGGCCATTGCGTCACCGGTCAGCGCATCCGGACCGAGCTGGCCCGACAGCGCGAGGCGCAAAACATTGGCCCGCCCGCGGGTCAGATCGCGTTCATTGCGGGTGACGCGGAACGACGGGCACATCACGTCGCCGCGCAGTTTCCGGCAGGCACCGTTGTTGTTGCACATTTCCACGGCGCCTTGAAATCCACCACCTGCGCCCGGCCAGGCAGACCAGTCCAGCACGGTCGGAAATTCCTTCACCGCGTAGTCCGGCGGATAACGCAGCAGCGAGCGATCGTCCATTTTCGGCGGGTCGACGATCTTGCCCGGATTCAGCAGACCCGAAGGGTCGAAGTGCGACTTCACTTCTTTGAAGGTCGCGGTCATGCGCGCACCGAACATAGGCTCGTGAAACTCCGAACGCACCAGCCCGTCGCCGTGCTCACCCGAATGCGAGCCTTTGTACTTGCGCACCAGCTCGAAGGCTTCCTCTGCGATGGCGCGCATTTTCTTCACGTCCTGATCGAGTTTCAGGTTGAGCACCGGGCGCACGTGCAGACACCCGACGGAGGCGTGCGCATACCACGTGCCTTGCGTGCCATGACGGGTAAATATCTCCGTGAGCTCGGTCGTATAGTCCGCCAGATCCTTGAGGTCCACCGCGCAGTCTTCGACGAACGAAATGGGTTTGCCAGCCTGCTTCATCGACATCATGATGTTGAGCCCGGCTTTGCGCACCTCGAAAATCGCCGCCTGTAATTCCGGCTCGACCGCATCCAGCACTCCGCCC
>JAOTYY010000158.1 GCA_029861595.1 Gammaproteobacteria bacterium
TGCCTTGTTGTGCATTCTTATGGCTGCCGTGTCGGCCCGCGGATCAATCAACGTGTGCCTCTCCGCTGCGCTGCTGCTGCCGGAGGCGCCGGCCGTGCGCCGGGGGAATATCGTCATTCCCCCGGCGCTGGGAGGACGCTAGTCGATCTCGTGCACCTGGGCCACGTCGGCGCTGCGCCCGGGGCCGTGGCACACTGCGCAGGCCTCGATATTCGAGTCGATATCAGGGGTCTGCAACGCCGGCGGGTTACCCGGATTGCCCGGCACTCCGAATACGCCCGCGTTCAGCGTCATGTGCGACTGCGCGACGGTGCTGTCGTGGCAGGCTGAGCACACGGCTGCGGTCGGCGAGAAATTCAGGTCGACCGTTGGATCAGCCAGGTCGGCTGCATACGAGACTGCACTGACCGCCGGATGCGTATCAACAGTGCTTGCCAGGATACCATTCTGGGTTGGCAGCTCCCAGGTGCCGTCGAGCTCGTAGGTGCCCTCCAGATGGCAGGTTTCGCAGTCGCTCAGGATTCCCGGAAAGCGTACTTCGCTGAAATCGTGCTCGCACTCGTTGGTGGGGCAGCCGCCTCCGAATGCATTGCCGAAACCCGGGAAGCCCCACACGACCAGTCCGTTCTCGCGCACGCCGTGACCAGACTGCGCGCCGGCATGGATGGCGTGGATCATGCGCTTGATGTCGATGGATTCCTCGCGCTTGGCATCCGCCGCCAGCGTGGCCGGATCGCCAACACGGGTTGCCCGGACAAGACTCGGGCGCGCGTTCGCATCAGTCGCATTGGGGTTGTGGCAGATGACGCACATTAACTCGTCGGCGATGTTGCGGTTGTTGCCGTGCATGCTGAGGGCGAAGTGACAGGTGTTGCACTTTTCGGTGGACACGATCTGGCGACGTTCCTTCACATCACCGGCGATCGGGAATTCCTCGATCGCACTCGGCACCGGAATGCGCAGCGCATAGGTGAGGTTCGGGGGGTTCTTGTCGGGAGCAACCTGCCCCGCCGGATGCCCCTCGATGGCGACCACGCCGATATGCTGGGTGCCGTTCAGGGCAGCCGGGATCGGGACAGGCGAGGTGACCTGATACTGTCCGGGATTTCCGGGAACGGGAACGGCAGTACCAGTACCGCCCGGAATACCGCCCTGAGCCGGGTCGAGCAAGGCGTCGATGGAGACCGGCAGACCCGGACTGGTCGCGCCGGCGTTGTCGAACTCGACCTGCAGCGACGGATTGCCGGCGTGATCGCGCGAGTCCCAGCCGATCAGCACGGCCAGGCGCGAGACGCCGCCGCCGGTGGTGAAGGCCGGATCGGTCAGGTCCCAGAACGCGTTGTTGTTGGTCGGGTCGGTGATCGAGAACGTTACGACCGGTGGCGGGCCGCCCGGCGTGACGGGGTTGACGCTGATGATGTTGTACTGGAAGCGTTCCGCCAGCACGCGTTCGCGGATGGTGTGCGACTCGGCAATACTTCTGCCTATGCGGCCGCTCTGGTGGCAGAACAGACAGTCGGTGGTTTCGTCGACTATCCCGCCCGGGTGTCCGCCGGCAGTGATGTCGCCGTCGACTGAGAAATCGATGTCATCGTGGCAGGCGCCGCAGGCCGCGATGCTCGGGTTGGTCTGCCAGTTACCGGCCTGCGGTGCATTGTCGTCATCCGGAACGTGGCAGGTCTCGCAGGCGCGGATGTCCTGGGGAAACACCACATCCGAGAAATCATGCTTTCTGTCCCTGAAACCCCAGATCGTGTAATCGGTGCTGAGATCTTCGCCGCGATGCAGCTTGTGGATCATGACCTTGAAGTCGAGGATGTTGCCGCTGTTCGCGTCCTTGCTGCTCGGGTTGTGACAGGTGACGCAATACTTGGTCTCCTCGCGCCCGTCGTGCGCTTCGAGCTCGTTATGGCAACCGTTGCAGGTTTCGGTCTTGACGATGTCGCGGCGCGGGATACCAGTGGTAGCGCCGCTGGCGGGGACGAAGTCATAGGTGGCGTTGACCGTCGGCAAGCCGCCACGGGTCTGGATGCCGAGCCGGTGGGTGGCGTTTTGGTCATAGGTGACGGCAACGGGTGTTGTAACGTTGGTAATATCGGTAGTGAACGTGTATTCGTAGCTGCCATCCTCCTTGTCCACCAGTTCTCCATCCTGGTCCCTGGTCGCTTGGAACGCCTTGGCGGGTGGTACCGTCAGCGCGCCGGGCCCGCAGTCGGCGACTGGCGGCACACGATCGAGGCAGCCCTGAACGTCCTCTTCACGGTTCACATAGCTCACCCAAACGCTGGGGACTGCCGTCGTATCGAGCTTGGCCATGGTGAAGCGCAGGTTGCTGACGTCCGCCCCGATCACCGGGACACCGTCCTGGTCGGTTACACGGAACGTGACCACCGGCGGGCTCGCTACCGCCACATTCGTGATCTCGATGTTGAGATCGGTCGCTTCCCCCAGACCGCGCGGGCCGATTGGGCCCCGGGCTCCATCGTCGCCGTCGCAGGCCGTGAGTGACATGGTCAGGAATACGGCCGTCAACATATAAACGGGGTTCAGCAAGTGCATTGAGCGAGCCACGGCAATTCTCCTTAGGGAATGCGCAGCAGCCTGATTGCCTGCGCGGGTTCCCTGTTGCGAGTTGTTAATAGAATTAGTCCGGATATTTATTTAACTTGGGAGTATTCGTTTTGATGTAGATCAAGGTAGTCTGTTTACCTGAACGTTAAATGAAAAGTTATGTGAAACCCAGTGCCTGGTCGGGCAGCCGGAGAAATAAAGCATGTACAAGACTGCTGTACCTCTCACCTTACTTTTGTGGAGCCTCACCTACGCGGTGGCCACAGCCAATGACGAAGCGATTCAGGCTTGTATGGACTGCCACGGCCAGGACGGCGTCAGTACGGAATCGGATGTACCCGTAATCGCCGGTGCGTCGGCGCAGTACATCATCGATTCGATGGTGGCCTACGCCGACGGTGACAGACCTGCAACGGAATCCAAGTACCGAAGCGGCGATACCGGTCGTGCGCCAACGGACATGGCCAAGATCGCCAAAGAACTGGATGAGGATGCCATCGAAGAAATCGCCAACTACTTCGCCGACAAGGAATTCGTCCCACGCGAGCAGGAATTCGACGCGGAAAAAGCCGCGGCGGGCGCAAAAGTGCACAAACGTCATTGCGAGAAATGTCACGAAGACGGTGGCCGTTCGGCGGATGACGATGCCGGTATCCTGGCCGGGCAGTGGATGCCCTATATGCGCCAATCGTTCGATGAGTATGCGTCCGGCGACCGCACCATGCCGAAGAAAATGAAACCGAAAATGGAGAAACTCGACGAAGCCGATATCGAGGCTTTGATTCACTATTACGGCAGCCTGCAGTAGCTGCGTCAACAACAAACCACCACATACGTCGGTGAGTCGTAAGGGAGCACGCATGGCGGACGACAGTTTCGAAGAGAGCCGTTGGCGATCGTTGTGGCGCAGTCCCAGGTCGCGCCTGATGTTCGGCATACCCGTTGGCGGGGTCGTGTTGTTTGTTGCAGGCATTGTTTTCTGGGGCGGCTTCAACTGGGCAATGGAGCTGAGCAACACGGAAGAGTTCTGCATCTCCTGTCACGAGATGCGCGACTTCGTTTACGAGGAATACAAGCAAACGATCCACTATAACAATCGCACCGGGGTGCGTGCCGTGTGTACCGACTGCCACGTGCCGAAGGAGTGGATCTATAAGGTGGTTCGCAAGGTCAAGGCCACCAATGAGCTTTACCATAAGGTGCTCGGCACCATCAATACCAAAGAAAAATTCGAAGCCAAGCGCCTTGAATTAGCCGAGAACGTCTGGGCAGAGATGCGTGCCACGGATTCCAGAGAATGCCGCAACTGTCATTCACTGGAGTTCATGGATCTGGAAGCGCAGGACAAGAGCGCGCGCAAGAAACACGACGCGGAACGCTGGGCGGAGCGCGGCGAGACTTGCATCGACTGCCACGACGGCATTGCCCACGAACTGCCCGAAGAATCGTGACGAATAAATGGACACGGCTGTTGTTCGAGGATTGTCAACCTTGCGTCAGCGCGTGCACGCCATAGGCAGCGATCAGCAGGATGCCGGTAACAAAGTGCATTCCGATGGTAGCGGCGTTCGCGGCAAGCAATTCGTAGGGCAGCCGCTGGCGGTCGGCATCCGGTGCATTCCACTTGGGCAGCCAGCGCCTGGTCGTGCGCATCGCATAAACACCCAGCAACAGGCCGGGCAGCGCAAGCAGCGCGAAGGGCGTGCCGAGCGAGGGGGCGGCGAATCCCAGGAACGCCAGGAGTAGGATCAACACCAGCGACGCGACCCCTAGATGCTGATAGATCCGCAGTGGACGTTCATAGTGTATCGAACCGTCTGCCGTGTACGCGGTGCGTACCAGCCACGTCTGTTTGCCCGCTTTTCGGTCCGCCGGTACATCCTGAAACTCGTTGATCCAGACAATCATCGTCACCAGTAAAGCGATCGGCAGCGAGGCGAGCAGCGGAGCCATCCACTGCCAGGTTGGAAACACGCCGGCCGTCATCACGTAATGCGCACCCAGTACCATCACCGGCCCGAAGCCCAGCGCGATCGCCAGTTCTCCCCAACCCCGATAACTCAGCCGGTAAGGACCCAGCGTATACGCCGCGCCCAGCAGACATCCCAGCAACCCGACCCCGAGCAGCGGTGTCGGTGCCAAAGGAGAACCGCCAATTGTCGTATTCAGCCGCAGGCCGATAGCGATGACCGCCACCAGGCACAGAACGGCGGCCAGCGCTATTTTCCAGGGCGCCAGCAGACCCGCCTGGATGACGCGGCTGCCACCATTGAACGGACTAGGTACCTTGTTCCATTCATCGTTGCGGCTCAGATGATCACCGAAATCGTTGGCCAGATTGGTGCCTGCGTGCGCGCACAGCGCCCCGATCACCACCAGCCAGAAGCGCGACCAGTCCCAGTCCGCGGTTATGCCCGCCGTGCGTTGATCGCCGTACGCGATCAGCGCACCCAACAGCACCGGGATCAGTGTCGCGGTGAAAAACGGTGCCCGCAGTGCCCGCAGCCAAAGCAGCGTGCGCGAGCCCACGGCGTTTACCAGCTCGCGCCACGCTGAGACCCGATTTTCAGGGAACTCGCGCCACTGGAATTGGGTGCTGGAATGGAAATCGACCAGTTTGACCGTGATGGGTTTGATCCGGTAATAGCCGACCACGTTGTTGCGGGTAAGAAACTCATCGTCCATATAGTCTTTAAATGCAGTCGTGACCTGCAGAATCGCTTCCCGGGCGCGTTGTCTGGCATCAGTGTCTTTTATGAGTTCGCAGTTTCCCTCGATCTGCAGGCCGCGAATGCCGGATTGGTCTGCCGGCCAGATGGCTACCTGGACGCGCGGATTGGTGCGGATCTGCTCGGCTTTGCGTGACGGGTTGAAAGTGAAGAACAACAGATCCACGCCGTCGCGGGCGAAAAAGACCGACGCGCCCGATGAATTGCCGTCGACCGACGTGGCGATAAACATGCGCTTGGCGCTATCGAGGATCGCGTCAATATCGCTGTCGAGGTGCGCGGCGTCGATGGTGGTGTGGTCGTTCAATCTATACTGGCCAGTGAGGGGATGAAGCTCCTGCCGCATCCGGTGGTCGTGAGAGATAGGCGCATTATTTTTTGAGTCTTTGCTGTGCGTGCAAACCGGACAGCGAAACGATAGCGGTCAGCGTTCTGCACGGCAAGTCGAATTACGGCCATGCAGAGTCTGCTAGAATTGTCGCTCGCACCTGCAAGGCTCCTGATTTTTCGTCAACTCAGCGACGGTTATTCGCGGCGGCACCGCCGCGGCCGATGGTTCGAGGGATCATGCATATACGAATAAAACGCGGGTTGGATCTGCCCTGTATGGGGGAACCCGAACAAAGCATCGAGGACGGACCTGAGATTTCCAAGGTCGCGGTGCTCGGTACGGATTACCTGGGCCTGAAGCCGGCCATGCATGTACAGGTCGGCGATCGTGTACGTCTGGGGCAGGTGCTGTTCACCGACAAGCGCTATCCGGAGGTCAATTACACCGCGCCGGGTGCCGGTGAGATTGTCGATATCGTGCGCGGCGCAAGGCGAGTGCTGCAGTCGGTAATCATCAGACTCGAGGGTGACGCGCAGGAAACCTTCGGCGAGTATTCGCGTGCCGACCTGGCGGATCTCGATCCTGCCCTGGTACGCGACAACCTGTTGAAATCGGGTCTGTGGACCGCGTTGCGCACTCGCCCTTACAGTAAAGTCCCCGATCCCGCTGCCAAGCCGGAGGCGATGTTCGTCACCGCCATCGACACAGCGCCGCTGGCCGCCAACCCGGCACTTGTGGTGGCCGCGGCGAACGACGATTTCAACGATGGTCTGGTCACTCTGTCGCGTCTCACCGACGGAAAGGTTTATGTCTGTACGGCGACTGATTTCGATGCGCAACTGCCGAGCGGCGACGCTTTTCAGCGCGCGGATTTCTCCGGTCCCCACCCCGCCGGCCTGGTCGGTACGCACATCCATCACTTGCATCCGGTAAGCCAGCAGCGCAGCGTCTGGCATTTGAACTACCAGGACGTGATCGCGGTGGGCCGGTTGTTTACTACCGGTAGACTTGATACCACCCGGATTCTGGCTCTGGGCGGTCCATTAGTGCACCAACCGCGGTTGCTGCGCACACGGCTCGGCGCGAGTACCGAAGACCTGGTTCGCGATCAAGTGCAACGCGTCGATTCGCGGGTGATTTCGGGTTCGCCGCTGGGCGGTCACCGGGCGACGGATTGGGCCGCGTATCTGGGTCGCTATCATTTGCAGGTAAGTGTACTCGCCGAAGGCCGCGCGCGAGAGTTTCTAGGTTGGATGAAACCCTGGGGCGAGAAATTCTCCCGGACGCGTACCTTGACGACAGCGTGGCAATCCGGGCGGCGGTTCGCTTTTCACACCTCGCAGCACGGCAGCCCCCGGGCAATGGTACCGATTGGTGTCTACGAGCTGGTGATGCCGCTGGACGTTCTCGCAACCCCGCTGCTGCGCGCGTTACTGGTGCAGGACACCGAACTCGCGCAAAAGCTCGGTTGCCTGGAACTCGACGAAGACGATCTGGCATTGTGCACTTTCGTCTGTCCCAGCAAGTACGAGTATGGACCGGCGTTACGTTTGAATCTGGACATTATCGAGAGGGAGGGGTGATGGCACGCTTGCGCAGATACCTGGACCGCATCCATCCGCATTTTGCCAAGGGCGGGCGCCTCGAAAAGTATCACGCGTTGTACGAGATGGTCGACACGTTCCTGTATACGCCGGCCGATGTCACGCCGGGCCAGCCGCACGTACGTGACGCGATCGATTTGAAGCGCGTGATGGTCTACGTGGTGCTGGCGACCATCCCCTGCGCTTTCATGGCGTTGTGGAACACCGGCTATCAGGCCAACCAGGCGATGGCCGACATGGGTGCGGTCAGTGCCGGCGGCTGGCGCGGTTTTGTTCTAGACGTCATCGGTTACGATTCCACCAGCGTCGTGGCAAACCTGTCACATGGCTTGCTGTACTTCCTGCCGATCTATGTAGTGACATTAGCGGTGGGCGGCGCCTGGGAGGTTCTGTTTGCCGCCGTGCGCAATCACGAAATCAACGAGGGGTTTTTCGTTACCTCGATGCTCTACGCGCTCATCCTGCCTCCCGCCATTCCCTTGTGGCAGGTGGCCATGGGGATTTCTTTCGGCGTCGTCATCGGTAAAGAGGTGTTCGGCGGCACCGGCAAGAACTTTCTCAATCCGGCGCTTACCGGCCGCGCGTTCCTGTTTTTCGCCTACCCGGTGCAAATGTCCGGCGATGCGGTATGGACAGCAGTGGATGGCTTCAGTGGTGCCACTCCGCTGGGGTTGAGCGCGTTGGGTGGGGTAGAAGCGATTGTGGCCGCCAACGTGACCTGGTGGGACGCTTTCTTCGGGGTCATTCAGGGTTCCATAGGCGCGACGTCCACCCTGGCGTGTTTGCTGGGCGGTGCATTTTTGATTTACACGCGCATCGCATCCTACCGGATAATTTTCGGGGTGTTCATCGGCATGCTGGCAACCACCCTGCTGTTGAACGCCATCGGCAGCGACACGAACCCCATGTTCGCCATGCCCTGGTACTGGCATCTCGTGCTGGGCGGCTTCGCGTTCGGCATGGTGTTCATGGCAACCGACCCGGTTACCGCGGCGATGACCGACGCCGGGCGCTGGGTTTTCGGCCTGCTGATCGGTTTCATGACGGTGATGATTCGCGTTGTCAATCCCGCTTTTCCGGAAGGCATCATGCTTGCCATTTTATTTGCCAATATCTTCGCGCCGCTGATCGACTACTGTGTAATACAGGTGAACGTCCGTCGCCGGAGGCTGCGTCATGTCTGAAAGTTCCGCCGGCATGCTGACGCGGTTTCGCAACATGCCGAACGACAGCCGTGCAAAAACACTCATGGTGGCGTTATTGCTGTGTCTGGTCTGTTCGGTGATCGTGTCGACTGCCGCCGTTACCCTGAAACCCCTGCAGATAGCCAATGCGGAGCTGGATCGCAAGCGCAACATACTGCAGGTTGCGGGTTTGCTGCGCGACGACATAGGAATAGAGGAACTGTTCGACAATGTCGAAGTGCGCGTTGTGGATCTCGACAGCGGCGAGTACAGCGACGCGGTGGACCTGCGCACCTACAACCAGCGTCAAGCGGCACGCGATCCGGCACTGAGCCAAGCGCTGGCTTCCGATATCGATATAGCCGGCATTGGCCGCCGCGCGAAGTATGCGATCGTCTATCTGGTGCGCGAGGCGGGTGCGGTCAAGACCATCGTGCTGCCGGTCCACGGTTACGGATTGTGGTCGACACTTTACGGTTTTCTCGCGCTGCAGGGCGATGCCCGCAGCGTGTATGGACTGCAGTTCTACGATCACCTGGAAACGCCCGGCCTGGGCGGCGAAGTGGACAATCCGAAATGGCGCGCGCTCTGGAACGGCAAACTGGTGTTCGACGAACAGGATCAGCCGCGCATTGAAGTCGTAAGAGGCAGGGTGGTGCCGGGACCGGATGCGAAATACCAGGTGGACGGTCTGGCGGGGGCGACGCTGACCAGTGTGGGGGTTTCCAATCTGGTGCGCTTCTGGCTGGGCGAACAGGGTTTCGGACCCTATCTGGCGAAAGTTCGGGGTGGTATGTAATGAGCGAAGCTAAAGACGCGCTGTTCGACCCACTGGTCGACAATAATCCGATAACGTTGCAGATTCTCGGTATCTGCTCTGCGCTGGCTGTCACCACAACGTTGGTAGCATCGCTGATCATGTGTCTGGCGGTGATTGCAGTTATAACTTTGTCCAACGTCTCGATCAGTATGATCCGCAAGGATATTCCGGCGAACATTCGTATCATCGTGCAGATGACGGTGATCGCGTCGCTGGTCATCGTCGTCGACGAAATTCTCAAAGCCTACGCATTCGAAACCAGTAAACAGCTCTCGGTTTTTGTCGGCCTGATCATCACCAACTGCATTGTCCTGGGACGTGCTGAGGCGTTTGCGATGAAAAACCCACCGGGGCTGAGTTTCCTGGATGGTCTAGGCAACGGGCTCGGTTACAGCCTGGTGTTGATCATCGTCGGTGCGACCCGCGAGCTCGTCGGTTCGGGGACATTGCTGGGCTACGAAATTCTCCGCCCCGTCACTGAAGATGGCTGGTACTACACCAACGGCATGATGTTGTTGCCGCCGAGTGCGTTTTTCATCATCGGTTTGATGATATGGGCGATACGCGCCTGGAAGCCCGAGCAACAGGAAAAACCCGAATACCAGATTCACCAGGTCCATCGCATGGAGAAACTGTGATGGAAGGATTGACGAGTCTTTTCATAAAGTCGGTATTCGTCGAGAACCTGGCGCTGGCGTTTTTTCTCGGTATGTGCACGTTCCTGGCGATTTCGAAAAAAATCGAGACCGCTATGGGACTTGGTGCCGCCGTGGTCGTGGTACAGGTGATAACCGTTCCGGCGAATAATCTCATCTACGAGTTTCTGCTGCGTGATGGCGCACTCGCGTGGGCGGGACTACCCGATGTCGATCTGAGTTTCCTCGGGTTGATCAGCTATATCGGTGTAATCGCAGCGATGGTACAGATTCTCGAGATGACGCTGGACCGGTACTTTCCTGCGCTGTATAACGCGTTGGGCATTTTTCTGCCGCTGATCACCGTCAACTGCGCGATTCTTGGCGGTTCGCTGTTCATGGTGGAGCGCGATTATAACTTCACC
>JAOTYY010000373.1 GCA_029861595.1 Gammaproteobacteria bacterium
ATCTGTACGTTTACTCCCGCGCCAAGGCGCCGTGTCGCCAGTTATTCTTCCGTTGCGCCCGGCAGATACTTGAGCCCCTTCTCCGCCAGCCGTGGACGCATATTGTTGATATCCAGCCCAAGTTCGCCGTTGCCGTAACGCACACGCACATCGGCTTCGCGCTGATCGCGCTTTTGCGATTTCTCGAGCACGTCGGCGGCCTCGTCACGCCGAATAACGACGACGCCGTCGTCATCGGCGAGCACGATATCACCCGGGTTGATGATTTGTTGCGCGCAAACGATAGGCAGGTTGACGTCGCCGAGCGTTTCCTTGACCGTGCCCTGTGCAGAGATACATCTGGACCAGACAGGAAACCCCATCTCCGTCAATTCGATCACGTCGCGAACGCCCGCATCGATGATCAGCGCCTTGATGCCATGCGCCATGAACGAGGTCGCCAGCAGGTCGCCGAAATAGCCGTCGCTGCAAGGCGAGGTTGGAGCGACGACGATAATATCGCCTTCCCGGCACTGCTCGATGGCAACGTGAATCATCCAGTTGTCTCCCGGTGGCACGGAGACGGTAACGGCTGTACCTGCAACACGGCGGCTCGAAAAAATGGGCCGCATATACGGTGCCAGCAGGCCCTTGCGGCCCTGCGCCTCGTGCACCGTAGCGACGCCCAGTTCGGACAGTTTTGCCACGTGCCCGGCATCTGCGCGGGTGATGCCTTCTATGACTACGCCCATCAGAGTCGCTCCTTTTTGTTAGCGTTGTTTGTGCGGCTGCCGGAGCGGCGCTTACTCCCAGGGCAACAGCGACACGTGGATCACATCCTGCGCGGCGCCGACGGCCTTGATCGCCTTGTCGGTATCCTCGAGACCCATGCGATGCGTCGTGATCAGATCCAGCGGGAAGCGATCGGACGACAACTGCTTGAGCGCAAGCTCGCAGGACAGGAAATTATGGCCGCGCGCGGCTTTAACCGTGATGTACTTGTTCGCGATCTTGCCCAGCGGGAAGTCCGGGAACGTCGCAACCTCGCCCTGCACGAGTATCGTACCGCCCTTGCGCCGCAGCGCGTCGATGCCGAACAGCACTGGTGCCAATCCGCCGCCGGCCGTGCAGTCCAGGGAAACATCGACGCCTTCGCCTCCCGTAATCTCCATAACGCGTGCTAGCGCATCCTCTTCCTCGACGTTGATCACGTGATCAGCACCGAGACGCTTTGCGACGTCGAGCCGAACCTTGTCCTTGTTGGTGCCTGTAACGATAAGCAGCGATGCGCCCGCCTGCCGGCAGGCAACCACTTGCGACATGCCCTGCTGGCCCGGACCCTGGATCAACACGCTGGAGTCGTAACCAACACCGCAATCGAACAACGCCCACTGGATGCCGTTCGCCATCGGCGTGACGACGCCGGCGAGTTCGGGCGTGATCGTGTCCGGAACCTTGTGCAGCACCGCGTTCCAGGGCAGGTACATGTATTGGGCGAAGCCACCCCAAAGATGCGGGGCACGCTCGGCGGACGTGTAGCCGTAACGTATTGCTTCGGGATTCTTGCGCCAGTCGGTGGCCGCGCACAGGCGGTACTCGCCTTTATGGCACCATTCGCACGCAAAACACGGCACATAATGCTCGATGAAAACGAGGTCGCCCTCCTTGACCTTCTTGCGTTCCTGGAACTGCTTGCCCGCCTTGGCGATATAGCCGATGTTTTCATGCCCCATAATGACGGGGTCGCTGATGGGCGGCTTCGCGTAAAACTTCACGTCCGTACCGCAAATGCCGGCCACTTCCATCTTGACGAGTGCACCGTCCTCCGGAATCTCCGGCATCGGGTACTCGCGAAACTCGGTTTCGTGCGCGCCGGTGCGCACGGCTGCAAGGACTTGCTGGGTCAATGCTTTCTCCTGAATTCAATTCGTCGTGTCTTTTTCGACTGTAGCAGTCGCGCCGAACGCGAGCAAACCGGCTCTTCGGCTGGCGAGTTGTCCCGCATTGCGTCCGAAGTTATTACCGTTTCAGCTGAATCGATTGTCTCCGACGAAGACGCCCTGATAACGGCATAATCGGCTGCGTGCACGTTGCATTCAAGGACGCGAGGGTGCCCTGCTGGCCTGGTTAATCGACACCGCGAAACTCTTCGGCTTGCTGCTGCTCTTCGGCGGAGCGAGTTTTCATTTCGTGCTTTGGAGCGCCGGCACCGATCGTAAATGCGATGCGCTGAAGCAGAGTATTCTGCGACGTACCCTTGCCGTTATGGCGGCTGGTTTGCTGCTCGCACTGGTGGCCGGGGTCGCTTCATTGCGCGATCCGCTTTTTGGTGCAGAGCAACTATTGCTCGCATTGCTGTTCTTCGCAGGTCATTACTTTGCTGCACGGCTCAGCAACAAAGTGCTGCATGCGCTTGCCCTGCTCGCGGGGCTCGGCTTGCTCGGCATGCAGGCACTCACTTCACATGCGGCCAGCGAATCCGGTTGGTTGCCAATTGCCAGCAGCAGCGTGCATTGGCTCGTGGCTATCGCCTGGGGCGGTGGCGTGCTGCACCTCGCATGGCAGCCATGGCCGGCCCTGGTCGAAGCTGACGATCAACATCATGAGCGCATCACGGCAATCACGCACCGCTATGCCGTGATGTCTCTTGCGGCACTCGCCGTGCTGGCGTTTACGGGCGGCCTGCTCGGCTTCGTACACGTGCACAATGCCGATGCCCTGAACACATCGGTTTATGGCACGGCTTATAAAGTTAAAGTACTAGATCGGA
>JAOTYY010000374.1 GCA_029861595.1 Gammaproteobacteria bacterium
ACCGCCGCCGTCGGCTGGAAGGCGGCCTGCATCGCCGTCTCGGCAAAATCCACCGCCGCGCCGGCGACCATGTCGCACCAAACGGCGTCGCTGTCCTCGTCGCCATAGAAGTCGCCGCGCCGGGCCAGGTAGCGGATCATCGCGCCGGATTGGCTTAGGCAAAGCCCGTCGATTTCCAGCAGCGGGATCTGGTCGAAGGGCAGCTTGCCGCTGGTGCGCAGCGCTGCCAGGTCCCCCGGCGTCGCCAGCGCCACTTGTTCGAAATCGATCCCGTTGACGGCCAGCATCCAGCGCGTCGTCTCGGCACGCCCCCGGCCCCTGAAATATGTCAGCGTCGCGTCCGCCATCTTCCGTCCTCACGCCAAGCGGTGCTTGTAGCACAAGTGCGAGCGAGCATAGCCCAAGGCGTCGTAGATATCGCGTGCCCGGTCAAGGCTCGCATCGGTGGTCAGCTGCAGCAGCCGGAACTTGGCGAGCGGGCACTGCGCCGCTGACGAACTGGATGGAGCGTACGCTGATGATGGCGTATATCAGGGCGGAACGCTATGAAGACGCAATATCGACTTTCGAGGACCTCGACTACGAAACCCTTAACGCTCAATTACTCCTGGTAGCGAGCTACGCACATGCTGGCAGACAGGAAGAGGCACGGACTGCAGCGGCCAGAGTCCTCGAATCGCACCCGGATTTTCGTGTCTCGGGGCGATTGGCCCTTTCTATACGGAAGCCGCGAAAGAGCATTTGCGCGATGGCCTGCGCAAGGCTGGTCTGCCTGAGTGAACTCGTCTAATTTTCCCCGGCTATTGATACGTTTTGTGACGGTTCGAATTCTCGAGTCTCGAGCAGCCGATTCTCGCTTGTGCGGCGCAGCGCATGTGTGACGTTGTGATCGTCTTCGCAGTCCGTTAAGTCGGCACCCCGGAATGACTCACCGCTTCGAGGATGGCTGAACCACCCCCGATAATCGACAGAGATCCACGTCGGTCCGTAGTCGGGGCCATACCTGCCAGTCAAACAACCCGCATTTCTTCGGCTACGCCGACTTAGCGGACCGAGGATTTCTCGCGTTTCGCTGGTCCGGGCACCTGTACAGCGATAGGCTGTTTAGCCTGCGTGAAATGTGCAAGGCTTCGACATGAGTGAAGAACGACGGCTGCAGTGGGCATGTCTTGGTTTCGGTTATTTCGTCACAGCGATTCCTTTGCTGGTGCATGCAGTGTTCAACCCGAAAATGCCCATGCCGAACTTTTCTCTGGTTGGCGCATTGATGGTGTTTCCGTTCATAGCCGCGCTGCTTGCGGCATGGATAGCGCGTTGGTTCGATCCTTTGCGATTCGGTCCGCTCCGCGCAGTGGTGCTGGTTGTGCTGGTATTTCTTGCACTTTGTCTGGTCGAAAGCGGCATCTGGATCGTCGGATCACCTGCAGGCGATATCCTCAATGCGGTGGGCGCACTGATCATCGTTATTGCTTTCGGTGCGATCATGTGCGGCTGGATCATGCTTTTACTGGGTCTGGCTTTCGGCGCATTCTACCGACGCCAGACCATCAAGCGCATGCGCGAAACGGTGAGCGACGTCGGTGAGGCGTCAGACGCCGTAGCTGAAAAGTCGACGACTTTGCCCCGCATGACGCCGCGGGCGGAGACCGATGCGAATGCCCCCGGCGAAGTTTCGCGACTCGCCGAAACCGTGGAACCCCGTGAACCAGGCGGCGAGCGATCCCGGTCACAGCACGTGGCGCCGGAAGCGGCGGGCTGGCCGTTGGAGGATTTCCCGGAAGCTGCCGTTGCGCGCTGGGGCCAACGCATTGCCTGGCTCCATCCGGTGTTGTTGGCGGGAGCGGTAGTGGTCGGCTTGCTCAGCGGCGACTTGCAGCAAGGCGAACCGTGGCTGATCGTCGTGGCGACCATTGTTGTCTACCCAGCCTATGTACTAATCGATTCGATCGTGAACGCACAATTCTACGCCTCGTCGCTGCGCGGATTTGCGCTACCCCTGGCGCAAGGCGTGGGCAACTCGTTTGTCGGCGGCGAGAGCATAATCGTGCCGTCGCTGTTGTTCGCGGCCTGCTATCTGGCGGTGGCGTTGCTGATCATGACCATCGTGCGCTGGCATCGAATGCTGCAAGCGAACGAATCGGCCGCGAACACCGAACCAGGTACTGACCGCTGGCTAATCAAGTGGGGGCCGAAGATCGGCTACCCGTACCTGGTCGTGGCCGCCGTGTACTGGTTCTACGATGAAGCATTCAACGCACGGATATCGCTGTCGTCAATTACCTTGATGTACATTATTTGTGTGCTGGTGCTTGCCGGGCTGGTTGCCGGCAAGCGCAGGCTCAAGAGAGTATAGGGAGAATAATCAGTTGTTCGGGACAGTGACGCGCGCAGTCGACCGCCCCAGCGACATCCTTGCATGCTAATGGCGAACCCCTTCATCGCGTCCCTGCGATGGTGCCGAGTTGCATTAGTCTAATCTATCGAGTGCGAAGGTCCGATCCGGACCGCCTGGTGTCGCCGCGCAGTAGCAGGTTCCAGGACGGGTCGGTTCCAGCGTGATGCAGTACCACAATGTAGGCGCTTTGAGGCGTTGCGCGATGTCCGCTATGTCGGGATGCTGTTGACAAACTCGATGCCCCGGAATTCAGGCGCGATTTACGAGAAATTTCGCGTTCCACAGTGACATGAAACCGACGTTTACGCGCGAGATGGAAAAGTAGCGTACTCTCGTGCACCTTTTGTTT
>JAOTYY010000375.1 GCA_029861595.1 Gammaproteobacteria bacterium
GGCGACCACGCGGATGCTTGGCGAGGTGCGCGAGGCGATCAACCGCAGATCAAGGGTGTTTCTCGACTACCGCGATGTCGATGATCAGGCCAGCGAGCGCATCGTCTGGCCGCTGACGCTCGCCTACTGGGGAAAGACCTGGACGCTGGGGGCATGGTGCGAGTTGCGCCAGGCCTTCCGAAATTTCCGCATCGACCGACTGTCGAACGTGAATGTTTTGAACTCGGCGTTTCCCGACGAGCCGGGCAAGCGCCTGACAGATTATTTCGCGGCGGTTTCGTCTGACTGAGCTCAGCCGCCGGACGGAAACACCACCAGCAGGGTCATGTCTTCGACAATTTCAAAGAAGGAATGGGCCTCCGCGGCCTGCACATAGAGGATGGAACCGGGCTTGACCTCGTGGACCTCGTCTCCAACCTGCAGTTGCGCCCGCCCCTCGAGCACGAAATACATCTCGTCCTCGTCGTGGGGCGTCTGCATGTCCTGAGATCCCGCTGTGAGGTGGTAGAGGCCGCATGAGACGGTTGGCACGCGCAGAAACTCTTTGTATTCCACGGGTTTGTTCGACATCTCCGATCTGATGCTGTCGACGTCGAAAACCTGCCATGAACTGTTACTCATGGATTCCCACCTTAAGGATTCAAGCTGTGAGATGCTCGGCCACTTTGCCGGCAAAGTACAGCGACAATCGATATTGCTCAGGGCGTTGCCGGGGTGAGCCCGAGTTTCGCGTGCATTTCGTCGCGATCGGGCCCGGGTTGCAGGCGGCTGGCGGCGTTTCTGCGCCTGCCTCGCAACATGTAGCGCAGAATCGTCGCACGAACCCGCCAGTCGTTGAGGAACGCGCCGGGTTTCTCCAGCAGATGAAACGTGCGCAGCGCTCCGCGCAGAACGTGCACCTCGTCCCGTGCCGCGGCGCTCAGCGCATCGGCAAACGCCAACCCCAACCAACGTTTCAGCGAATCCGGCTTTTCAAGCAGACGGTTTTCCATGCTGGCGCGGGCGCGGCGGATTCCGCGCTGGTCTTCGCGCAAGCTCGCTTCGAAAATCGGCCGGATCTGTTCCCGGGTGCGTTGCTCGAATTCCAGGGCGCGGGTCGCTGGATCACGGTAGTGATCGATGACCTCGGCGAGTATGTTGGCGTGCAGAATGCCCGTGCTGCAGCCGCGACCGTACAGCGGATTGGTCCGAAGTGCGGCATCACCCACGGCGAAAAAGTTGCGTGCCACCGGCCGCGTATCAGTGACGAAGTGGCGCCACACCGACTGGATGTCGCCGATCCCGAACGGTTCGGTGGTGCCGGTTGCGCGATCGTTGGCCAGCCACGGTTCCAGGCCAGGGATGCTCAAGCAGATTTCGTCGAACTGGCGGGCGTCACGCACCGCTTTCTTGAGGCGTTCTTCGGCAACCGGCAGACACAGAATGATGGCGAAATTGCCGTTGTCGCCGGGAAACACGCCAAACTTCAGATACCCGAGATCGCCCGCTCCCGAGCGTCCACCTCGCGGTGGCTCGGTCTCGCCCTCGCGCAACCGGTAGTGCCGGGTGTAGTAGACGATCTCCGCGTCGTCCTTCTCCTCGCCCAGTTCGCCACCCAGGGATTGTAGCCACCGCGGAAATGTCGTGGTGCGCCCGCTTGCGTCGATGGTGATGTCAGCTCGGTGCTCGCTGTGATTGCCAGCCTGTTCAACTATTAGCCCATGCACGTTGATGGTGCCATGGTCGTTTTCTGCAATGATGCCGGTCACCGTGCAGGGGTTTGTTATCGTCACGTTCGGAAGCGTTTCCACATAGCGACGCATGACCGTTTCTATGGTTGCGCGACGGCACAGCAGAACCCACAGTCTGTCGTCGCCCTCGGCTGGCACGTAGTTTTTGCTGAGCGCCGGCGACAGCATGTCGGCGAAATCCACGCGGCGGGCGCCAGCTGCATAGAATTGTTCAAGCAGCTCCGGATAATGATCGGCGATCAGATTGCACATCAAGCCGAGAAAGGCGTGGGGATGTCGAAACTGTGCCGCACCTTTTCGATCCCAACCGAAGAAGGCGTCATCGGCGTTGCCTTCCGGTGGGGAGTCGTCGCGTTCGAATAGGGTAATACGGTGGCCGTGTTGCGCCAGTGACATGGCTGTGCACATACCGCAGATGCCCGAGCCTACGATGGCTATATCGTGCGGCACCCTAGATGTTGTCAGATACGCCGCGTACGAACAGCGGCTCGATTCCTAGCGATTCGGTGTCGGCGCGCAGTGCGTCCTGGTCGGGGTGTGGCTGGGGCGCGGCGGCTGCATTGAGAACGATGGGGAGCAAAGTCGCATCGCTGGAGGTGTTCAGAAACAGCCCCGGGCGCGACAGCACGAATTGGACTGCGCGTTGAATGGGCTCGACGTCGCGCAGCGGCATGTACCAGCTGAAGCGCTTGCCTTCATCCTGTTCTGTCCAACGTCTGCGGGCAATGGACTTGATGGTCTGCACGGCAACATTGCGTTCCTGACAAACCGCCAGCAGCTCCTCGAAATCGGCGGCGTATTCGGGCTGCTGCATCATGGTGAAGTTGTAAGGGACCAGCACCGAATCGAAGTCGAAGTTCGACAGACTGCGCAGATGCATCTTCGGCACCAGCGTGCCGTGGCCGGTAACTCCGATGAAGCGGACCAGACCCTGGTCGCGGGCTTCGATCAGCGCCTCTAGAGCGCCGCCCGGGCCCATGGCGATCTCCCACTCATCC
>JAOTYY010000376.1 GCA_029861595.1 Gammaproteobacteria bacterium
CCATGGGAATGGGCGTCCCGCCAGACGATCCGCGTGACGTCAGTGTGATATCGAGCAGCCGGGCAGCCCGTTCGGCGTCGTCATAGAACAGTTCGTAGAAGTCGCCCATGCGGTAGAACAGCAGTTTGTCGGCGTGCTCGGCCTTGATGCGCAGGTACTGCTGCATCATCGGCGTGTGCCGGGTCACCTTCGAACCCGCGTTGTCTCGTGTCGCTTTGTCTGCCGGGCTGTTCATTGCTCTGAATTAGCGGTCCGCTGGCATTTCTCTGGCAATTCACTCTGGCGATTCAATTGTGCGACTCAATCCCGCAATCGGTCGGAAATATGCGGCCGGATCGCCTGCAGTAATTGCACGAATATCTTTGGATTGCCGGCGACGATGCGGCCGCTTTCCATGTGATTCGGTTCGCCTTCGAGATCGCCGACCAGACCGCCGGCCTCGGTAATCAACAACGTGCCGGCCGCCATGTCCCATGGAGAAAGGCCGATTTCCCAGAAACCATCCAGGCGCCCCGCTGCGACACTGGCGAGATCGAGTGCGGCCGCACCGGGGCGGCGAATCCCGGCGGTCTTGGTCGTCAGGTCCCTGAACATGGCCGTATAGGCGTCAATGTCGGCGCCCATACGAAACGGGAAGCCGGTGCCGATCAGCGTATCAATCAGCTTGTCACGTTTTGACACGCGCAACCGTTTGTCGTTGAGAAAGGCGCCAGCGCCCCGTGATGCCGTGTACAAGTCGTTACGCGTCGGATCGTAAACGACAGCGTGTTGCATCTGCCCTTTGTGGGCCACCGCAATGGATACGGCATAGACCGGGAAGCCGTGCAGGAAGTTGGTGGTGCCGTCGAGCGGATCGATGATCCATTGATAATCGGACTGACCTGAGGCCCCGCTTTCCTCTGCTAAGATCGCGTGGTCCGGGTAGACACTCTTGAGGGTGTCGATGATGACGTCTTCGGCGGCGCGATCTACCTCGGAAACCAGGTCGTTGAGACTCTTGTGACGCACGGTCAGTGCATCGAGATTGTCTGAGGCGCGATTGATGATGGCGCCGGCGCGACGGGCGGCTTTCACCGCGAAATTCAGCATCGGGTGCATGTTGGCTGGAGCTGTAAAAGAACGAAGCCGCGATTTTAAATGAATGTCGATTCGGATGAATGCAACTTTCTGCTTATGCGGCGGTTACTCGAAACCCCTACAGTCAAGATAGGCTCAGGCAACGAAAAAGCACCTGCTCTCACCGCCGAGTACGCAGTGGCCGCCGAGAAAATCATTACTTACAAACAAGCAATTGCCCGGGTGCAGGTGGTTTGCGAAAGGCAGCATGTGGTGGTGCGCGAGATTTCGGGCTCTGCGTATCCCCGTTCAAACGTCAATCCAATCTGTCTGCCGTCGTTCCTTCGCGTCCTCAGCGGCCTCGGCGGTGAGCGTTTTTCTTGGTTTTCGCGTTGTTGTTGTGGGAACGGAGAGGATGTGTTTTACAGCACCCTGAGTTTGTCCGGACGGAAACGGCGTGCGTGACGACACTGACCTGAGCGCAGTGCGCATTGTGCTCTCGCATACCAGCCACCCCGGCAATATCGGCGCGGCGGCGCGGGCGATGAAGACGATGGGTTTGTCCCGCCTGTATCTGGTGAACCCCAAACACTTTCCGCATCCGGACGCGCTGGCATTGGCTACCGGTGCCGCCGACATGCTGGACAAAGCAGTGGTGTGCGAGTCGCTCGATGTGGCGCTGGCCGGCACGGTGATGGCGATCGCGGCCACGGCACGTCATCGCAACCTGAGCCATGAGGTGGTTTCGTGCAGGCAGGCTTGCCAAAGGCTTGTGGGCGAAACGCCGCGGGGGGAGGTCGCGCTTGTGTTCGGTACCGAGCGGGCCGGTCTGACCATTGCCGAGATCGGCAAGTGCGGGCTGATCGCGACGATTCCCACCAACGAAGCGTACGCGTCATTGAATCTTGCTCAGGCGGTGCAGGTATTTGCCTATGAACTCAGGATGGCGCTCGATATTCCCCGCGATGTGCAACCGGACGCATCCGTAAAGATGGCCGCTCACGACGACGTGGAACGTTTCTACGAACACCTCGAACAGGTGTTGTATGAGACTGAATTTCTTGATCCGGCACAACCGAACCGGCTGATGCAGCGGCTGCGACGCTTGTTCGCGCGCGCGCGCCTCGAGAAGGAAGAAGTCAATATTCTTCGCGGCATCCTCAGCGCAATGCAGGACAAAGGTCAGTAGAATTGCGCGTTTTCCGGTAGCTGTGCAGGGGATTCGACATGTTTGAACGACTTCGGGAAGACATTCGCGTGGTTTTCGAGAGGGACCCGGCTGCACGCTCGACCTGGGAGGTGGTGACCTGTTACCCGGGCTTTCATGCACTGCTGTTTCATCGGATTTCGCATCGGTTGTGGCGGTCCGGACTGAGCTGGCTGGCACGCTGGTTGTCGCATTTCTCGCGCTGGTTCACCGGCATCGAGATTCACCCGGGCGCCACCATTGGGCGGCGCTTCTTTATTGATCACGGCATGGGTGTAGTCATTGGTGAGACGTCGGTCATCGGTGACGATTGCACGCTGTATCATGGGGTTACGCTCGGTGGCACGTCATGGAAAAAAGGAAAACGTCACCCCACATTAGGTGATGAGGTGGTGATCGGTGCTGGTGCCAAGGTGCTCGGGCCGATCTCGCTCGGCGATGGGGCGCGCATTGGCTCCAATGC
>JAOTYY010000159.1 GCA_029861595.1 Gammaproteobacteria bacterium
AAACTCGCTGTGGCTGGCGAGAGAACCCAGGCCCACCAGACTTCCGAGCAATACAGCCATTGAAAACAGCACGTAACAACGGCGTGGAACTGTCAACGCGACATACCACACTGCATCCAACAGCTGGTAGTCGCCTTTGCCTACGTCATCCATCTCAGAAAAAAACGCAAACGCGAGGTCGATCGCCAATAGCATGAATAGCACCAGCAGGGACGCCTGCACGATGGCCTTGGCGAGGTAACGGTCAAGTATACTCATGCGCGCAATCGGACCAGGCGCAGATAGCCACCCTGATACACAATCATGCCGGCAGCCAGCAGCAACACAGGTATGTGCGCCCACCAGATGCCTAGCAACGGCAACGATTCACCGTTTCCCAGCCAGCTTTTTGCGACCACAAGTAAATTCCGGTACGGCACATAAATCAGCACCGCGATGGCAAGTCGTGCGTAGCGCCCCTGGCGCGGCGCGGTGTAGCTAAGGGGTACCGCCAGTACAGTGAGCACAACCACCGAAACCATGACCGCAATGCGCCATTCCAACTCGGCTCGGTCATAGAGATTGGTCGAAGCCAGCAGTTGCTGCAGGGACTTGCCGGTTCGACGCAAACTGGCTTCGCCGCCGCGCGGCAGTGGCACCGTCACCCCGTGTTTGGCGAACTCGATGATTTTGTAATCCGCCTGCCCGGGCGTGCCGATATAACGCACTCCGTCGTACATGACAACGTAACGCGCGCCATCCTGCGTTTCCTGCGCGGCATAGCGAGCCGTTTCCAGCCCCGAACCACCTTCCGGATCCGGTCCGTGCACGAAGACGTCGTTCATCTTGGTGCGCTTATCGGTCAGCTCGGCGACAAAGAAAACCGTGTTGCCGTCCCGTGACTCGTTGAATCGCCCCGCGTCCACACCGGCGAGTTCCGAGCGGTTGGCGATTTCGGTGCTCGCCGCACGTTCGATATGCGCCGCCCAGGGTGTAGCGTAAAAAACGACGAACGCGACGCTCAGGACGGCTGGCACGCTGAGAATCAGCGCCGGACGATAAATCCCCCAGCCGCCGACGCCACAAGCCGCCAGAGCAGCCATCTCGCTGTCCCGGTACAGACGTCCGATGCCGATCAAGATTCCCAGGTACAGACTGAAAGGGATAACCGCCACCAGCGAGCGGATCATATAGGTGAACAGAAACGGCGCCACCGCATCGGCGGGAATATCGCCGCCGCCGACCTTGCGAAAAATGACTAGAAAGGCGTTACCGACCAGAATGAGCAACAATACAGCACTGACGGCAATCCAGCTCTCGCCGATTTCGCGCAAGATGTAGCGATCGACGATGCGCATCAGCTTGGCACACCCACCCGATGCGCCGACATAACGAACGAAACCGGTAGGCGGGCATTCGCTGGCATGGATCGGCAATACTGCATAGTGGATTCTGCTTGGGTGCTGCAACCCGGTAAAGAACCGGACACACCTGGGACCGACATCTTCGAGACTGTGGTTTGATATCCTAGCCGTTTTACGCGGCGGCGCAAATGTGCCGTCATCGCACGCTTTGGCTTACAATTGCCGGCCGGCCGGTTGAATTGCCGATCCGAACAACCTACCAATGGAAGTCATTGATGGATATCAGTGTTAAACAAGCCTCGCCTGCGAGCATGAAATCGGCGTGCCTGGTCGTCGTGGTGCACGAAAAACGAAAGCTGTCGCGCTCCGCGGTGCTGCTCAACGAGGCGAGCAAAGATTTTCTCAGCCGCATCGTCAAGTCGGGCGATCTGCGCAAAGGCAAAACGCTGTTGTTGCACAACGTGCCGAACGTCGCGGCAGATCGCGTTCTGCTGGTCGCCGGCGGCAAGGCAGACGCCACCACCCTGGGGCAGACCAAGAAGGCGTTAAACGCGGCCGCGACGGCGCTGAGTGATAGCGGAGCAGCCAACGCGGCGTTGTTCCTGGACGACTGGTTGATCGAAGGCGGGGACGCACAACACGCCGCACGCCACATCAGTGAAACGCTGACCGCCGCATCGTATCGTTTTACGGAACTCAAGAGCAACGACAACACCCTTCCGCTGAAGCGCGTAACTCTCGTCACTAAAGACGGTCGACAGACCAGCGCCGCCAAGGCTGGGGCACGCATCGGGCACGCAATCGGCGTCGGCGTAAATTTCGCCCGTGATCTGGGTAATCGCCCCGCAAACGTGTGCACACCGACACATCTGGCCGAACAGGCTCGCGAACTGAAGAAGGGCCGGGTCAAACTGCGCGTCGAGATCATCGAGGAAAAACGCATGCACGAACTCGGTATGGGTTCGCTGCTATCGGTCTCCAGCGGCAGCCGCCAGCCGGCCAAACTCATCGTATTTCAGTACCGGGGCGGCCCGGCCAAACAAAAACCCGTAGTGCTGGTCGGCAAGGGCGTGACCTTCGACACCGGGGGTATTTCGCTGAAACCAGCCGCCACGATGGACGAAATGAAGTTCGACATGTGCGGTGCCGCCAGTGTGTTCGGCACCCTGAAGGCCTGCGCGGAAATCGATCTCCCGCTGAACGTCGTCGGCCTGGTGCCGGCAACTGAAAACATGCCGGGGGGGCTCGCCACTCGGCCGGGCGACGTAGTCACCAGCATGTCGGGGCAGACGATTGAAATCCTTAACACCGATGCCGAAGGACGCCTCATTCTGGCTGACGCGTTGAGCTATGCGGCACGCTTCAATCCGGACGTGGTGATCGACATAGCGACGCTAACTGGCGCGTGTGTCATAGCGCTGGGCGAGCATGCATCCGGCTTGATGAGCAACGACCAGAAACTCGCCGACCGTCTGCTCGCAGCAGGCGACAGCGCAGGCGATCGATGCTGGCAACTGCCATTATGGGATGAATATCAGGAACAGCTGAAGACCAATTTCGCGGATATGGCAAACGTCGGCGGTCGCTCGGCCGGTACCATCACAGCGGCCTGTTTTCTGTCCCGCTTTACCAAGAAATACCGCTGGGCACATCTCGATATAGCTGGCACCGCCTGGCTCGGCGGTACCAAGAAGGGCGCGACCGGGCGGCCCGTGCCACTGTTGATGCAGTACTTGCTGGAGCACAGACGCTGATCGACAAATTACGATGACCCAAGTCGATTTCTACCTGGTGCACCACAGGCAGCGCGAATCATTCGTCTGCCGCCTGGTGCAGAAGGCGTTCGCGCTGGGCAACGATGTGTTCGTGCACACATCCTCGCAAGCCGACGCCCACCATATCGACGATCTGCTGTGGACCTTCCAGCAGGGCAGCTTCGTGCCTCACGAAATCGTAACCCAAGCGACGCCCTTGAGCGATGCGTGTCCAGTGCTGCTGGGTTATGGTGCCGAGCCGCAGGGAAAGCGCTCCGTGCTGGTCAACATGGACAACGAAGTTCCGGTATTTTTCAGTCGCTTCGAGCGCGTTCTGGAAGTGCTTGGCGACGACGATACACAACGCGCAGCAGCCCGCACGCGATATTCGTTTTACAGGGACCGGGGCTATCCGCTGGAGTATCACAAGGTAAGCGCATGAAACCCGCAGCATGAGCGCCATCAAACCGCCGTCGCCGCAGGATATACCGGTGTTGCACGACGTGGTCGTACCGGGCCATCGCGCAGCGCGCGGACAGGTGGTGCGTACCGAACGCCGCGCAAGCGACGTCGAGGAGCCAGTTGAAGAAGAAATCGATGATTCGGCGGTGTACGACAGCCTGCTAGGCGCGAACCTCGAGATCCTCGACATCGAAGGCGCAATCGACCGCGTATTGGACAAACACGCGCAGGTGCTGCGCGAGGAACTGCGCGAGGAGTTCGAACACCTGCTGGAGCAGGTGCAAAAAAAACGTTAAAGCATTCCCGATTGCGGCCGCTACGTTGTTTGGATACCTGGGCCCAGGAGCCGAACAAATGCTTAAATTACTCGTTCCCCTTTTCAGCGCGGCGATCGCACTCACCTGGTTCTCATCCGGCATCGCCAGTGGTGATTCCAATGGTGAGGAAACGCCGTCGATCTACGTTAGCATGCACCCGCACTTCCTGACCAACCTGGCTGATGGCAAGAAATTCGTACAGATCAAGGCCCAGGCAATGGTTTCCAACGAAGCCACGCAGACCGCGTTACGGCTGCACATGCCCGCGGTACGGCACGAATTGCTGATGTTGCTGGGCGATATGCAGGCCGCGGATTTGAAAGGCGTCAAACAGAAACAGCAGTTTATGGACAACGCTGTTGCGGTGATGCGCGAGGTGCTGACCAAGCGGCAGGGCGAGGCCATCGACGTCAAAGGCATGTTCATAACCAGCATGGTCATTCAATAAACAAAAAAGTGTTGCGGTGCGCCGCCCGTGTGCAGCGCACCGACTTCCCTACTCCCAATACAGTCCACAAAACCGTTCGTCGCGGGCGTTGATACAGCAATAAAGTCTCGAAAACGGATGCTTTTTTCGTAGAATAGCGCTGCATTAGGACAGCTAAACCCGCACCGACTGAGGCTCAGCCCACGGTCGTCGCCAAGTGCGTCAAACAAGAGCACTCGATGGAAAAGACTTACGAGCCTCACGCGATAGAAAAGCGCTGGTACGACCTCTGGGAGGAACGCGGCTATTTCGCGCCTGCCGGACACGGTGACCCGTACTGCATCATGATTCCCCCACCCAACGTGACTGGCACGCTGCACATGGGCCATGCGTTCCAGGACGCGATCATGGATTGCCTGATTCGGTACCACCGCATGCTCGGGCACAACACCTTGTGGCAGCCTGGCACCGACCACGCCGGCATCGCTACGCAGATGGTTGTCGAACGGCAACTCGACGCAGAGGGAAGAACGCGGCACGATCTGGGCCGCGACGCGTTTGTCGAACGCGTCTGGCAATGGCGCGAGGAATCCGGCGGCACCATCACCCGGCAGTTGCGGCGTATGGGAGCGTCCGCCGACTGGCAGCGGGAACGCTTCACCATGGAACCGGATTTATCCGAAGCGGTTACCCAGGTCTTCGTGCGACTTTTCGACGAGGGATTGATCTATCGTGGCCAGCGCCTCGTGAACTGGGATCCCGTATTGCACACGGCGGTCTCCGATCTGGAGGTTATTTCCGCGGAGGAACAAGGAAAGCTCTGGCACCTTCGTTATCCGCTGGCTGACAGCGCGGAATTCGTGGTGGTCGCGACTACCCGCCCGGAGACCATGCTGGGTGACACCGCGGTCGCCGTAAATCCGCAGGACCAGCGCTATCAGTCACTCATCGGCAAACAGGTGGAACTGCCGCTTTGCGGGCGCAGGATTCCGATCATCGCCGACGAATACGTCGACCCGGAATTCGGCAGCGGCTGCCTCAAAATAACCCCTGCCCACGACTTCAATGACTACGACGTCGGTCAACGCCACGACCTGCCGATGATAAATGTGTTCACCGACGATGCGTCGCTCAATGAAAACGCGCCAGCCGCCTATCGCGGCCTGGACCGCTTCGAGGCTCGCGACAAGGTGGTCGCCGACCTGGCCGCGCTCGATCTGCTGGAGCGCGTCGACGAGCACAAGTTGATGGTTCCCAGGGGCGACCGCTCGCATGCGGTCGTGGAACCCTACCTGACCAACCAATGGTTCGTGCGCACTGCGCCTCTGGCCGAGGAGAGCATTCGTGCGGTACGTGACGGACGCATTCGATTCGTTCCGGAAAACTGGAGCAAGACCTACTTCAACTGGATGGAGAACATTCAGGATTGGTGCATCAGCCGCCAGATCTGGTGGGGCCACCGAATACCCGCATGGTTCGACGACGCCGGCAATATCTATGTCGCGCACGATGAGGCGGCCGCCAGGGCCAAGTACCAGCTCGCCGACGATCTCGCGCTGGGGCAGGAAGACGACGTACTGGACACGTGGTTTTCCTCTGCGTTGTGGCCGTTCTCCACTCTCGGCTGGCCGCAACAGACCCAGGCGCTGAAGACGTTCTACCCGACCTCGGTGCTGGTCACCGGGTTCGACATTATTTTCTTCTGGGTCGCGCGCATGATCATGTTCGGGCTCAAGTTCATGGACGACGTGCCATTCCGCGAAGTCTATATCCACGGTCTGGTGCGCGACGCCGACGGACAGAAGATGTCGAAGTCCAAAGGCAACGTGCTCGATCCCATCGACCTGATCGACGGGATCGACCTGGACGACCTGGTCGCCAAACGCATCAGTGGACTGATGCAGCCTCACATGGCGGAACGCATCGAGAAAACGACTCGCAGGCAATACCCCGAAGGCATCCCCTCATTCGGTACGGATGCGTTACGCTTCACGTTCGCCGCCCTGGCCTCGACCGGGCGTGATATACGCTTCGATCTCAACCGCATCGGGGGCTATCGCAATTTCTGCAACAAGTTGTGGAACGCCAGCCGCTATGTGTTGATGAGCACGGAAGGCCATAAACCGCAGCCGCCTGAGCAACGCGGACCGGCAGATCGGTGGATAGTGTCCGAGCTGCAAACACTCGAGCAAAGCGTGAATGACAACTTCGCCGGCTACCGTTTCGACCTTGCCGCGCAGGCGATTTACGATTTTACCTGGAACGAGTACTGCGACTGGTATGTCGAGCTGTCCAAACCGGTGCTTTCCGGCACGGATGAGCAGGCCGCGAATGCCACGCGTTTTACGCTGCTGTCGGTGCTGGAAACTCTTCTGCGTCTGCTGCATCCGTTCATGCCCTTCATCACCGAGGAACTGTGGCAACGGGTAGCGCCACCGCTGGGCAAGGAGAGTGATACGATCATGCGCCAGGCGTATCCTCAAGCGCAGATACAGAAAGCAGACGAAACTGCCAGCGCCGACATCGCCTGGTTGAAGAGTTTTGTGATGGGTGTTCGGCGGATCCGCTCGGAATACGATATCTCACCAGGCAGGCGTCTGTCGGTGATGTTCAGCAATGGCAGCGACGAGGATCAGCGCCTGCTCAACGACTACAGTGAGTGGCTCACCTCACTGGCGCGCCTGGACGGCATAATCTGGCTGGCAGACGAATCCCGGGCGCCGCAAGCAGCAATGGCACTCGTCGGCGAGGCGAAATTGCTGATTCCGCTGAGCGGGTTGATCGAAAAAGAGGCGGAACTGCAGCGCATCGACAAGGAAATTGCCCAGCACGCCAAGACCCTGGAACGCTCTCGCAACAAGCTCGACAACCCTGCTTTCGTAGCGAAGGCGCCCGGTCCGGTGATCGACAAGGAGCGCGGCAAACTGAGTGAGGCGGAACACGCAATCGCACAGCTGCGTTTACAGCGCGATAGAATCGCCGAGTTGCAGGGCTAGCAACTAGCTAGCCCTCTATGTTGCGGAGTGCACGGTTCGCCGGATGGCGTAAAATCACAATCGATTCTCGCCTGCGGTGCGCATGACGTCCGTTCGGAGGCTTCTATCGTTGCAGCAATCTTGCAGCCTTCCTGCTGTGCCAGGATCACGTTGGCAACACGAGTGTCAGGAACAACTTGACCACGCCCCACATAACCAACACGAACACTACCGTTGCGGCAGCGCCGATGGCGATATAGTGAATCGGCCTGCCGTGCTTGAAGTCACGTTCCCGGTTGCGATTGCTTTGCACACCGAAAAACGCCGCGGCCACACTTTTCACCACGTCGACCAGCTTTATTTTCTCTTCACGGGCGCTCAAGCCGCCAGACCCGACTGTTCACGCGTTTTGTGGAATACCACTTCCGGGTGGCGTTCCTCGGCCATCTGCAGGTTGACCCGCGTGGAGGCCAGGTAAACCAGTTCGCCCGCATGATCTTCGGCCAGTTGCGCGCCCGCTTTCTCGCGCAGCCTAGCCATCGCAGGCGCGTTCGCTTCCACCCAGCGGGCGGTATAAATCGGCACCGTCTCGAAACCGCATTCGACGCCGTATTCATCGCGCAATCGCTGCGCCACGACCTCGAACTGCAGAATCCCGACAGCACCCAGCAGCAGGTCGTTATTCACCAGTGGCCGGAACAGTTGCGTGGCGCCCTCCTCGCACAACTGCTGCAGACCCTTCAACAGGGCTTTGGCGCGCAGCGGATCCTGCAGCCTGGCACGCCGGAAGATTTCCGGGGCGAAGTTCGGCACGCCGGTGAATGTCAGGTCTTCTTTCTCCGTGAAGGTATCGCCGATACGAATAGTGCCGTGGTTGTGCAAACCGATTACGTCACCGGCATAGGCAACCTCCGCCTGCTCCCGCTCGGCAGCCAGAAACGTCATCGCATTCGCCACTTTCATGTCTTTGCCCAGTCGCACATGACGCATTCGCATACCTTTTCGATAGCTCCCCGAGCAGATGCGCAGAAAAGCTATGCGATCGCGATGTGCCGGGTCCATATTCGCTTGAATCTTGAATACGAAACCCGTGAACTGCGACTCGCCGGGCGCAACCTCGCGGCTGCTGGTAGCACGCGGCGCAGGCGGTGGCGCAATTTCGACGAATTCGTCGAGCAATTCCGCGACGCCGAAATTGTTCAACGCGGAGCCGAAAAAGACCGGCGTCTGTTCGCCCGCGAGATAGGCCTGTGCGTCGAATTCATGTGACGCGCCCAGCACGAGTTCGAGTTCCTCGCGCAACTGTTCGGCTTCCGTGCCCAATGCTCCGTCCAGTTCCTTGTTGTGCAGCCCCTTCACGGTGTGCCCGCCGCAACCATCGCGGTACAGGTAGAAAACATCACGCCACACGTGATAGACACCGCGAAAACCGCGGCCCATGCCGACCGGCCAGGTGACCGGTGTGCACGCTATCTTCAGTGTGTGTTCGACGTCATCCATGAGTTCGATGGGATCGCGGCCGTCGCGATCCAGTTTGTTGATGAACGTCATTACCGGGGTGGTTCGCATACGGCACACGTCCATCAGCTTTTCCGTGCGCTCCTCCACCCCTTTCGCGGCATCGATGACCATCAGCGCAGAATCCACCGCGGTCAGGGTGCGGTACGTATCCTCGGAGAAATCCTCGTGCCCGGGTGTGTCGAGCAGGTTGACGACGCAATCGCGGTATTCGAACTGCATGACCGAGGAGGTCACGGATATTCCACGTGCCTGTTCCATGGCCATCCAGTCCGACGTGGCATGCCGTGAGGCTTTACGCCCCTTCACCGTGCCCGCCATTTGAATAGCCCCGCCGAAAAGCAACAGTTTTTCGGTCAAGGTGGTCTTTCCCGCATCCGGATGGGAAATAATTGCGAACGTTCGGCGTCGGTCGATTTCGTCGATCATGGATTGGTGAATCAGTGCGCGCTCGGCCTGGAGACCGGCGGCGAAAAGCGCGCGATTATAGCGGCGCGCCGGGAACTATGCCATGGCCGTGTACGGATCGCGGCTCGATCGATTCACGATCCGTCCAGCGATTTGGACAACACCAGCGCATCTTCGCGCCCGATACGCGCAGGATAGTAGTCGCGGCGCACGCCGATCTGTCGAAAGCCCGCGCCCCGGTACAGGTTTATGGCGATGTGGTTGGACGGCCGCACCTCGAGGTATGCTGTGTGGGCGCGCAACGTGGTTGCCAGCCGTAACAGGCGTCGCAACAGCGCTTTCGCGCAGCCCCGGCCGGCGTTTTCCTGGGCGACGCAGAGGTTCAGTACGTGGCATTCGCCAGCACGCACGGCCGCCACCCCATAACCGGCCACCGCCGAATCTACCAGATACACCAGGCCCAGATAGCCAACCCGGATGCAGTCGCGAAAAATGCCTTCCGTCCAGCCGAACTCGTACTCCGCTTCTTCGATAGCGATGATCTCGGCGATATCCTCCTCACGCATCAGCCGGATACCGCTTCTTCCCTGAACGACGGCAACCATTATCCGGCCAGCACCTCGCGAATGCGTTTCAGGTCTTCCCACGACTTGCGTTTGTCGGCTGGCTTGCGCAACAGATACGCCGGATGGTAAGTCGCCAGGAACGGGATGCGCTGCGGGCCGAACTCGTGCAGATTGCCGCGCAAGCGCCCCAGCGGAGCGTCGCTTTGCAACAAGTGTTGCGCGGCCACGCGCCCCAGGGCGACAATCAGTCGCGGGTTCACCAACTGCACCTGACGCTGCAGATAGGCCGCGCATGCGGCCACCTCGCTAGGCTGCGGGTCGCGGTTGCCGGGCGGTCTGCATTTCAGCATGTTGGCGATGAATACATCGCTGCGTGACAATCCTATGGCCTTGAGCATCGCATTCAGCAACTGGCCGGCG
>JAOTYY010000377.1 GCA_029861595.1 Gammaproteobacteria bacterium
TTCACCCTTGAACTGCGGCTCGCGCTTTTCGAAAAAAGCCGCTGCGCCTTCCTGATTATCACGTGTCATGTGTGCCTGAACCACGGACTCGATCTCGAAATTGAGCGCGGTATCCAATGACGATTGCTGTGCCGCGTCGATCATTACTTTATGCAACTGTACGGCAATGGGCGCCCGGCTGGCGATGCGCTCCGCCAACGCGGCAGCGGCCTCGCGCTCTTCGCCAACCGGTACTACTCGGTTCACCAGGCCGATGCGGTGTGCCTCGGCGGCATCGATCAGTTCGCCCGTATATGCCAGTTCACGGGCTCTTGCGAGTCCCACCACGCGCGGCATGAAATACGTGCCGCCGTTGGTGATGGTGACGCCGAGGTTCACCTCGGGAAAACCGAACTGCGCGTCCTCAGCCGCCACGATCAGATCACAGGCGAACAGTAACTCGCAGCCGGCACCAACCGCGTAACCCTGCACCGCGGCGATCACGGGGAAACGTGCACTGCGGATAACACGCGTGCTGTTCTGCAAGTTCTTCTTCCATTCGCGCAACTGCGAGGCCGGCAATGCACCCGAGGCAATGTCCTCGTTCAAGCTTTTAATTTCCCCGACGTCGTGGCCGGCAAGGAACGCGCGCCCTTCGCCGGCGACGATCAGACAACGGATATCGCGATCCTTGTCCAGCATCAGCACCTTTTCGTCGAACTCCGCCCAGGTCTCGAAGGTCATGGCGTTCAACCTGTCCGGGCGGTTGAATAACAGCCAGGCGATGTGTCCCTCTTTGCGCACTACGATGCGTTCACTCATGATGTTCTCTCCGTTAAGCAACCTGTGATCTAACGCACTTCGCGATCCCACGTGGTGGGAGTCAATCCGCGTTCACGCAGCGCGAATTTCTGAATTTTCCCGGTTTGAGTTTTCGGCAACTCCGGCACTACGTCGAAATACCTCGGCACCATGAACTTCGCCATGCGCGGCTCGAGAAATTCCAGCATATCCGGTACGTCGAGGTCAGCGCCTTCGCGCAATACGAGCACTGCCATGACGTCCTGCTCGGTGTGTTCGGACGCGATCGGTATGACCGCGCTTTCCAGCACCGCCGGGTGCGCGTTGAGCTCCGCTTCGACTTCCATGGACGAGATGTTCTCGCCGCGACGACGGATCGCATCATTGAGACGATCGACGAAATAGAGGTTACCGCTCTCGTCGCGCATCAGCATGTCCCCGGTACGCACCCACTGATTCCGCCAGGCGTGCACGGTGGCCTCGGGATTGTTCCAGTAACCTGCCATCAGGATCCACGGTTCGTGAGCACGCACCGCCGCCTCTCCTGGAACACCGGGTGGGCACTCTTCATCGTTCTCATCGACGATGCGCACCTGGTAACGGTCGCTGGCCACGTAACCGCAGGTTTTGTTATTTGCCAGCTCGAAGCTGGACCGAGTCGGCACGTTTATTTCAGTGGAACCCCAGGTGGTCGAAACCAGGCAATCGAAGCGTCGCTTGAAGTCTTCGATTTCCGGTAACAGCGGTACCACCAGCATGCGTTGCATAGTGTTGTTTCTCTCCGCCTCGCTGGGAGACTGGCGATACAACCAGTTCGCCATGGCACCCAGCAGGAACGTGCAGGTCGCGCGATGGCGTTGCACATCGGCCCAGAACCCATCCAACGTGAATGCCGGCGGCAGCACTACAGTAGCACCGGTTATCAGGCAAGCGTAAACGGCGGCCCATTGTCCGGCAATGTGGAACAGCGGCAGCGGATTGTAATAAACGTCCGATTCGCGAAGCTCCAGCGACTCTGCGACGCCCAGCGCATACTCGTAGGCGTGCGCGTGCGTAATCATCACACCCTTGGACGGACCCGTGGTACCGGATGTGTACATGACCGCGGTAATGCCCCGATAGCTCGGATCAGCCAGCGCGGCTTGTTCATCGACATCGCACAGATCGCCGAAACGAACCAGGTCGCAATGCCGTAATTCGCCAGGCAACATTTGCATTACGGCGTCGCCCTCGACCAGTACCACGCGTCGCAGATACCGCAACTGCTCAGCGACTTGAGTGAGCTGTGGCAAGTAATCACCGTGCACGACGATGGTGCTGGCGCGCGAATCGTTGACGATATGGGCCAGCACATTGCCACGCAGACGCGTGTTCACCGGCACCTCGATCGCGCCGAACTTCGCCAGTGCACACCACGCGAGCAGAATAGGCAGGCCATCCGGAAGCATCAGCAGCACGGTATCGCCTGCATCGATCTGCAAAGTACGAAACCCGTATGCCAACCGAGTGGCGCGCAACGCCATCTGTGCAAACGTAACGGTCTCGCCCGGCGTGACGATCCACGCTTTATCGGCCAGCGTGGCGGCGCGTTTTTCGAGAACCTGCGCCAACGTCTGTCCGGTTCTTGGTTCGTGCTGGCTCATACCCGTTCCTCGGCAGCGTACACAGGGATTCTATCAGTCGGTGCGGCCCGCGAGGTGGCGCCGTCTGCTGCTCGTGGGTAAGCTCTGTTGCCGGCCGCCTGCGGCGTGGCAACCAACGAGCCGATGCACGAGCTGGAAAAAATTCATCATATTTTGCGCTGCCGCACCGATCCAGGGGCGCCCGCGCTGATCGATTGTGACGGCACGCAGCTGCGCAACGGTGACCTGTATGCCGCAGTGGCAGCGGCGACCGATCTGTTGCGGGAAAATGGCGTTGCCGCCGG
>JAOTYY010000161.1 GCA_029861595.1 Gammaproteobacteria bacterium
GCCCGTAGACAATCCCCCGGGCAATGATCCGCCGCCGGATCCCGGTACGGATCCCCCTGATGACGAATCCCCCACCACCGACCCCGCGGACATAAATACGATCGCACCCAATCTCGCGTCCGCCGCGGGCGGCACCGTTGTGACGATCTTTACCGGCGGGTTCAGCGACGATTTCACCGTGACGCCACCAACCGTGACGTTCGGGGGCGTGGCTTCGACCAGTGTGGTTGCCATCGACGCGGTTATATTGACCGCGGAAGTGCCGCTCATTCCGGAGGGCAGCGTCGATGTGCAGGTGGTCGGTTCGGCTTTTACCGGAACCGCAACGGGGTTTTCCATCGTTGCCGCCACGGCGGCCGGCGACATCATCGTCAACGAGGCGTTGCCGAATCCGGGCGGGCTGGATGCGAATCGTGACGGTGTGCAAAGCAATGTGGACGACGAGTTCGTAGAGCTGGTGAACCTGCGCACCACGCCGGTCGATGTAAGCGGGCACACGCTGGCCGATGCTACCGCTGTCCGGCATACTTTTGCCAATCCGACCACCTTGCCCGCCGGGGGCTCGCTGGTGATATTTGGCACTGGAAATTTAGCTGCTGCCAGTCCGGGGTTCATGGCGCTGCACGAAAGCGGCCACGCGCTCAGTGCCAGCACCGGCGGCCTGAGCCTCAACAACGGCGGCGATACTGTAACCCTGGCGACGGCGTCCGGCGATGTCATCGACACGGCAACCCTCGGTGCCAGCGTCGCTGGTATGAGCCTGAATCGCACTCCGGACGGTGACGAAACAGCGGCGTTGCAGGCCCACATGGACGTGACCGGCAGCACGGCGGATGCCGCCACCGGTGGCGGTTTCTCGCCAGGTCTGCGCGTCGATCAGTCTGCCTGGTAGCGGCCGGAGTCGGCCGGGAGAAAACGGGGTCGGCTTGGCCGGACTCCGTTTTCTGTCCGTTGCCCTTGATCGACATCAACCGTACGGGGATCCGGGTTGGGATTCGCCGTAACAATGTGTAGGCTATCGGCGTTTACGGCTGATGAGTAAAACCTCGCAAAGGAGAACAATGGTGAAACGGTTAGCGACGGCGGTGTTACTGTGCGGTTCGGTGCTGGGCAACCCGGTATGGGCCGGGGATGCAGCGGCCGGTAAGGCCACGTATTCAGTGTGTCAGGCCTGCCACGGTGTGCGAGGCGAGGGCAACGCTGCGCTCAACGCACCGGCGCTTGCCGGTCAGGCGGAATGGTATACAGCGAGACAGCTGAGCAATTTCAAGCAGGGTATCCGCGGCACTAATCCCAAAGACGCGTTCGGTGCGCAAATGCGGCCGATGGCAATGACGCTCGCCGATGACAACGCCGTCGCGAATGTCGCCGCCTATACCGCATCATTGGCAGCGGCCAAGAATTCCGCCACGCTGGATGGCGACTCCGGAAAAGGTAAAAGCCTGTACGGCACCTGTATCGCCTGCCATGGTGTCAAGGGCGAAGGCAATAAGGCGCTTAACGCCCCCGCGCTCGCGCTGCTTGCGGACTGGTATCTGGTCAGGCAACTGCAGAACTACAAGGCCGGTATTCGCGGCACGCATGCAAAAGATGCGTTCGGCGCGCAGATGCGTCCGATGGCGATGACTCTGGCGGACGACCAGGCAATCAAGGACGTGACGGCGTATATCGTTTCGCTGGGCCAGTAGGCGGCGTTCACCGGCCTCGTGCCCGTCGAGGTTTGGTTTGCGGTAGATCAGGGCCGCCATGCCTGCGCATGGCGCGCCCGCTGCATCCGGTAGCGACAATTCCCAAGCGGTTGAATTGCCATACCACGAGTGTGATACGCAGGGACCGGGCAGCGCCTCTGCCTGTCCCGTTTGCTGTGCGCTGCCGGCGGTGACGGCTATTTGTGGCCAGGCCTGCTACAGAGCCCGCGCAACCTCGCAAATCGTAGTGAAAGCGATATCGATGTCGCTTTCCTGGGTATCGAATTGTCCCGCAACGAAGCGCACCACCAGCTTGCCGTCGTGGGATGTCTGCGTCAGGTAGATGCGGCCATCGTCGTTGATCGCATTGATCAGTTTCAGATTCAGGGCATCGAGGTCGGTATCGTGGTTCGACGGCGTGTAACGAAACGAGAATAACGAGAGAATCGGCGCAGTGACGATTTCGAAGTCCGTCTCACTCGCGAGCCTTGCGGCGAGTTGCTCGGACCAGGCAACATGATTGCGGATACGGGCGCGCAGCCCCTGTAACCCGTAAGCCCGCAAAAGAAACCATACCTTCAGCGCGCGGAAACGGCGCCCCAGTTGCACTGACCACTCGCTGAAATTCACCAGCCCGTCTTTGCCATGGGTCTTCAGATATTCGGGCTGTATGGCGAGGGTCTTGACCAGCGTTTGCGGTTCGCGCACGAAGTGCGCGGAACACTCCATGGATGCCCCCAGCCATTTGTGCGGGTTGATCACTATACTGTCGGCGAGTTCGACGCCGCGCCACAGACGACGGAACTCGGGGCAGATCATCGCCGAACCGGCCCACGCCGCGTCCACATGCGAATACAGTCCGGCTTCACGCGCTGTTTCGCAAACCGCCTGCACGTTGTCTGTCGCACCGATCGATGTGCCGCCGACACAAACAACTACCCCGGCTGGCAACAGGCCGTTCTCGCGGTCCGCCGCGATCGCTGCACGTAGCGCATCGACCCGCATGGCGAAATTTTCATCGGTCGGAATCTTGACCAGATTGTCCTGGCCGATGCCGGCAATCCACAAAGCCTTGTCCACGGACGTGTGCGTACGAGTTGAAGCATAAATGCGCACGGCGGGTTTGCCTGCCAATCCCTGCTGATTACCCGACCAGCCGAGCGCCCGTTCGCGCATGGTCAGCACTGCGCACAGTGTGGCTGACGAAGCGGTGTCCTGCAGGACACCCTTGAACTCGTCGGGCAACCCAACCGACTGGCGAAGCCAGTCGACCATCTTGATTTCCAGTTCAGTGGCGGCCGGCGACGTTTGCCAGAGCATGCACTGCGCAGCCATGACGCCCGCGAGCTGCTCGGCGATCACCGCGGCGGGCGCGGCGTTACTTTGAAAATAGGCGAAAAACCTCGGGTGCTGCCAGTGCGTCATGCCGTCGGGAACGATGCGTTCAAAGTCGGCGAAAATCGACTCCATGGATTGCGGTGCTTCCGGCGGTGTTGCCTCGATAAGTTTTCCGATTGCACCAGGTGTCATCTGCGCACGAACCGGCCGCTCACCAATCGATGCACGATAATCGGCCGCCCAGTCGGCCGCCTGGTGGGACCAGTAGCGGAAAGATTCGTTGTCCATAAATGTTCGCACCTGACGATGTGATCAGCACGAAAGTGACATCGCATCTGGCGGAAAACGGGCAGTGACAGAGTAAGCGGTGTCCGTTGCCCAGGGTGCCGGGGGTCGCACGGGCGTCCCCCTGCCGTGGTGTCGCAATCGCCGTTACTGGGCTTTGATCGTACCAGTATGCTGGACGATCACGGGGTAACCTTCCAGCGTGTCCGGTAACTTGTCCCGCAGCGCGGCGGGATCGCTGGAAGTACCTACCATGATCGCCTGCTCGCCATCGGGAGCGAGACCGATGCCAACCGAAACAACGCCGGGAGTACTCAACAACGACTGCTCATGACGCGCCTTTACTTCGCGAATCCCCACGTCACTGCTCCCGGCCGCCAGCACCAGGGCCAGCAGCAGCTGCGCCGCTTGCGGAATCACAGCGATACATTGAGCGCGGAGAACACATGCTCGATACGGTTCATGATCGTCGTCGAATCACTGCCGGCAAACAGCAGTCCCACCAGGCGCCGGTCCATGTCCAGCACCGCCGATCCGCTGTCGCCGCCCTGGCTCATCGGGCCCGCAAGCAGCTGGTCGCTGAACTGGGCGACGTTGCCTGGACCGTACTGCACGTTGACGGTGACATCGATCTGCTGAATTTCACCCGTGGTGTGAGAGGTCGTTCGGCCGCTTTTCTGGATCGCCATGCCGAGCGTTGCTTGCGCAGAGCCGTTCAATTGGCCTATATCGACAATGTCGTTGCTGACGTCGGCGGGGTTGACCGGGCGGGCGATCGCCGCGTCGACGAGATTGGGATCGGCCTGCGGGCGCACGATGCGATATCGCGTACGACTGCCGATGGCGGTGCAGCCTGCGTTCAGCACTGCGATCACGCCGCTGGCAAACTGGCAATCGCTCGGCAGCTCCGGCAGGATGAACGATACCGGCACAAAATCCTCCAGCTCCGCGATCTTGTCCTCGGGGTTGCGGCCACCGTCCGCCGGTCCGGGTTGCAGGATCGTATCGCCGCGCTCGGCAGCGTTGCTGTTGGCCAGAACGTGATTGTTGGAGAGGATGAATACGTCACTACCGCGTTTGACCAGGCAGCCCAGCGTACCGGCGGTAATCTCGGTGTGTCCGATGCTCACGCCGCCAGGTGCTGGACGGTGCTTGTCGGTACGCGCCTGCAGGGCCCTTATCCGCCCGGTCTGGATAACGTCGGTTGGAATACCGTTGACCGTTTCCGGAACCCGATCGGATGCCGAGAGCTGATTGGCGGGCAGTTTGCGCTCCACAGAGCAGATGATGGACACGGTGTCCGTTTTACTGCCGTTCGTTATTTTGTAACCGACCCCGGTAGCGACGACATTGCCGTGCTTGAGCAGATCCGGGGACGCCGATTTCAAGATATCGCATGCGTTGGTGACGTCATCAGCCATCGTGAGACTCCTTGTCTTTTATGTTGTTGCAGAAAGTGCTTCGGTTGTATCCCGCGTCAGCGCAACGCGTTTGCGGTACGCAGGGGTAGCCTCGGGTATCCCGCTGGGGGCCAGCAGGGCCCGGGTCAGCGGTTGTCCTTCTCGGTGAAAGCGAATACTACACCGGTAGTGGGTGCAGATGGCGATAGGCTTCCATTTGTTAATTCTCTCCACCGCTGTCGGATTCGTTTATGCTTGCGGCGTGGAGAGCGCAGACTTAAAACGCGCGGGACTGAAGATAACGTTGCCGCGAATCAAGGTGCTCGAGGTGCTGGACGGTGCGGAACCGCATCATTTGAGCGCCGAGGACGTGTACAAACAGCTCTCCGATGCTGGCGAGGCAGTCGCGCTGGCGACCGTCTACAGGGTTTTGACGCAGTTCGAAGCGGCCGGCATCGTAGATCGCCACAACTTCGACGACGGCCGTGCGGTCTTCGAGCTGTCCAGCGAATCCCATCACGACCACATGGTCGATGTCGATACCGGCGAAGTGATCGAGTTCGTCAACAGCCGCATCGAGAATCTGCAGCAGCGCCTGGTCGAGGAACGCGGTTACGAGCTGGTCGACCATCAGCTGGTCCTGTACGTGAAGAAGCGAAAGTAGGGCGGCGGCGCAAGGCCGCCGGTAATTTGCGGAAACGTGATCTGGATTGTCACCCTCACCGTGATGTTCTGCTAAAAGCCAGCGGTCGCGCATTGCGCCGATGCGGGCAACGGGTCGCCAGTTACGGGGCAGACGCAAAGCACGGGAAACCCATGTCGATCCGTTTACCGAGCATGTCCTTGCCCGGCACCGTCCCGTTTCCGGATGCGAGCATTGACGTTAATCGTTCGCAATCGAGAATAATTTGCGTTTACGTGAGTATTGGTTTATAAAAGCCGAACACTGGTAAATGTTATTGATTCGCATTACGTTTTGGAGTTAATCATGCGCAATCTGTTGATCTTTGCGGTTGCATCAATCGTCATGCTGTCCGCGCCTGCCGGTCTGGCCGCCGGCGAAGTCAATCTCTATTCCTATCGCCAGCCGTTTCTGATCGAGCCGATACTTGCGGAGTTCACTCGACGGACCGGCATCGAAGTCAACGTGGTATTCGCCAGGAAAGGCATGATCGAAAAAATCAAATCGGCGGGCGCCAACAATCCCGCCGACGCGATTCTCACCGTGGATATCGGGCGGCTCGATGCATTGCGTGAAGCCGACCTGCTGGAACCTGTGGACTCCGCGGTCCTCAATGCAAACATCCCCGCCAATTTCCGCCATCCCGACGGGCTGTGGTTCGGGCTCACCACCCGGGCGCGTGTTGCGCTGGTGAGTAAAGACCGCGTCACACCGGGGGAACTGAAAACGCTGGCGGATCTGGCGGATCCCAAAATGCAGGGCCGTATCTGTATGCGTTCTGGTAAGCATGTGTACAACATCGGGCTGATTGCAGCAGTGATTGCTCATGACGGTGAAGTTGTGGCCGAACAATGGCTGCGCGGTGTGAAACGCAACCTGGCGCGCAAGCCGCAGGGCAACGATCGTGCGCAGGCCAAGGGGATTTACGAAGGGGTTTGCGACGTGGCGCTTACCAATCACTATTACCTGGGCAAAATGGCCACCAACGAACAAAAACCGGAGCAGAAACGGTGGGCGAATGTCGTGCGTGTACAGTTCTTCGACCAGAACGGCCGCGGACAGCACGTGAATATATCCGGAGCCGGGATCATAAAGAATGCCAGTAACAAAGCCGACGCGGTCAAACTGATCGAGTTCCTCGCGAGTGATACCGCGCAGAGCATGTATGCGTCGCTGAACTTCGAGTATCCGGTAAAGTCGGGCGTGAAGACTCACCCGCTGGTCGAGTCCTGGGGCAGTTTCAAAATCGATACCCTGGATCTTGAGGAAATCGCCCGGCATCGCGATGCTGCCAGCAGGCTTGTGGACAAGGTGCGGTTTGATTTTGGCAGTTAGCCTGCGTGGTGCGGGTGGTTGAGGTGGTGAGGTTTGCCTGACCTGGCGGGACTGGCGAGCCTTATCACCGCGGATCATGGGCCGACACATCACACGGAACAATGAGCGCCGTCATCGACCAGTTCCAACGCGGTAACGCGGCGGCTGGATTGTGGACGGCTGTCACACTGTCGATCGGTGCCTTGATAGCCGTACCGCTGCTGTCGGTGCTGGTGATCGCGATGGGTCCCGCGGATGGGATCTGGGCGCACCTGCTTACCACAGTGCTCCCGGTTTACGTCTCCAACACACTGTGGTTGATGCTGGGTGTCGGCATCGGGACAATTACCATTGGCACCTCCACCGCTTGGCTGGTGACCATGTACCGTTTCCCCGGGCGCCGGGTGTTGTCCTGGGCACTACTGCTTCCGCTGGCGGTGCCCAGCTATATTCTCGCGTTTGTCATAACCGACCAGCTGGAGTATGCGGGCGCGGTGCAGAGCAGTCTGCGGGCGGTGTTCGGCTGGACGTCGGCGCGCGATTACTGGTTTCCGGAGATCCGCTCGCTGGGCGGTGCGATAGTAGTCATGTCCCTGGTGCTGTACCCGTACGTCTATCTGCTGGCGCGGGCGGCATTCCTCGAACAGTGTTTTGCGTTGTTCGAGGTGAGCCGTTCACTGGGTCGCGGGCCGTTCACGAGCTTCGTCACTGTCGCGATACCGCTTGCCAGACCAGCGATAGCAGTCGGCGTGTCGCTGGCATTGATGGAAACCCTCAATGACTTCGGCACGATCGATTTCTTCGCGGTCGCCACGTTGACGGGCGGTATTTTCGATGTCTGGCTGAATATGAACAGCACGGCGGGCGCCGCCCAACTGGCGGTGGTGCTGGTGACATTCGCGCTGGTGCTCGTGGTCCTGGAGCGTGTCAGCCGCCGTTCGCGCCGTTATCACAGTACCTCGAGCCGAGTACAGGCGCTGCCGGATTATCGCCTTGCACGGGGCTGGGGAATTGCCAGCACGATCTGGTGTGCGCTACCCGTTGCGCTTGGCTTCGGGCTTCCGGCGGCCGTGCTCTGCAACTACGCGGCGGAGTTCTATGCAGTAACGCTGGAGGCAGACTACTTCCGCTACGTGTGGAACAGCGTGCGACTCGCCACCTGGGCGGCGGCGGTAGCAGCGGCTCTCGGCATTCTGCTCGCTTACGGTGTGCGCCTGGCGCCGCGTCGCACAATTCGCGGGCTGGCGGAGTTAGCCACCGTGGGGTATGCGGTTCCCGGTGCGGTACTGGCGGTGGGTATCCTGGTGCCGTTAGGCCACATCGACAATGCGCTCGACGAGTTGAGCCGCGGGTTGTTTGATGCCCCCCTGGGATTGTTGATTAGCGGCACGGCGACTGGTCTGGTCGTTGGTTACGTGGTGCGATTTCTTGCCCTCAGTTATCGCACCTTGGACGCGAGCTTGACCCGCATCACGCCCAGCATGGACGGCGCGGCGCGCACCCTGGGCTGCGGCGCCGGCGCCGCGCTTCGCAGAGTGCACCTGCCGCTGGTGAGACCGAGCGTGATAACAGCGGCTTTACTGGTGTTCGTGGACACGATGAAAGAATTGCCATTGACGTTGATATTACGCCCGTTCGATTTCGACACGCTGGCAACGTTTGTCTATCAGTATGCGTCTGACGAACTCCTGGAGGAAAGCGCTCTGGGCGCCCTGACCATCGTCGCGGCGGGTGTGTTGCCGGTATTGCTGATGAGCCAAACAATCGCCCATTCGCGACCCGGACATCGCTGATCGGCCGGGCCCACCTGCCTGCGGCCAGCATTGCCTCGGCGTTTTGTCGCACCGTCGCCGGAGTCGGCCAATCCAGTGCGGTGAGAAACGATTGCCCTGCCGGTAGCCGCGCGACTATGATCGCAACCTGTCTAGATCACACCATTGTTTGAGCTGCCATCGCAGCGTGCTGAAAACGACACAAGACGTGCGATTTTCGTGCTCACAGGTAGACATCGAATCAAGTGTCAGGGAGATCACGCGATGAAACAGGGCCACATGACGGGCTTGCGGCGCGCTCTGCAGGCGAAGAATCAACGCTCGGCCGTGCAGCTGGCCGAGTGGCTGGAGGATCTGCGCGAGGCGTACGTCACCGCGGCCGCAAAATCGTCGGACGCCGGTGCGGTGCGCAAGCACAACGAAGGCGCCGAGAAAGCCGGTCAGGCGGCCGCCATGTTGCGGACCATGGCCGACAGTCAAAACGATCCCGGTTAATCGATTTGTTTGTCCCCAATGTCACAAACTGGTGCGTCGGCGTTGTGGAAAACCCTATAATCGAGGCATCGTAGCGGACTCGGTGCGCTGCATCTGCCTGCATTAGATCCGGGGTTTCGACTAACAGGGAACAGCGTGGAAAGCAAAACCGGTCAGTGGGATGTTACCAAATCGTCGGCCGCGGTCGCGTGGACGGTCAAGAGTTCTGCGTGGCGCTACCTCGAGGAGTCCGTGAATGCGGAAACCGAGGTGTTGCTGGTTTCCTGGGGAAGCATAGAGCCGACGTCGCAGCCGCAATGGCTGGTCAGCGCATGTGCGAAATCGGCGATTCCAGCGAAAACTCTGGACGACAGCCTGGTGACGAAAATAGGCGACGTGTTGGTTGTCATCCCGCAGAAGCTGCGCATTCCCGAACTTGACGGCAAAACACTGCGTTGTGAACGCGGCGTATTGGTTCTCACCTAGCCTAGATACGTCACCGACCGCGGTCGGCTGGCGCATCGCGTGCGCGACGCACTGGTCAATCATGCCGAATAACTCAGCGCGATCGAGATGTGCGACAAAGGCAAACGCAGTGTCGACATTGCCCCGGATTGTTAAATTAATCCGGTTCGCGCAGTCAAGATTTACGCTAAGCTGTGCCAGCTCGAATGTACGAGCGCGCTCATAAACAGTCGAAGGGGGAGACAAGTGGATGTCGGTCTCGTTGGCGCGGGAATCCTGAGCGGAGTGCTCGGCGCTCATATCGTCACGGTGCTGGGCGAAAGGTTGAGCCTGGGTGCGTGGATCGATTCTCTGCTGGGGGTGCTGGGCGGTGGAATCTGTGCGCACCTCGTGGCGGTGGCGAGTCTGACCTGGTCGGATTCAACCGTCGGTTTCGCCGTCGGCCGAATCGCAGCAGTCATAGTCGCCGGAATCCTTGGAGGCGCTGCCCTGGTGTTGTTCGCGGGCCTGTTCCGTTCCAGGAAGCCTGTAACTGGCGATGATGACGACGCCGTGCTTCGCGAACGTCGCTCCGCCGCGTCGGACAGGCGCAGTGGCGAGCGGCGTCTAAGCGAGCACGATGTGTAGATGTGTGCCGCGATCCACGGCGTTAATCAGCAATCCTCCCGGAACGCCCGTCAGCAGATCGCAAGCTATACCG
>JAOTYY010000160.1 GCA_029861595.1 Gammaproteobacteria bacterium
ACCTGCACTGGTCACATCCTCTGTGCGACGCTTTCATGGATGGCGCCGAGGCTCACGGTATCCCGCGCAACGCCGACTACAACGGCGCCGAGCAGCTGGGTGTCAGCTACAGTCAGGTCATTATAAACAAGGGCCGGCGGGTGAGCGCGGCGCGGGGATTTCTGCACCCCGCGATGAAGCGTCCCAATCTCGAGGTACGTATCAACGCGCATGCGAGCGAAGTGCTTTTCGACGGGCGGCGTGCGCGCGGCGTGCGCTATTTCCGTGACGGGCAATCACTGGACGTTGCCGCACGGCGAGAAGTGATTCTCAGCGGCGGTGCCGTGAACTCGCCTCAGTTGTTACAGCTCTCGGGCGTCGGGTCGCCCGGGTTGCTTCGCCCGCTGGGTATCGAGGTCAGGCATGATCTGCCGGGCGTGGGCGAGAACCTCCGTGATCACTTCGCGCCGAGATACACGGCGCGGGTAAAAAACATTTCGAGTATCAACAGCAGCGCGCGCGGTGTACGCCTGGTCGGCGAAGTCCTCAAATACCTTGCGGGTCGGCAGAGCATTCTGGGTTTGTCGCCTTCCAACGTGTATCTGTTCTGCAAGTCCGATCCGAGTCTCGACCACGGTGACCTGCAGATGGTGTTTTCACCCGCGAGTTACAAGGAAGGTGTCTATGGCGAGCTGGATGAACTGCCCGGCATGACTATCGGCGTGTGGCAGCAGCGGCCGGAGAGCACCGGCTTCGTGCGTATCCAGAGCCCCGACCCGTTTGCCGCGCCCGCAATCCAGCCGAATTACCTGGCCGATCAACTCGATCGACAGGTACTGTTGCGCGGCATGAAGCTCGCCAATGAACTTTTCCATTCCGCCGAATTGATGCCTTATTTCGAGAAAGACCTGCTGCCCGAGCGCAAGCCGGATTCCGATGACGATTGGCTGCACTTCGCCCGTCACTACGGAGCGACCACCTATCACCTGTGCGGCAGCTGCCGTATGGGTCCCGCCACCGACTCGAGTGCGGTGGTCGACAGCGAACTGAAAGTGCATGGTCTGGAAGCATTGCGGGTGGTGGATGCTTCGGTGTTTCCACGGTTGATGTCGTCGAACACCAATGCTCCAACGATGATGGTGGCCGAAAAAGCGTCTGACATGATTCGGGGAAAAGCACCGCTGCCGGCGGCTGATTGATGCCGGGGGCATTCATGGAACGTTCCGGAGGCTGTTCGCAACAGCGCTTCATGCTGATTGAACGGTGAGACTCCCGCTCACATCACACCGCAACCGGTGTTGACAGCAACCACAATCCAAACAACGTATAACCGATCATCAGTACCAGCGCTGGCAGTTGCCCGGTAACGAGGGTTACGCGATCGTCGGTATGGCGCAGTGCAAACAGATGTGCGACAACCACCGCGCAGATGTGCGCCACCACGATTGCCGCGGTCTGCAGGTGCCAGATGATTGCCACGGAAGCATGGTGACTGAGAAAAGACGCAGTGACGTGCAACTGCGCCGTGCCGAGTAGATTCCAGCCCAGAGCGAAAGGATCTGACAAGGCACGCAGCGCGTATTGCGCATCGATCAGAAACGCCGGCAGGTAATGCGCGAAATGATAACCGAACGCGATGGGGATGATCGACAGTATGAATACGCCGAACACACGTTCGGTATCCGCTTGGGATAGTTTGGCGGTGATCCACGAAGTGATGGCGTAGGCGGTGGAAAAAACGATAACGTTCGCAACCAGACCCAGCGAGTTAGCGAAGATCAGCGCAGTGCGCCCAGGGTATTCGAGCGGATTTACGCCGACCAGATCGAGCCACCAGAAAGAACGCGACAGCCCATCGAACGAGACGGAGGAGAGTACCAGGATCACGAAAACGACACCGCTGACCGGCAGCTTTTCTACGTGCAGCAATTGCGCGCAGGGCCAGCACAACGTGATGCGTGTCTTGTGCTGGCCGCGCATTCTGAATGTTATCGGAGCAAGCCAGGCCACCATGCGGAAGAAAACCGCGAACGGATCGGCGAAGCGCAGCCAGTCGCGCGTGCCGAACACGCTCATGCCGACCAACGACACGGCGAAATAAATCACCACGGCACGCGCGAGCAACGCCGGATCCTGCGGTGCCGGGAACACCAGCTCGAACCAGGCGAAAGCAAAAAAACCGCCTACCGCCGGCCAGTGGCCGAGCCGCCTCGGATAAGGTCGCCTGATCGAACCGGGCGCGCGGGCCAGCAAGCCGCGGAACGCCTGCAACGGGTTCATGCTCGCCCACAGGTTGCCACACACGGCGTGCAGGAACGTCACGCCCACCCACCACAGCGACCACACAACCGTCGGCAGTGGATTGGCCAGCGGGTCGCGGCTGCCGAGGTAGCCGGCTGCAACCAGCACAGCGATCAGCGCGACAGTCGGGAGCGTCGCCCAGTCGACCGGTGATGGCTCAATTCGCCGCCATGATTCGCCGCTGCCTAACCAGCGGCGCGGCAACCACAACACAATGAAGAACGACAGTGCGACGATCAGTGTACCGCCTGTCATGTACAACCGCGTCGGCAGCAACAGCACGAATGCGCGTTCACCGGCATGCGCAAATGCTTCTCCAGCCGTTGCCAGCACGAAAACGAGTACGCTGGCCACAGTTGCCAACGATGTAACCGATGCATCTTGCACGCGTGGTTGTGGAGAACTCAATCTGCTGCCTGCGCTTTTGTTGTGCCGCGTTACGCTGACGTGGTATAGATAATCCCGATTCGCACACCAGGCCGAAGGGGAGTGGCGTGAAAAAATCCGAGCAAAAACCTAACACAAAAACCGGTGATACTTTCAAACTGACGCGGCGTCGAGCGCTTAAATCCGGAATCGCCCTGACCGCCGGCGGCGGTGTCGCGGGGCTCACGGGTGGCTACCTGGCGGGACCACTGGCCGGCAGCGTGCACGGGCAAGGCAGTGACCGGCCGATCAGAATCGGTTTCCAGGTGCATCGCACCGGTATCGGCGCGGTTTACGGGCGCTGGTACGAGCGAACCAGTACCGCGGCCGCGAATTACATCAACTCGATCGGCGGGATTGCGGGGCGGCCGGTCGAAATCGTGCCGGAGGACGACGGCACCGATCCGAAACGCGGCGCCGAAGTTGTCGAAAAACTCGCAGTGCAGCACAAAGTTGATTTTATCTATGGCCCGTTGTTTTCGCACGTGGTAATCGGTTCGGCGCCGCGCGCCGGAGAATTGAAGATCCCTTATTTCGTAGTGAGCGAGGGCTATCATGTTGCCTCCGGCAAGCTCAACCGTTACGTGTTTCAGCCCGGCATAACCGATGTGCGTGCACAGATCACTTCGATTTCATCGTGGGTGATGAACAACCTCGGCAAGAAAGTGACGATGTTTTTTCCGGACTACGCGTTTGGCTACGATCACCGTGACTACTTCAGCGCCGAGGTCAAGAAACAAGGCGGCTCCATCGGCGAGTTGCTGGCCATTCCGCCAACCGAAAGCTCCTACACCCGATACTTCCCGCGGATACCCGCTGACACGGAGGTGCTTTATCACGTCATGGTGGGGCCGGGCGTGCTGACGTTCGTCAAGGAAATGGGTGAGCATTTCGGTTCGAACCGTCCACAGATATTCGGTTTTATCGACTCGCTGGAAGGCGTTGATATCGCCACCCCAGGCCTCGACTTTCTCGAAGGCACGCATCTCTGGGAAGCGTTCCCCCGCTACGCGAGCAGCTCGGACACGCGTTATTCGAAAGCGTTTCGCGATGCCGTCGGCGTCGATGCCAACGGCGCAAGTAAAGACGATCCCAAAGACGTCGCTACCTACTCGCACATGTGGGGTGTCTGGGAAACACTGTTCGTCATCAAGGAAGCAGTCGAGCAAAGCGGCTACCGATCGCGGCAGGACTATCCGGCGCTGATCGAGACGTTGGAGAGTTTCGAGTGGTTCAACGAGGGCATGGGTCATCCGCAGGGCGGCAAGAAATTCGTCGGTGCTCTGCACCAGTGTTACGGGAAGCAGCACATCTCGCGCGTCGCCAACGGCAAGCTGAACGTCGTGCACACGACCTCTATCGACGATGGCATGTACGAACCGGAAGGTGATTACAGAACACAATCGCTGTAGTTGAAATGCGCGACTGCCGGTGCGGGAGGTGTCTCGGCGCCGGCGCTTGCGCCAGCACCACAGCCTCTACGCTCGCCCCGCCAATGAAATGAGCTTCGGCCCGCACCTGTTCCTCGCGTTTCTCGAAGGCACGGTTACTGCGTTCGTGCTTGCGCTCACAGCGCTCGGCCTGTCGCTGGTGTTTGGCGTGATGCGAATTGTCAACGTCGCGCACGGCGAGTTCTTCATGCTCGGCGCGGTGCTTGCCTGGTACTGCACCGCACTGCTCGGCGGCAGTCCAATGGTTGGATTCGCGCTGGCGCTGATCGTCGCGCCATTGCTGGTCGGTGCAATTGCGCTTGCGGCTGACTGGCTGGTTCTGAAACGCGTCGACTACAACCCGGAAAGTACGATTGTTGCCACTATCGGCCTGCTCTACATCGTGCAGCAACTGGTGTTGACGGTATTCGGACCGGAGGCACGCCCAGTTGAGGCGCCGATCTACTTCCGCGTGTCCTTTCCCTGGTTCGGTTATTCCGGTTACAAGCTGATTGTCGCCGCGTTGTCCGCGCTGCTGCTGCTGGGCACCTGGTATGCGCTATCGCACACCAAACTCGGGCTCTATATGCGAGCGACGCAGCAGGACTACGAAATTGCGCAAGCCTTTGGGGTGCCGGTGCGGCGCGTCTATGCAACGGTATTCGCGCTCGGGGCGATGCTGGCAGCGGTTGCCGGTGTGCTTATCGTCCCGGTGCAGCAAGCCCACTACCTGATGGGTCTGGACCCGCTGCTGCTGTCCTTCATCGTGGTAATCATCGGCGGGCTCGGCAGTCTGAAAGGCACGGTCGTGGCGGCGTTCGTCATCGGTATCAGCGACGGCATGGTGTCGGTGTTTTTCTCGCCGACGCTGGCCAAGATACTGGCAACGCTGCTGGTCGCCGCCGTGCTGGTGGTGCGTCCCAACGGGCTGTTCGGAGATAACCGCACATGATATCCGGCCGCACGCGTCGCATTGTCGTGTTGCACCTGGCCATTATCGGTCTGTTGTTTGTGCTGCAGTTCGTGCTGCCCGCCTACCACCATACCAATCTGGCGCGGATCATGGTTCTCGCCACCTTCGCGATGGGCTACAACATACTGTTCGGTTACACGGGCTTGATGAGTCTCGGGCATGCGATGTTTTTTGCTGCCGGCATGTATGGCGCCGGATTGTGTGTTTACTATCTGCAGTTCGGTGCCGGTGCGGCATTCGTGCTCGGCATACTCGCAGGTGTGTCGCTGGCCGCCGTGTTCGGCCTGTTTGCGTTGCGCACCACCGGCGTTTCGTTCCTGATCGTAACCATGATGTTCGGTCAGGCCTGTTACCTGACGTTGCTGTATTTCAACGAGATCACGCTGGGCGACCAGGGATTTACCGTGTCCGGTAACCTGCAGGCGCTGCATCAGGCAGGTGTCGGTTTCGCCTACTCCGATCCCGACGTGAAATTCAACGCCGCCTGGCTGGTGTTTGCCGGCGCGTTGTCGATCAGTACGGCAATTGCAGCTTCGCCGATCGGGCGCGTGCTGATCGCGGTGCGCGTGAACGAAGAACGCACACGTCTGCTCGGCTATAACACGTTCGCCTACAAGTGGCTGGCGTTATGTGTATCGGGTGCCATTGCAGGCGCCGCCGGAGCAGCCTATGCCTTGCTCTTTTCTTATGTGGGCGCATCGTTCGCATCCATTCTCTATTCGATTTATCCGCTGCTGTGGACGCTGCTGGGTGGCGCCGGTACTACGCTAGGGCCGCTGGTGGGCACCGGTGTGATGTTCTACCTGATCGACCTAACCAGCGGCTGGACCGCAGCCTATCTGTTCATAGTCGGCGGCAGTCTGCTGGCGCTGGTGCTTTGGTTCCCGCAAGGCCTGATGGGTGCGGTGCGCGCACGGTGGGCTAGATGGCTGCCATGACCCCGGTACTTGCCACCGCCGGACTGGCCAAACGCTTTGGCGGCCTGCTGGCGGTGGACAATGTGTATTTCGAAGTGCCGAAGGGCCAGATCCGTGCCGTCATCGGACCCAACGGCGCGGGCAAAACGACCTTGATGGGATTGATCAGCGGACGCCTGACACCGAGCGCCGGGAAAATTTCCTTCAACGGCCGGGACGTTACCCGCCAGCGCGCCTGGGAACGCGCACGCAGCGGGATCGTCTACACGTTTCAGGTCACCAGTATCTTTGCCGGGCTGAGCTGTTATGAGAACGTCGCGCTGGCGGCACAGCGGCATCTTGCGAGAAGTATGTTCGCGCAGGTGCTGCTTGATGAAAAACGCATTTCGGATCGTGTCGACGACGCGCTGCGGCAGGTCGGACTGGCGCATGTCACCAGCCAGCGTGCGGATTCTCTGCCGTATGGGCATCAGCGTCTGCTGGAAGTTGCAATGTCGCTCGCGCTCGAGCCGCAGTTGTTGATTCTTGACGAGCCTACACAGGGCCTCGCCAATGCCGAGATCGACACACTGTGCCAGCACGTGCGTGCAATCACCGATAGCGTTACCGTGGTGATCATAGAGCACAATATGCCAGTAGTGCTGGAGCTTGCAGATTGCATCACCGTGATGGAGCGTGGCGCGGTGCTGGCGGAAGGCGAGCCGGCGCAGATAGCCGGTGATACGCAAGTGCAGCGAGCTTACCTGGGTACGTGATGCTGAGCGTGCAGGGTATCGATTGCTCCTATGGCAATGTGCAGGTGCTGCGCGGTGTCTCGTTCGCCGTTGCGGCCGGAGAGATTGTCGGCTTGATGGGGCGCAACGGCGCCGGAAAAACCACGGCGCTGAAAGCGATCATGGGACTGGTGCGGGTGCACGCCGGCAGCATCGGTCTGGATGCAACGACCTTGAGCGAACTGCCCGCCCACGAAGTACCGAAGCACGGTGTGGCCTATGTGCCGCAGGGCCGGCGCCTGTTTCCGTGGTTGAGCGTGCGCGAAAATCTGCAGATGGGCATGCTGGTGAACGCGGCAGGTGAAGATACGCTGGAGTGGGTGCTGGCGCTGTTCCCGGCGCTGCGCGAACGCATACGGCAACGGGCCGGCACGCTCAGTGGCGGAGAACAGCAGATGCTGGCTACCGCGCGGGCCTTGTGCACCCGCCCTCGGCTGCTGTTGTTGGATGAACCGAGCGAAGGACTGATGCCTGCTCTGGTCGAGAAACTGTTGGAAACAGTGAACGGGTTGCGTGAGCACGGCGTTGCCGTGCTACTGGTCGAACAGAAAGTCGACGCGGTTCTGCAGACAGCTGATCGCGTGCTGTTCATGGAAAACGGCACCGTGCAACATGAAACCAGTGTTGCCGAGCTGCAAGACGATCAAACACCGCTTACACGCTATGTCGGTGTAAGCCGCTGAAGCATACAGCTGCAGCGGCGGCTATCTCGCCTCAGCAAGCCGGGTGAGGGGCTAGCGATTCGCATTCCGTGAATATGCGTTTGGTGCAGTTGCGGCACACGTCGTGATCGAGTTTCGAGATGACATGAGCGATCGCCTGCTGTTTGGAACGGAATAGATTGTCTTCGCCGATATCCTGCAGGTAGCCGCCGGCGCGCAGCAGCGACAGCACACCCTCTTTAGCGCGATACAGATAGATCGATCCGCCGAGGGCGCGGCGATAGCGCGCCTCCTGAGCGAGAAACTCGGCACCGGACACGTCGACGGTATTCACGCCGGAGGCAAGGATCATGAGGTGTTTCTGCTCGGGATTTCTCTGCTCGAAGATGCGCAGCATTTTCTGCACGTGGTGCACCGCACCGAAAAACAGCGAGCCGTCCAGGCGCACCATCTTGAACTGCGGACATTCCGGTAACGCCGGATCGGTATTGAATTCGCGTTTGGGCAGGCGCGGATCCGGCACCCTAGAAATAATGCGTGGGCGGGTGGCGTCGAGCAGATAGAGAAACAGCGAAAGAATCACTCCCAGCAGGATCGCAAACTCCAGATCCACGAATACCGCTGTCGCAAACGTGGTCAACATTACGAGGGTTTCCGGCCGGCTGGATTTGAGGATCTTGCGGATATGGTGGGTATCGACCAGACCCCAGGCAACCAGAAACAGGAGACCGGCCATCGCAGCGGTGGGCAGGTAGCTCACGAGCGGTGCGACCACCAGCACCAGGCCCATCAGCAATACGCCGGCAAGAATCGCGGCCACCGGCGTACGTGCGCCCGACTGGTAGTTCAAGGCGCTGCGATTGAACGACCCCGTCGCTACGTAGCTGGAGAAGAAACTGCCGACGATGTTGGAAAGCCCCTGGCCGATGAATTCCTGGTTCCCATCCAGGTGCTGACCCGAGCGGATGGCGAGGGAACGGGCGATGCCCACGGCTTCGGTAAGCGCGAACAGCGTTACCGCGACCGCGGCCGGGGCGAGCGAAATAAACGCATCGAATGGCGCGAGCGGCATCGACAGTGGCGGCAGCGCCGCCGGGATAGTGGGCACGTATGACAGGCCGGTGCCGGCGCCGGCAATCAATTCGATGAGCGCGGCGCACAGCCCGCCCGCGAGCATGGCAAGTAACATATTCGGTATCGCTGCCAGGTAGCGCTTGGCCACGAGGCCAGCTGCGATGGTGACGCTGCCGACCAGCAGTGAATAGAAATGGGTGTCCGGCAGATCCCCGGCAATGGCCGACAGGGTTTGATAGGCAGACGGTTCGCGTGCCAGATGCAGGCCCAGAAAGTGGCCCAGCTGACTGGCGGCGATCAACAGCGCCGCGCCGGCGGTGAAGCCAACGATCACCGAGTGCGAGATGAAATTGATGAGCGCGCCGAGGCGCAGCGTGCCGAGCGCCAGCTGTATAGCCCCGACCATCAACGTCAGCGTCAATGCGAGCTGAACGTACTCGGCGGAGCCGGGCAGCGCGCGCGCGCTCAACACCGAAAACAATACGATTGATGCCGCGGTTGTCGGCCCCGATACCAGGTGCCAGGATGAGCCGAACAGGGCAGCAATAATCGCTGGGATCATGCCGGCATAAAGACCATACTGTGGTGGTAATCCGGCAATCGTGGCGAAAGCCACGCCCTGCGGTAGTACAACGATGGCGCCGGTCAGTCCGGCCAGCAGATCATGACGCAGTGTTTCGCGCGATATCCGGCGCTTCCAGCGCAGGAACGGCACTAGCTTGTCGATGCTCAGCACTGATTCGGGCTCAAACGGGATGCCGGTGTGAGAAGAGATTCCAACTCAGCGTTTGAGTCGCACGCCGCGGCCGCCTGTGTCGCTGACGGAGCCGGCGGCCACCAGTACTACACCTGCGCGATCAAGCGCTTCTATGACTTTGACGAGGGTGTCCACGTTGCCGCGAACGGTGTCGTCGCTGGTTTCCATGCGCTGGATCGTCGGCAGGGACACGCCGGCTGCCTCGGCAAGTTGCCGTTGGTCCCAGCCCGCCAGAGCACGGGCCGCTTTCATTTGCGCTGGTGAGATCATAAAATACTGGTAGATTATCTATAAAGCATGAAAATTAATCAATAGAACGAATTTAGTAATATTAAATAGTTTTTTAGTAATTGTTAAAATGTCTAATTTGATATTTATTAGGTTCTTAATCAGTTAAATAGCATTATAATTTATACTCTTATCATATAGATTGAGAGTTACACAGTTAGCAGAGAGCACCTTTTGATCGAACCGGGGAACTGTGGCTCTCCGCGCGACTGCGCGGCGATGTTTACCGGGGATTCACCGCGGCGTGGTCGCGTTGCCGCTGGGCCCGGCGTCCGGCGCTGGCGAGCCGCCCGGGCTCTACGGGAAATCTTCGTGGGCTTTTTTACCGCTGTATTTGGTGGCACGTCTGCCCGGATCTCGGGTCCGACTGGTCCGACGTCGGTTGTAATGGCCGGTGCTGATCACCCGTTTCGCGCACCAGTCAGCAGTCGCCTTTACGGTAGTGATGATGGGCGGCCTGTTGCAGATATTGTTCGGTTTCGTCGGCATAGGTCGCTACATAAGGCTGGTTCCGTACCCCGTGGTGTCGGCCTTCATG
>JAOTYY010000378.1 GCA_029861595.1 Gammaproteobacteria bacterium
ACAGCCGATCGAGACAATCGATGCCCAAGACGACGCCGTAAGCAAACGTCACTCGACAACGCGTGCTGCCGGATCTGTTGCACGCCGCTATTACGAACGCCGCGTGAGCAGCACTAGTCCCTCTGCCAGAGAGTAAAGGGGAGTAAGAGCGGTGCGGCCACTTCTTTTACAAAGGTCTCCCTTGGCGGACGGGATTAATCGTTGCATCCTACCCTTCGCCCCACGGGCCAGTTACCAGTAAGCCAGAGCACCGCGGTAAATGTTTTCGAGGTCGGTGTAGTTGGTTTCGCGCGGCGCGTTGCCGACAGCGCGACGCTGGCGCTCAGCTGATTTCGCCAGCGGTGCTACGTCTGCTTCGGTGAATCCGATACCGCTCAATCCGTTCGGTATCTGCGTGGCACGCATCAGTTCAATGATGCGTCCCGCAACCACCTCACCCGCATCGTCCGGTGTCGCCCCGCGGTTGTCAGCACCCAGGCAGTCCGCCGCTTCGAGATGACGTTCGGGCTCAGCCGCCGCGGTATAACGAAACACTGCAGGCGCGTTGACGATCACACTGATCCCGTGCGGCACGAACGGCGAAGGCACAGCGTAGTCGCGTGTTTCGATGTCGCGCATGAGATGCGTAACGCCGTAAGAGAGCGCATGGGGTAGATGCGTGCCACAGTTACCGAACGCCATGCCTGCCAACGTAGCCGCCCACATCAGAGCGTCGCGCGCTTCCTGGTCTTCAGCGTCGGCGACACCGCGAGTCAGGTATTCCCCTGCCAGACGCAGCGCCTCGCGCGCAGCCAGGTCGCTCCATGGATTCGCACCCTGTATAACGGGCCGCTGCATCGGTTGCGCCTGTTTTGCCCAGCCGGTATACGCCCTTGCCGTATAACACTCGATAGCGTGGCTCAGCAGGTCGAAGCTGGTAGAAGCGACGACGTTGGCAGGCAACGTTGCACCGCACACCGGATCGACCAGTGCTTCCTGCGGCAGGATGAACGGGCTCGCTATCACGAACTTGGTATTGAGATCGTTGATTCTGATCACTGACAAAGGGGTGCATTCCGAGCCGGTACCCGATGTGGTGGGACAGGCAATGTGCGGCAGCACCGGACCCGGCACCGGCACCCCGGCACCTATCGGCGGGGCGAAATAGTCGGTAAACGGTGCAGGGTAACGTGCATACACCAGAGCTGCCTTGGCAGTGTCCATCACCGATCCACCGCCGACCGACACCACACCGTCGGCACCACTGTCGGCGAGAAACGCCGAGGCCGAGAGCACCGAGGCATCGCTGGGCTCAATCAATGTTTCGCTGAATACGGTGACGTCGATACCGGCAGCCTGCAGCGAATCGCGCACCGTCTCGAAATATTTGCCCGCCACCAGTTGTGGGTCCGTGAATAACGCCGCGCGGCGAATCTCCCGGGCCGCGGCACGCGCACCGATCTCCGCCAGGCAGCCGCGTCCGAACGTCAGTTTGGGCATGGCTATAGTAAACGTGTCGGCGCCGTCCGGGGTAGGTGCGAAATACTGACAAACCATCGAGAAACTCCTGCATCAATGATAGACGCTGCGCGGTTCGGTCATTGTCAGCGCGCTGACACCTGCAGACAACTCGTGTCGCGTCCCGGACAAGGTATTCAGTAGCGGCGGCGCCGCGCCGATAACGGACCGCGTCTTGCAAGCATACTGCCTGTGCGGATTATACTGATGGCAAATGCTTAAACACCCCGATTACCCATGAGCGACAAGATTCTGATCGTTGTGCATCAGGAACACTCGACACCCGGCAAGGTCGGCGAGTTTCTGGTGCGCCGCGGCTACACACTCGACCGGCGGTGCCCCAACCTCGGCGACAGTTTGCCCAGCGACCTGTCCTGCTATGCTGCCGTGGTGGTATTCGGCGGCCCGCAAAGCGCCAACGACGATCATCTGCCGGGTATCAAGGCGGAGTTGCACTGGCTGGAAAGGCACGCGATTCCCGCTGCATGTCCGCTGCTCGGTATCTGTCTGGGGGCACAGGAGATCGCCCGGGTGCTCGGCGCAAAAGTCGGGCCGCACGATGACGGGCTGGTGGAAATCGGCTACTGGGACGTGCACCCGACCGGTGCCAACGAGGACTTCCTGGCGCAACCGACGACCTTCTACCAGTGGCACTCGGAAACCTTCGAGATACCCGAAGGCGCCGTGCACCTCGCCGAAAACGGCAACTTCGTGGGCCAGGCATTCCGCTACGAGCAGGCTTACGCGGTCGAATTCCATCCGGAAATGACGCGCGAAATGATCGACAAGTGGTGTACGTCGGAACGCGGCTCGAAGAAGCTTGCGCTGAACGGCGCGCAATCCCACGCCAGCCAGATCGACGGTTACGACCGCAACGCCCAGGCCAGCGACCGCTGGCTGGACGAGTTCCTGGACGGTTTTCTACCCACCGAATAATCCAGTTCCCAGGCCCGGTGCCCCTCTCCGGGATCCGCGCGAGTGTCGCTCGGGCGTCGAAATTGTTAACGATTCTCCGCTTGGGGGCGCCGCCGCCAGAGCATAACCGCATGATTTAGAACCAAAATCTTTCTCGGCCTGAGAATTGCAACACCTCGGACCAGACAGGCTATGTGTCCGACGGACAGGAGGTAACTCAGTGAGTCTATCCAAGATGAAAGCGTCCCTGGCGGTTGCGGCGATGACTCTGGTCAGCTACAGCGCGGTGT
>JAOTYY010000011.1 GCA_029861595.1 Gammaproteobacteria bacterium
AACTCACGAGCTACGGGTGCCGCGCGCTGCTGGAGGAACAGGCTATTCAGATTCTGCAGTTCGACTGCACCATGATGGGCGGATTTACGGAGGGTCGTAAACTCGCGGCGTTGTGCGAACTGAACCATGTGCAGGTCGCGCCGCATCACGATTGTTTCATCCATGCGCACATTGTCGCCGCCTCGCCGGCTGGCTGCATCGTCGAATCGTTCACCGATCCCGAGCGCGATCCTCTGCAGGCAGAGTTGTTCGAGGATCCGCCGCGCATCGAGAACGGTATCCTCACGCTGAAGGAACAGCCCGGTCTGGGGCTCACGCTGTCGCCGGCGGCGCTGGAAAAATTCGGCGAACGCATACTCTGACGCATTGGCCGGGACGGGGATAGCATGAAACTGAGGCTTTACGACACCTACGCGCGCGAGCTGCGGGATTTCGAACCCCTGAAGCCCGGTAAGGCGGGCCTGTATTGCTGTGGCCCGACCGTCTACAACTACGCGCACATCGGCAATCTGCGCACCTATATTTTCGAGGACGTCTTGCGCCGTACCCTGGCTTTCAACGGCTACGCCGTGCTTCACGTCATGAACATAACCGACGTCGGCCATCTGGTATCGGATGCCGACTCCGGCGAGGACAAGATGGAAGCCGGTGCGCGGCGCACCGGCAAGACGGCCTGGGAAATTGCCGAGCTCTACACCGAGGCGTTCCAGCGTGATCTGCGACAACTCAACATCCTGGAGCCGGATGTGTGGTGCCGCGCCACCGATCATATCGAAGAGCAGATCGCCATGATCCAGTGTATCGAGGCGAACGGCTATACCTACCGGACCGACGACGGGATCTATTTCGACTCCTCCCGTCTGGTCGATTACGGACATCTTGCGCGTCTGCACAAGGAAGGGCTGGCCGCCGGCACGCGCGTGGAAACCGGTGACAAGCGTAACGCCACCGATTTCGCCTTGTGGAAGTTCAGCCCGCCGGGCGTCGTCAGGCAGATGGAATGGGAAAGCCCCTGGGGCGTGGGGTTTCCGGGCTGGCACATCGAATGCTCGGCGATGTCGGTCAAATATCTCGGCCCGCTGTTCGACATTCACTGCGGCGGCAAGGATCACATCCCGGTGCATCACACCAACGAGATCGCGCAGACCGAAGCCTGTTACGACACGCAGCTTGCGAACTATTGGCTGCACGGCTATTTCCTACAGACCGACCAGGCCAAGATGGCGAAGTCCGCCGGTGAGTTCCTGCGTATGCAGACGCTGAACGACCGGGGTTACGATCCACTCGCTTACCGCTACCTGTGCATCAGCGCGCACTATCGCAGCGACCTGAACTTTTCATGGGACAGCCTCGACGGCGCGTCGACCGCGCTTGAGCGTCTGCGCACTCTGGTGTATGACGGGCCAGCCGGCGGCAGCGTGGAACCGGAATTCGCGGGGCGCTTCACGGCACAGATAAACGACGATCTGAACACGCCGCGAGCGTTGGCTGTGGTGTGGGACCTGGCGAGGAGTAAACTCGACGCGGCAGACAGGAAAGCCACGCTGTTGCATATCGACGAGGTGCTGGGGTTGCAGCTGGCAGCCTGGAAGCCGGCCGAGGAAGTCATTCCGGAAGAAATCAGCGCACTGGTGGCGGCTCGCCAGGCAGCACGCGCGGCGAAGGACTGGGCGCAAGCCGATGCGGCCCGCGAACGACTCCAGACGCTTGGCTACGAAGTGGAGGACACGCCCGATGGGCCTCAAGTCCGGCGCAGAAAACAAGTGCCCGCCGATTGATGAACCGCTGTCTAGGTGCTGTTTGAGATTACGCGGCTGCCAGCATATCCCGCCGGCAACTTATCGCCTCATTCCGCGTCCAACAGGGTATAAGTTTTCTTATCGGTTCTGGACGCAAATATGCACATACGAGGATTTTCGTGTATTCGACGCCGCCTGACCGGTGCGCTTCTGGCGCTACCGGGGTGCGCGCTCCTCAGTGTGGATGCATCGAGCCAGTCTGCCGCGGAGCGCGGTATCGTAGGGCGCCTCGCGCCGGAACTCGACGCTCAGTTCTGGCTCGATGGAGCAGGGCTGCGTACGACGTTCAGCATGCTGGCGCAACGGGGCAAGTGGGTGCACCTGAAGTGCTGGCAGAGCTGGTGTCCGGGTTGCCATGAACACGGCTTTCCGGCACTGAAGAAAATCAGCGATGCGTTCATCGGCGAGCCGCGTGTGCTCAACGTCGGCATTCAAACCACGTTCGAAGGCCACGATATCAACACGGGTGACAAGGTGCGCGAGATGCAGTTGCGCTATGCGTTGCCCATTGTCATGGGTCACGATCCGGGCAGTCGCAATACCGACGGCTACCCGAACACCATGCGCGCCTACCGCACTGGAGGCACGCCCTGGCACGTAATCATCGCGCCGAACGGCCGGGTGGTTTACGATGGTTTCAGCGTGGACGCCGACAAGGTCATCGCTTTTTTCCGCAGACAGTTGACGCAATCAGGATAAGCGCAGCTCCGGTGCATATGTTGCACATGGTGTGGAACGTGGCAAACTGACGGCGCCACGGCGAACGAGCGTCCCCATGACCGATTCCGCGCTGATACCTGCGACCGACCTTCTCAAGCTGTACCGGAACAAGCGCCTGTCGCCGGTGGAAGTGGCGCGCGACGTGTGTTCACGCATCGACAAACACAACCCGCGGCTCAATGCCTACTGCCTGCTGGACGAAGACAAGTTCATCGCCGCCGCGCGAGAGTCTGAGAAACGCTGGCATAAACGTGAACCGCTCGGTCTGCTCGACGGGGTGCCGGTTTCCATCAAGGACATCATCTTGACCAAGGGCTGGCCGACGCTGCGTGGCTCGCTGCTGGTGGACAAGCAGCAGGCGTGGGACGAGAACGCCCCCAGCACGGCGAGGTTACTCGAACACGGGGCGCTGCTTGTCGGCAAGACCACGACTCCTGAGTTCGGATGGAAAGCGGTGACCGACAGCCCGTTGACCGGGATCACGCGTAATCCGTGGAATCCGGAGATGACTGCTGGCGGCAGCAGCGGGGGGGCGGTGGCAGCCGTGGCAGCCGGCATGTGTGCGCTGGCGCTGGGCACCGACGGGGGCGGCTCGATACGCATCCCCGCCGGATTTTCCGGCCTTTTCGGCATTAAACCTTCTTTCGGCAGAGTACCGGCCGCGCCGCTCAGTCCATTCGGCACGCTTGCGCACATCGGGCCGATCACGCGTACGGTGGCCGATGCGGCACTGATGTTGACGGTGATCGCCGAACCCGATTCGCGGGACTGGTACGCGTTGCCCGCGGAAACCAAGGATTACCGCATCGGGCTGGACGGAGGCGTGAAATATCTGCGCGTCGCATACAGCCCCGACCTCGGTTACGCGGCCGTGGATCCCGAGATCACACAGATCGTCGAGCGCGCCATCGACGTGTTCGTCGAACTGGGAGCACGCGTGGAACTCGTGGCACCCGGCTTCGACAACCCGCGCGACGTGTTCCTGAAACACTGGTCCGCCGGTGCAGCGAACCTCGCGCGTAACGTCGATGCGGAGCAACGCGCCAAACTTGACCCCGGCCTTGCGCAGCTGATTGAGGTCGGCGAAAGCTGGGGGCTGCTGGATTATCTGCACACCGTGGATCAACGCGTTGCACTCGGCCAGCACATGAACAGGTTCCATGAGCATTTCGATCTGCTGGTTACGCCAACCCTGCCGATTACCGCCTTTCCCGCCGGCGATCAGTTGAGCGATGCGAATTCGCAGGAGTTCTGGTTCGACTGGACGCCGTTTTCCTATCCGTTCAATCTGACGCAACAACCGGCTGCGTCCATCCCCTGTGGATTCACTTCCGCGGGGCTGCCGGTGGGGTTACAGATCGTCGGGCCGCGCTATGGCGATGATCTCGTGTTGCGCGCCAGCCATGCGTTCGAAAAATTGCGCGCGATCGAACTGCCCTCGCTCGCGGACTGAGTTTTCCCGATGACGGTATTACATCTGCATTCCGAGCCGCTGCGGGACGAGTGGCTGGACGCATACGGGCATCTGAACGAAGCCTACTATCTGGTGCCATTCAGCAACGCAAGCTGGGCTTTACAGGAACACTTCGAGATCGGCGTTGCCTATTTCGAACGCACCGGCGGTGCGATCTATACTGTTGAGACGCACTTGCGTTACGTCAAGGAAGTACGCGCCCCGGCGGCTCTCGATATTGAAAGCATGATTCTCGAGACGGATGCAAAACGCATTCGTTTTGCACACGTCTTATTGGTGGACGGTATCGAGCGCGCCACATTCGAATGCATGACGCTGCATTTCGATACCCACGGAGGACGGACCGCGCCCCTGCCCGAGACGGTGCAGACGGCACTTCGAGGTGCGTGTGTCGCCGAATTACCAGATTGGGCCGGGTGCAACATTTCGCTGCACAAGCGCTGACAGCGAGAACGATTACAGCGGGCTGTGCGAAGTGACTCTGCCCCGCGTGGCGTATATTCTTTGCGTTCAATCTCCAGGCACATGCGGACACGAACTTCCATGTCGATTAAAGAAAAACCAGCAGCGGCTGAAACCAACAACCTGATGAACGGCGCCGAGTATCTCGCCAGTCTAAACGACGGTCGCGAAATATGGTTTCGGGGCGAGCGGGTCGACAAGGTGAGCGAGCATCCTGCGTTCCGCAACGCGGCGCGTTCGATTGCGCGACTCTACGACGCGTTGCACGAGCCTGAGTTCCACGGGCAACTGACCGGGGTCGACAAGTCGGGAATGCTTACTCACGCGTTTTTCAAGCCGGCGTACTCGGCCGACGATCTGCGCGCGGCCCGCGACGCGATAGCGGTGTGGCAGCGGTTTGCATATGGCTGGATGGGACGCACACCCGACTACAAAGCTGCTTTCATGGCGCAACTGGCCGAAGGGCATCAATTCTACGGTGACTATGCGGACAACGCGTTCGCCTGGTATACCAAGTGCGCCAGCCGTTGCCTGTTCATGAACCATGTGTTGATCGACCCGCCCGTGGATCGTAATCGTCCGAGGGTCGATGTACGCGACCAGTACGTCTCGGTCGAAAAAGACGATGATCGCGGAATTTACGTCAGCGGCGCGAAGATGGTGGCGACCGGTTCCGCCTTGACCCACACGACATTCGTCGGACTGAACAGTGGTACCGCGGCGCGCATGGAAACCGGGCGCGACGAGGACATGGCGCTGGTGTTTTTCATCGACATGGACGCACCCGGTGTGAAGCTGATATCGCGCAGCTCCTACGAGTTTGACGCGCACAGCCCGTTCGACGCGCCGCTGGCCAGCCGCTTCGATGAAAACGACGCGGTCATGGTGTTCGAGAACGCCCTGGTGCCGTGGGAGAATGTGCTGATTTACCGCGACGTGGAGCGCAGCAAAGGTTTTTATGCAGATTCCGGATTTTTCAACCGATTTAATCTGCAATCGTGCGTACGACTGACGATCAAGCTGGAGTTCTGTATCGGTTTGCTGCTCAAAGGGGTGGAGGCGACTGGCACCGGTGATTTCCGCGGCGTGCAAACACAGATCGGTGAACTGGTAGCAATGCGCGACACACTGTGGTCGTTCACCACGGCCATGGTTTCCGAGCCCGAGCAGGGTATCGGCAACTCGGTGGTGCCGAAATTGCAGACAGCCGCGGCCGCACGCCTGTATATGACCAACGCCTGGCACCGTGTGCGCGAAATTTTCGAGTGTGTGCTGGCCGGCGCGCCGACTTACACGATTTCCGGGGTAGAAGATCTGCGGCAACCGGCGTTGAGCAATACGCTGGAACGCTACTACCGTGGTACGGGCCTGGAGGCTCAGGAGCGCATCAAGCTGTTCAAATTGATCTGGGATGCGATGTATTCGGAGTTCGCCGGCCGCCATGCGCTGTACGAGCGTAACTATTCCGGCAATCAGGATCAGCAGCGCCTGGACCCGTTGCGCTGGTCGCAGATCCGTGGCGATGCTGACAGATACCGCTCGCTGGTCGACGAATGCCTGGCGGACTATGACGCCGATGGGTGGGTTGCAAAACACCTGCTGTAAGACCTTTTCCCCTGTTCCTCCGGAAGAGGGCCAGGGCTCAACTCTCCGAACTTCCACGCGCTGGCCCGGGCTGCGCTTTGCTCAAGCGTATAAAGTCCTTGCGATAGCCCGTGAGTCTGCGGATCGCGTGCGCGCGCTGGTCCTCGCTGAGCACGGCGTCGACCTCGAGCATGAAGGTAACTGCCGAGTCCCAGAACAGTTCGCGGCTGGTGCGCATTTCCCGTGGCAGGGCGGCCGTGTCGCTGAGCCACCATTCCCGCAGGTTGTCTTCGAGTTGGGTACGCGACGGACGTTTGCGTAACAGCGTGACGAATCGCCGGTGCCGGAATTCACGGCGCTGCAGCCAACTCGCGTAAGTATCCGGCAGCGCTGCCATCAGATCGCGGATGCGCGCGCTTTGCGCTTCATCAAAATCGCCGAACCAGTCCTCCAGATTGTTAATCGCTCGCTTGAAGCGCAATTCCGCTTGTTCGTCGTGCGGCAGCTCCAGCCTTTCGCGATCCTCTGCGATTGCTTCGCGGTGCGTGGCTTCGAATTCGGCGATCTGCTCGTCGGTCACGGTGTGCAGAAACGCCGCGCCCGTTATGATCGCACGGGCTAGCAGGCGTTTGCGAGCCTCGCGAAACACCCTTATGAAATCTTCGGCTTCGGCGCGGGTAAGTCCATCGGTCAGCGCAATTTCGATACGCGCTATCTCCGCTGCGTAGTGGGGCAGTTCCTGTCGGCGGTGCCAGGCGGCGAATTCAGCGATGTGCGTTTCCAGCTGACTGCTCTGGGTCGACGTCAGATCGAAACGCGCATCGATGCGCTGACGCAGAAGCCAGGGAAGATTGTCGTAGACTAGGCTTGTCGCGGAACATCCCGGAAGCAGGCATCCGACGACGATCGCAGCCAATAGGTATCTGTGCATGTCAGCTACCGTCGTCAGTGTCTAAACGAGCAGGGTACAGCATATACCCCTCTTCTTTTCAGGGATGATGAGTCAGGGGTGAGGATACAAAATATTTCCCTCACATTTCAGGATAAGGAGTCAAAGGTGAGGGTACAAAATGTTCCCCCTTATCCCTTCAAGCAGAGGAATCAGGGGGTGAGGATGTACAAAATGTTCCCCCTTGTCAGAGAGAGGGGCCAGGGGTGAGTGTCTTAAGCAGCCGCGCCTTCCTCGAGCACGCCACGCCGGATCTGGTCTTCCTCGATCGACTCGAACAGCGCCTGGAAATTCCCCTCGCCAAATCCTTCGTTACCGATGCGCTGAATGATTTCGAAAAAGATCGGTCCGATCACCGGGCTGGTAAAGATCTGCAGCAGCAGACCGTCGCCGGCGGCTGGGGCGCCGTCGATCAGTATGCGGTTATGTCGCAATCTGACGAGATCCTGGTCGTGTTCGGGGACCCGCACATCAATCCGCTCGTAGTAACTGTCCGGGGTGTGCATGAATTCGATGCCCTTACCACGCAGCGATTCTACTGTGGCGTGAATGTCGGCCGTGGCAAGCGCAATGTGTTGAATGCCCTCGCCGCGATACTGCTCGAGGAATTCCTGGATCTGGCCCTGCTCGCCGTCCGACTCGTTGATCGGGATGCGGATCTTGCCACACGGGCTGGTCATTGCTTTGCTGCGCAACCCGGTCAGTTTGCCTTCGATGTCGAAATGCCGGATTTCCCTGAAGTTGAAATAGTGACTGTAGAACTCGGCCCAGCGCTGCATATGGCCGGTTTCCACGTTGTGTGTCAGATGATCGATGCAGGCGAGACCCACGCCGCGTGGGTTGGCCGGCGCGCCGTCGATGGGGTAAAAATCCACGTCGTAAATGGTCTGATCCCCGTAGCGGTCGACCAGGTAGACGAGCGCACCGCCGATGCCCCGGATGGCGGGGATCTGCAGTTCCATCGGTCCCGCGCCGCTGGCGACGAACTCGGCGCCTCGTTCGATCAGCTGCCGCATGGCCGCGCCCGCATCCTTGACGCGCAAGGCCATGGCGTTGGCGCCCGGCCCGTGCGCGGAACCGAAATGCGCCGCCTGACTGCGGGGTTCGGCATTGAGTATGAAATTGACATCGCCCTGGCGATAAAGGACGACCTCCTTACTGCGATGTTTCGCCGTCGCCGTGAAGCCGAGCGACTCGAATAACCGGGCCAGCGTGCTCGGTTCGGCCGCAGTGAACTCGACAAACTCGAAACCGTCGGTGCCGATCGGGTTGTCCCAGAGATCGTTCTGCTGCATAGCGGCCTCGCGAGGGTAAGAGAAGCCCGATTATAGGCAAAACTGTGTGCGGCGGGTTTGCGTTCACGCGCCCAAAAAGCTAATTTAGCGCAAACATTTCGCACATTAAGGCTCCAAAACGTGGAAACGCATCACGTTGAGCTCGATAAGTACGATATCCGCTTGTTGAATGCGCTGCAGGGTAACGCCCGCCTCACCAGCCAGGAGTTGGCCGCCGTCGCCCACTTATCGGCCTCGCAATGCAACCGCCGGCAACGCAAGCTCGAAAAAGCGGGCCTCATCGAGAGTTACGTGGCGATTCTGGATCGCGAGCGCAGCGGATTCGGCGTGCTGGCGATCATCAACCTGTCCCTGGCGCGCCAAGGGCAGAACCCATCGGAGCAGTTCCACCAGGCGGTGGCTGGCATGCCGCAGGTGCTGGAGTGCTGGGCGGTTACCGGCGATTCGGACTACGTGATGAAAGTCGTCGCGGCTGATCTGCGCGCCTTCAACCGGTTTCTGATGCAGGACCTGCTGGCGTTGAAGGTCGTCACCGCCGTGCGTACTAGCATTCTACTGCAGGCGATCAAGCAAACGACCGCGTTGCCGGTGGACGCGGGTCGCACGTGAAACGTGAGTGCCGGCGAGCGGTCAGGCCAGCAGGCGCGCCGGGCGACATTTCCCTTCGGCGCTGCGCATCAATTCGCGCAATGTGGCGTAGTCGATTTTCACGTTTTCGCCATTACGGTGTTTGATGCGCACCACTGCGTCATCGTTTTGCGTTGCCGGCTCGTCGAGGATTTCCACAGTTTCGCGCAAGCGTCCGATCTGCACGCAACGGGGCCGGCGAGCGCTGAGGCGATTCTGCGGAAAGCTGCGTACCTGTTCGTTGCGGTGCCGATGCAGGACCCGACGCCGACGCCAACCGCGAAACTGACAATACTGCAGCCAGCCCAAAAGACCCAGGAAAATGCCCAGGAAAATCATCAGGCCCAGCGAGCCAACGAATCCGCACATCGCGTCGCACATGGCGCACTCCCGTTAGAGTCCTGTAAATATAATGGGAACATTCTTCTTTTTTATGCCTCGCACGAGGCTCGGTAATTCTGACCGTGAGTAAAAAAGAACACTGCCCCCAAAGGTTGATTCTAACTCGCATCGAAGTTGTAGAAAAAACCGACAGGCGTCATACGTCGTTGCTGCGATACTGACGTCCGCTGACGCAGGCTCGCCGCCGTCCGTATGCGAAATATCGCCGGGCACAGGCACTTGCCGCGCGAAGTGCCGCTGGCACACTACCTGCAATTCGTCCTTAGTGTGGGCAAGGTCACAGACAGCGAACGCAACCACAAACACGTTCTCGAAGAACGCCGCTGGCGTGCCGGTGTTGAGCTGCGGCTGCGGCGGGCGTTGCGGCCGGATGCTCACCGCAGCCAGGAACTGGATAAACTCTACGAAGAATTCCGCCGTAACAAATCGGTCGATCTGTAACCTGCCGGGGTGCGCTTGGTCTCTTCCGCGGCGCGGGTGCTTCGGGCAATATGCGTCTTGAGTCTGCCGATTGTGCCTGAGGGAGGTTGCTGTGGGAGCGAATCATCTGAGCGATCTAAGTCGTATCATCGACGATCTGGATGCCATGGGCCGCATCGCCCGGGTCACTTCAGAGGTCGATCCGCGCTACGATCTGGCCGGCATCGCGGCGCGTTTCGAGGGTGGTCCTCGCGCAGTGCTGTTCGAGAACGTCAAGGGTCACGAGCTACCGGTGTTCACCGGCTTGTACTGGTCGCGCGAGTTGCTGGGTGCATTGATGCGCCGGGAACCGGCAACCCTGCCGCAGTTCGTTTCCGACTGCATCAAGCGCTGGCAGCGGAAGCCCCTCGCACCCGAGATGGTCACAAGCGGTCCGGTGTTCGAAGTGACCGAGCCGCAGGTCGATCTTTCGACGATACCCGTCCCGGTGCACGCGCTCGAAGACGGTGGACCCTATTTCGACGCCGGCGTGGTCATCGCGCGCGACCCTCAGAGCGGGATTCGCAATGCCTCGATCCAGCGTTTCATGGTGGTGGATGAAAATACATTGCATGTAAACATCGACGCAGGCCGACATCTGGAGTTGTATCTCAATAAAGCACGCGAGATGCAGCAGACGCTGGCATTTTCGATCAACTGCGGGGTCGGTCCGGGCCTGCATTTTGCCGCCGCGACGCCGGCCGAGGCGGCGCCGCCAGATACCGACGAACTCGGCATTGCCAGCGAGTTTCACGGTGCACCGCTGGAACTGGCAGAGGGTAAGCGCCTGCCGGTGCATCTGGTGCCCAGTGCCATGTACGCGCTGGAATGCGAAATCATTCCTGATGAGCTGGGTGAGGAGGGACCGTTTGCCGAGGTCACCGGTTACTATGCGCAACGGGCGCCGCGACCCGTGGTGCACGTGCGCGCGATTCATCGCCGCGCCCAGCCGGTGTTTCAAACCATCCTGTCCGGCGCGGAGGTATGGAACTCGGTTGGCCTGCTGGGCGAAGCGAACGTTCTAGCCACCCTGCAACGCCAGATACCCGGTGTGTGCGACGTTTATTTCAGCCACGGCGGTTGTGGCTTCTATCATGCCGTCGTGCAATTGGCGCAAAAACGCGCGGGCTGGTCCAAGCAGGCGATCATGGCGACGTTTGCTGCGTTCCCGCCCCTGAAGATAGTCACTGTCGTGGATGATGACGTGGACATTCGTAACGCCAGCGACGTCGAGTGGGCGATGGCCACACGCCTGGACCCGAAAAACGGCGTAATGGTGATCGACAACGTATTCGGCCACGGTCTCAACCCCGGGTTCCCCGATTATCTTGGCAGTAAAGTCGGTTTCGACTGCTGCCGGCCGTATCCGCGCAGCTATGAATACGAGCGCGCCGCGTACAAAACGATGTCGCTCGACGATGTGACGCTCGACACACCGAACATTTGCGCGCCGGGGGTGCGGGAGCAGGACGCCGGTGGCGAGCGCGAAGATCTCCCGCGGGCCCGTGGCGGCGCTGCAATGTAGACGGACGAAGCGGAGTGTGCGCATTGGCAACAATATCCCTACTCATCGTGACGCTGATCCCCCTGGCGTCGGGCGCTAAGGGGACCGATGATGCCTGATTCACCGTCCGCGGTCGGCGTGTTGGGCACGAGGCATATCGCGGGCCACCTGGTAGAGCGATTGGCGCGTAATCCCCGGCGCAAGGTGGTGCTGTCACCGCGTAACGGTCAACATGCCAGGACTTTTGCGGACCAGAATACCAACGTCAGCGTGGCGCGTGACGATGCTGCGCTGGTGAGCGAGGTGGACGTAGTGTTGCTGGCAACGCGCGCGTCCACCGGAGCCGACGCGATCGAGGGATTGCCCTGGCATCCGGCGCATACGCTGGTGTCGCTGTGCGCCGGCCTGCCGATGGATGCGTTGATGTTCAACGCGGGCGCCGCGACCCTGGCGAGAGCCATGCCGATTAGTGCGGCGGCGATCGGCGAGAGTCCCACCTGCCTGTATCCCGACGTTGCTGCCGCCCGCGAAGTAGTGGAGGAATTCGGCCCCGTGCATGTGCTGGCCGACGAGGCCCAGTTCGACATAGCCACGGTGAGCGCCGCGTTCTATGGCTGGGTGCACAGCCTTATCGAAGAGATGGCCGTGTGGTCGGCAAACCAGGGTCTTCCCCCGGGTACGGCGCGGGCGCTGGTAAGCCAGACGGTGCGCGCCGCGGCCGGTATGGTGATCGCGCAACCGGAACGCTCGTTGCCGGAGTTGCTGGAAGAACTTTGCGCGCCGGGCGGTATCACCGAACTGGGCCTGCAGACATTGCAGGATGTGCGCGCCTTCGAATACTGGCAGCGCGCTAGCCAGGCGGTGCTGGATGAATTGCGCAGCGCCGGGGACGTCTGACTGGCGGGAGAGACTCTTCCTTTTCCCCCGATGGGAGGGGCTAAGTTATTGGCTCGCGCCTTCGCCAGCGGTTTTCTCAGGTTTTTCCTGCAACACCTCCAGCGTCGGCGCAAACCGGTCATTCAAATAGCTGGCCAGCACGAAAGTACGCCCACCAAGCCGCTCGTTCAGTTGCTGCGCTTCCTCCTGCAGCGGGTCGCTGGGTGCCTGCCCGTGAATTTCCGCCGTCAGCCGCGCCAGCAGGCGCTTTTCCTCGAACAGGGTCTGCGCGGCGATGGTGAGGCCGTCGTTGGTAATGAAACGGGTGGTACGCCAGGCAGCGGCGTCGCTTTCGAGGTCTTCCGCGATGTCCTCCAGAGACAGGCTGTCCAGGGTACCGGCGACACGTTCGAGTGCGTCGATTTTCGCCGGCAGTTGCTCGTTGCCGCTGAACAGTTTCAGGCCCTCGGTCTGTTTCTCGATGCGCAGCTGCTGTCCGTCGGGATGCACGACTTCCACTGCGTCGATGCGCTCCACGTCGATCGCCAGCAATTGCGCATCCAGCCATGCGTTCACCCGCTTGGGCAGGTCGATCCACTCCGACCCGAGCCAGCTCACCGGCTGGTTGACCCGGCGCAGATAACTTTTCCCGCCATCGCCGCTTTTACCGACGATGACTTCAGCGAGGGTCGTTTCGTCGGCCGTGATGCGCAGCAGCCGAGTCTGCTCGCCGGCGTTGTCCATATCCTGCACACCCAGCCGCTCGTAGTACTCGGGGTTGGACGTCTTCTGTTCGACTTTCTCGGTGCGGGCCAGTGCCAGCAGCACTTTGCGCAGCTGCTCGAGATTGGCCGGGTAGTCGGCCTTTTCGGCGACCAGCCACGCACCGTTGCGGCGTTCCAGGTTCAGCGTTTCGTCTTTACTCAGCTGCACCGCGAAGCGGGTCACATCGTTGAGACGCGGTTCCAGATCGGGGAACATGCGGCCACCGGACAGCCGCGGTTCGTCGCGTTGGTCTACGATCAGCAGCACGGCGGCAATCACGATAATCCCCGCCACCGCGGCCAGAATGATAAGCCTGCTTCTGTTCATGGCGTAGCGTGCGTCCCGTTGCGTGCGCTGCTGCGGGTAACCGCGATCACCACCACGAGCAGGCTGAGCAGCAATGGTATCAGGAGAATGTTTACGAACTTTAGCGTCGTGCCAAGCGCCTCGATATCCTTATCGAGCTGGTGACGCACATCGCGCAGTTGTTTGCGAATGCGCAGTTTTTCTTCCTGGTAATTGAGCAATGCCTGCTGTTGCTCTGCGCTGAGGATCAACTGGCGGTTCTCGCCTTCGCCCACGGTCTGGAACTCCTGCAGCTTGCTCTCCGTGTTGCGCAGTTTCGCCTGCAGTTCCTGCTCTTTGATGCGGAACTTCGCATCGGCTTCCCGGCGTAATTGCAGCACTTTGTCAAAAGGACGTACATAGTCCGCGCGGCTGCGGATATTGATCAACGCGTTACTGCCCAGCATGTTGTCCAGTGTGTTGACGACGAAATCCGCATTGTTGGCGAACGGGATGGGCAGGCGTTGGCCGAGCAGGTTCTGAAACTGCACCCAGTAGCGGTCGGTCATGAAATCGGTGTCGCCCACCAGGACCAGATTGGCCAGTTGCGCGGCTTCGCTGACGTGCTCGGCGCCGTCTTCCACTTCCTCGGGCGCGCCGTCGGGAAACGCCGATTTGAGTTTGCCGGACACGCGCGCTGCCAGCACCAGGGACTGCTGGCCGGGTGTAAAATCCGTCTGCAGAATGCTGGGATCGCGCAGATTTTCCATACGGTCGGCTGCCAGCGGCGATGCCCCCGGGGAGGATTGCAGCAGCGGCGTGAATTCCAACTCGGCGCCGTCCCGCGCCAAGAAAGAACCGCTGAAGCCCAGGTTGACGCTCGACATACCACGCGTGATGACATCGTCGCCGTTGATGTTTTCACCGGTAACGCCAATCAAGGCGAGGTGGTAGACTGGCGGTTGATTGGGCTCCACGGCGATCGCTATCGCCTGGCCCGGATCGCCCACCACCTGGCTGGTGTCGTACTCGATACCCCAGGCGGCGAGCAACTTGTCGAGCGATGAACTGCGGTCGCCCGGCGACGTCTCGGCGAATGGATCCAGAAACGCTACCAGCTTGCCGCCATTCAGTACGTACTGGTCAACCGCGTACAGGGCGCCATCGCTCAAGCCGGAAGGATGCACCACCATTAACACATCCACATCACTGGGGATTTTCCCGCCCTCCGTGTCGACGTTCTGCAAATCGAACAGCTCGCTCACGCGCTGATGAATGAACCAGGGCGGCATCGGTTGTCTGGTCTGCGGCATATAACCGCCGGCCAGCGGCAGCTTGGTCATCAGCCCCACAACGGGTTTTTTCGGATGCGCCAGCTGGTAGACGAGCTTGCTCAGATCGTATTCCAGCAGCGTGGCGCGGTTGGGCTGGAAGTAGCGGATTACCTGGCGTTCACCAACCGCGTTGGTGCCGGCCAGGCCGAAATACAGACTGTTGCTGTTGTCCAGCGGCAGCGGCTCGATACCCAGCTCCACGGCACGATCCTCGGCGTCGGAAAAAGGTTCGGGGTCGATGATCTGCAAACGCAGCTTGTCACCGGCGATGGCGTTGAATTCTTCCAGCACTTCGCGCACTCGTCGGCCGTGACTGTTGATCTGCGGGATGCCGCTGGCGGCTGCCTCGGAATAGAAGTAGTAGAGATTGAGCGGCTCTTCGATATCCGCCAGCACTTCCTTGGTGCCTTCCGCCAGCGTGTAGAGATTGTTACTGGTGAGATCGATGCGCATACCGGACAGCAAACGGTCGGCGACCGCGTTGACGGCGAGCAGCAGTACGCCCAGCAGCAGCAGACCGCCGACCGTGTACAAGCGTTTGGATTGGGTCGCACCGAACATAGTCAATCCGCCTTTTTGAAGTCGATAACGATGGCGCCGGCGTACAGCCAGAAACCGATCATTGCCGCGAAGTACACGACATCGCGCAGATCCAGCACACCTTTTTTAATCGCCTCGAAATGCGAAAGAAATCCCAGCGACGCCACCAGTTGCACCAGGGTGTCCGGCAACCAGCCCCGGAATGCTTCCAGCACCAGCGGGTAGCCTGCCAGGGTGAAGAAAAAACACACCACCACGGTGACGATGAAGGCGATCACCTGGCTCGAGGTCGTTGCGGATATACACACGCCGATCGCGAGGTAGCTACCCGCCATCAGCAGACTGCCGATATACGCGGCCAGTATCGCGCCGTTATCCGGCGCACCCAGATAGTTGACGGTTATCCACATCGGAAAAGTCAGCGCCAGCGCGATGGCGATGAAACTCCAGGCGGCGAGAAACTTCGCGATGACCGCCTGCCACATGCTGATCGGCAGGGTCAGCAGCAGCTCGACCGTGCCGCTCTTACGTTCCTCGGCCCACAGGCGCATGGCGATGGCCGGCACCAGAAACAGGTACAGCCACGGGTGAAACGTGAAGAATGACTCCAGGTCCGCCTGGCTGCGTTCGTAGAAGCTGCCGAGATAAAACGTGAAAACGCCGGTCAGGACCAGGAATATCACCAGGAAGATGTACGCCAGCGGCGTGGCGAAATAGGCGTGAAACTCACGCCGGAAAAGCGCCGTAACCGCGTTCATGTCAACGCTTCCCGGGTGATGCTGCGAAACACTTCGTCGAGGCGCCCGTGTTTCTGATAAACGCCGTCAACCGGCCAGCTACGCTCGCGTACCAGATCATTGATGCTTGCCAGCAGATTCTGCGAACCGTTGCCGATTGCGGTGATCTCGCCCAGCGCCTCATCGTTCTCTACTGTCACGACGCCCGGCAGGTCCTGCAGCGCGGCGACGGCCTCGCCGGAATCTTTCATTTGCAGTGTGACCGCGCCGTGCAGGCGTGAACGTTTCGCGAGCTCGAGCGGCGTACCATCGATCAGCAGTCGGCCGTTGGCGATAATCATTGCGCGGCTGCATACCGCTTCCACTTCCTCCAGGATGTGGGTGGAAATGACGATGATTTTCTCCGCCGACATGTTCGAGATGAGCTTACGAACTTCGTGTTTTTGATTGGGATCGAGGCCGTCGGTTGGCTCATCGAGAATCAGTACGTCCGGATCGTGCAGGATCGCCTGCGCCAGACCGACGCGGCGTCGAAATCCCTTGGAGAGCGTATCGATGCGCTGCGCCAGCACCGACTCCAGGTGCACGTCGTGCACCACGCTCGCGAGGCGCTGGCGACGGAGTTCCCCGCGCAACGAACGCATGTCGGCCATGAACTCCAGGAACCGGTCGACACGCATGTCGCCGTAGGCGGGCGCACCTTCGGGCAGGTAGCCGAGTTTGCTTTGCGCCTGCAGCGTGTCGTTGACAATGTCTGCACCACCGATACGCGCGGTGCCGGCATCGGGGCGTAGAAAGCCCGCGATCATTTTCATGGTGGTGGACTTGCCGGCGCCATTGGGGCCGAGGAATCCCAGCACCTCCCCTGGTTGCACCGTGAAGCTCAGATCGTTGACCACGAGGTGCTCGTCGAACCGTTTACACAGACCTTCAATCTCTAGCATTTACATGTATTCCGAATAAACACATTACTGCGGCCGGAAGACGAGACGGTTGCTGTTCGGTCTGGCAATTCTCTGTCGCCCCGGCACGCTTGTTTCCCGACCTTTAGGGGCATGGCGCGGACATTCGGCACCAACGGGGCGCAAAAGATAGTCAAAATGGGCAAGATTTCAACCCCTTTCGGGCTGTCTGAACGAGCTGTAATGCTGGGACCTCTGCGATGAGCGGAGGGAAACTCTCTTCTCCCTTCTACCTCGGGGAGAAGGGTTGGGGGTGAGGGGCGGGCGGTGGGCGTAGCTCAGCCGAGCAGCAGATCGCGGGCGGCAGCGATTTCCTCGGTTGCGCGTTTCACCAGCGCCGCGGGCAAACCGTTTTCATCGGCACCGAGCTTGCGCCCGACCGGGGTCTGCGCCAGCGGCGGGAAGCTATCGGCGGCTCCCGCCTGCGCCGCCAGGTGCAACTGCGCGGCGACCACCAGGTCGCCAATGTCGATCTGCGCGCCGCTGTCTCGCTGCCAGTCGTCAGCCTGCTCGGCGGCATCGATCAGCGACTGCTCGAACCCCCAATAGCCGAGCACCAGAACGCCGGCCGGGGCACGCAGCTTTTCAATCGCCCTCAGGACAACGCAGGTGTCATCGGCGATCTGCGGCTTTCCATCGACGTAGTCCAGGACCGGGATGGCACCGATGTCGTGAGTAAGTCCTGCCAGCAGTGCCTGCTCCGGAGGAATATCGGTGTGTTCACGTGCCAGCACCGAGCACATCGCGGCCACCTGTGCGCTGTGACGGTAAACGTGCCTGGCGATCTTGCTCACTTTCGCTGAGCGCGCTTTGAACAGATCGCGCACTGCCAGTGCGGTGGTCAGGTTGCGCGTGGCTTTCAAGCCGAGGCGATTTATTGCCTCGATCAGGGTTTTGGCATTCTGCAGGCCACCGTACGCAGCGCTGTTCGAAGCTTGCACGATGCGTCCGCTCAACACCGGGTCGGATTGCACCATCCGAGCGACCTCTGCGACGCCGGCATCGCAGCCGTTAACAGCGTCGCGTACCGCCAGCGCCACGTCCGGCAGCGACGGCACGCGCAGCTTGCCTTGCGCGAACGCCGCGTAAATCGCTGCAATTATCTCGGCCTCGTGCGCGGACAGCTCCGTTTCGTCTACTTCAGTGGCACTGTGCTTCTCTTCGTTGAGCAGCATATCCGCAAGCTTGCGGTCGACGCGCAGAATCTGTGTGCCGCTCTTGGCGATCGCGGTTGCACCGGCGTGCAGAAACAGCGGCGCGCTCGCCCGTTCGCTGCCGGCGCTGACTCTCTCCTCGCCGCCGGCTGTGTTTTTCAGATGGATTTCCCCGCTGATGACATAAACCAGCCAATGGTGCTCGTCGGCCTGCGCCAGTTTCTGGCGCCAGCCGAGTGCCTGAATCTGCGCCTTGTCGAGCAACAACTGCAGATGCTCGCGGGACTTGAGCATCGACAAAGGTGCCAAGTGTGCTAACGAGTTGGCATTCAGGTCGTGTATTTGTGTGGTTTGCATCACGCCAAGCGGGATCTGTGCAACGGTAGACTCCCTCGCTACAGCGGTTGTCCGGCCTAAAACTTGAGCTATTGTGCAGTGCACAACGACGCGTACGGAAGCGGTCAGACAGGTGCGCATACCGCTCGTCGGTCAAACCACGCCATCGGAGGCGTAAGCGATAGGCGTTGCAGAAACAGTTTGTTATACAGGAGCCTATGAAACATCGCACACAAATCGGGTTCACCCTGGTAGAACTGGTCGTTACCCTGGTCTGGCCGCCGTTCTGCTGGGTATCGGTGTCCCGGCGTTCACCGATTTTGTCCGCAACAATCGCATGATTGGGGTAACCAACGAACTGGTTACCGCGTTGCAGTTCGCGCGCAGCGAAGCGGTCAAACGCAACAACAACGTCACCATCTGCATCAGCGACGATGGAGCGGCGTGCACGGGCGGTGCCAGCTGGGAAGACGGCTGGATAGTGTTCGATGATGTCAACGCGAACGCCGTGGTTGACGGTGCTCAGATCGTGCGCACTCACTCGCAGATCGGCGGCGGTAACACGCTGCGCGTGACCGCGGGCAACGCCGGCAATTTCATCTCCTTCAACGGCAACGGTTTCCCGCGCGACACGGCCGGGGGCATCCTGACTGCCACGTTCAGCATCTGCGACTCACGCGGTGCCACCGCGGGTGTTGCCCGTACAGTGCAAGTGGGTGCCTCCGGGCGTGTGCGTTCATCGGAAGTGATAACCTCATGTACTTGAAAAATAGACAAAGTGGTGTGGGGCTGGTCGAAGTGCTGGCCGCATTGTTCGTATTGTCCGTGGGCTTGCTTGGTATCGCCGGTCTGCAGGCGCAAGGACTCATCGCCGGCTTCAATGCCAGTCAGCGGTCCGTCGCGGTCGTCAAAGCGTACGAGATCATCGAACGCATGCGCGCCAACCCCGAAGGCGTCAAGGACGCCGCCGGCGTCACCAGTTACGCGTCGGCCATGGGCGGCCCCGGCGCGGCCCCTGGTGTCTACTGCGCCGATCTCGACGGCAACCCGGGTGCCGATTGCACCGTGCCGCAGTTAGCCAATTTCGACATTTTTGCCTGGAAGCAGTCGATCGACAATGCATTTCCCAGCATGAGTGGAATGGGTGCCGTGCAGGTCACCCTGGGTGCGGCGTCCACCGACCCCACCGACGTCATAGTCACCGTGCAGTGGACGGAACGCGGCGTGGTGCAGAACTACAGCACCAACACTCAGTTCGTGCGGGTGCAGTGACATGATCGATCGCAAGCGCTCGCTCGGCTATTCAGTGGTAGAACTGCTGGTCGCCATGGTCATCGGCCTGGTGCTGCTGCTCGGCGTAATGGCGGTGTTCGTCACCAGCCGTACCAGTTTCGACGCCAGCGAAACGCAGGCGCATATGTCCGATGACGGGCGTTTCGCCATGACCCTGTTTGGTGAGGATCTGCGCATGGCAGGCACATGGGGGCCCAACAGTTTCACCAATATGGTGGACAATCGCACGCGCGGGCCCGGCCAACGGCTGCCTCTGCTGGCGGCGCTGGCCGGCGACTGTGCGCCGCTAGGCTATACCGATCTCGATCAGGTTCTGTTCGCGAGCAACAACATGAATCCCTTCAACGCCACCTGCATTCCAGCTGCGGCGGGCTACCTGGCCGGCACCGACGTGCTGGTGGTGCGCTACGCCGATCCCAACCCGGTGGCGGACAACCTGGTAGCGCCCGGCGTGGTCTACGTGCGCAGCGAAACCGGCAATTCGATCCTGTTCGTCGGTACTAACGACCCGAACGACGTACCGACGATTCCGCCCAACGGCACTAACCATGTATTGCGTGTGCACGTTTATTACGTCAGCAGTTTTACCGAGGCGGGAGACAACATTCCTTCCCTGCACCGCATCTCGCTGGAAGCCGGCCCCGTACTGGTCGACGAAATGATCGTATCGGGGGTGGAGAACTTCCAGGTGCAGTTGGGCTTCGACACCCAGCAGCCGGAACCGGACGGCGAGGCGAACACCTACGTGAACCCCGACAGCACAGTTATAAACTGGGCAGATACGGTCGACCTGGCGCGTATCCGCGGCGCACGTCTTTGGATGATGCTGCGCTCCGAACGGCCGCAGAAAACCGCGCCGGCGCCGAGTACCTACAGCATGGGCGGGGCGGATTTCACTCCCTCTGCGATCGGCGATTCGACGCTCGGCGAGTTCAAACGGCTGCTCATATCCGGTGTTTACGACCTGCGTAATTTTCCTCTACAGGCTCCGAACTAATGAACAACAAAACATTTTCGCAGCAGCGCGGCGCGGCTCTGATCGTCGGACTGATGATGCTGCTGGCCCTGACGCTGATCGGCATAACGACCATGGGCATGAACACCATGGAGTTGCGCATGGCGAGCAATGCACAGAATAAATCGAATGCGTTTCAAGCCGCCGAAGCGGGACTCGAAGTGGGCGTTGGCCTTACCAATGCCAACGACGTCACTACCAACCCGCAAGTGATTACGCCGCCGACGCTGGTGAACGCGCAGGCGACAGTCGAATCGGTATTCGTCGGTCTGATACCCGGGCGCGGCAGCGGTTTCACCGCGGGTGTAGCTTGTCCCGGCAGCAGTCCGGAACGCACTCGCTGCGCGCATTTTCAGGTCACGTCGGTGGGCCAGCATCTGCAGTCGAATGCCAACTCGTTGCAGCTGCAGGGCTTTTACGTTCTCGCGCCGCGGGGCCAGTAATTACTTCGGAGATACCCTCATGCGTACCGCATTCATCAACTACACGCTGGCCGCCGTTTTTGCGTTCGCCGCGGCCACGGGCAGCTGGGCGACGATCATCCCCATCGAAGATGCCGTCGAGGCGGTGGCACTGGAGGTGCGGTTGAACGAAGATCTGACCGGCGCGGTGGTGGGACGCTCGTGCGACAGCTGTGAGCGCAAGGAATTTCCAATCACCGCGGAAACCCAGGCTTTCGAGAACAACATACGCGTCGATTTGCGCCGGTTGCGCGATCGGCACGGACAACCGGCAACAATTATTTACAACATACGCAGCGGCGAGGCTACCCGGATCCTTTGGTTCCGTTAGATGAGTTTGTGCATGCCGCCTCGCAGGCGCGTGCGACACCAGTTTTGGACGGAGACGACGATGAAGAAGTTACCGAGTAGCCGCGCGATCCTGACCGGTGCCGTGTTGAGTCTGTTGGTCAGCACGCCAGTGTACGCGGACGACACAGAGATATACGTGGGCGGCAGCGCCGTGAGTGCGGTGGCGCCAAACGTGTTGTTCGCAGTGGACACCTCGGGTTCCATGGGTTCCACGGTGGTTACCCAGGGCGCTTACAATCCCGCTACCGACTATTCGACGCTGCCGACCTCGTGCGCCGAGTTCACCAACGACCGCATCTACTGGTCTCCGGGTTCGGTCAACACTTCCTGTACGTCCGCGCAATGGTTCAGTACCACCTATATGCGCTGCGATGCCAGCACCATTGCCACCACCGGCTTTTATCAGGATCGTCTGGCACGTTATCACAACGATGCGTGGCGCACGCTCTCTGTCGACCCGGTACTCAAGGAGCGCAACGTCGAATGCCAGTCCGATTCCGGTGTCCACGGCATCGACGGTGTGAACACGGCGGTTTATGCCGAGGACAACAGCGGCGACAACACCACGGGCGGCTGGTCGACGAACTCCAGCAACGAGATCAACTGGCAGCTCGAGGGCAATTACACGGTTTACTCCGCCAATTTCATGAACTACCTGCGCAGCGACCCGACCGCGATTCGCACGCGGCTGGATATCGTGCAGGACGTAGTCGCGAACGTCGTCAACAGCGTCAACGGTATCAACATCGGCCTGATGCGTTTCAGCCAGAACCAGGAGGGCGGACAGATATCCTTCGCGATGCAAGACATCACCAACGGGCGCTCGGGTTTCATCGCGGCGTTGAATGCGTATACGCCCTCGGGACCGACACCACTGACCGAAGTATTGTGGGAAGCAATGCGTTATTACCGAGGCGATGCTGTGGACTACGGGGCCAGCTCCACGCCGGGACCAAGTGTGGCGGATTCGTGGGATGCTGCCACCGGCAACTATATTTCACCGATTCAATTACAGTGCCAGCGCAACAGTGTGATCCTGCTGACCGACGGTGCTTCCAACGGCGACAACGGCCGCGACGCCAACCTCATAGCGATGCCCAACTATGCGAACGCGACTGGCGAAACGAATTGCCCGCACCCTATGGAGCACGTCAGCACCGACGGCGATGCTGACGATGGCATGTGCCTGGATCAGCTGGCTGCTTACATGGCGAACGAAGACCAGCTGCCGGCGCTGGCCGACGATCAGTTCGTGCAGACTTACACGATTGGATTTCAGCTCGATATGCCGTTGCTGAATGACACCGCTCTCGAGGGCGAGGGTTTGTATTTCACAGCGGACGATACCGTCGGTCTGACCAACGCGTTTACCGCCATCATCAACGAAGTGCTGGCGACCGACTCGACGTTCACGTCGCCCGCGGTGTCTGTGAATGCTTTCAGTCAGACACTGAACCGTAACGATCTGTACTTTACGTTGTTCCGCCCCGAAGGCGGTCCGCACTGGGACGGTAACCTGAAGAAATACAGGCTGGGTTTCGATGTCGACAACGACGGTAACACCTTCCCGGTGATTCTGGACGTAAACAATCAACCGGCAATCAACCCGAACAACGGCTTTTTCCAGCCGACGGCGCAGAGTTACTGGTCCGCTGGCGTCGACGGTGGCGACGTGCGTCTAGGCGGGGCAGCGAACGTGCTGACTAACAACCGTAGCGTGCACACCTTTGGGCATGATGGCCTGCCCAGCGACGAAAGCTTCAGTGACAATGACCACGTGATCGAAGTGGCCAACTCTTACCTTACCGAGGAGAGGCTGGGGTTGCCCACCGGCTCGACCAATCCGACGCGCGATGAGTTGATACAATGGATGCGCGGTGTAGATATCGACGGCGATTACGGCACCGCCGGCGGCGCGCGTCTGCAAATGGGTGATCCTCTTCACTCGCAAGCCACCGTGGTGCAGTACGGCGGCACGCCGGCGAGCCCGGACTTGACCATATTCTTCAGCAGCAACGACGGCTATCTACACGCAATAGACGAATCCGATGGCACCGAGATTTTCTCGTTCGTACCGCGCGAACTGCTGAGCATGCAGTACGAACTGTACCAAAACAACGCCGCATTACAGCGTCCATATGGCCTGGACGGTGCAGTGGTCTCGTGGGTGAATGACGACAACGGCGACGGTGTAATCTCCGGAGTTAGCGAGCACGTGTTCATCTACGTCGGTATGCGCCGCGGCGGCAGCAACTATTACGCATTCGATGTAACGGACCGTTCCGCCCCGGAGTTGAAATGGATGATCACCAACGACACCGACGGCGACGGCACACCGGACGGAAACTTCGCCGAGCTGGGCCAGACCTGGTCCACGCCGGTGGTGCGCGAGGTCCTGTTCAACGGCGTGCTCACCACCGTGCTGGTGTTCGGGGGCGGATACGACGCGGATCAGGACGACAACCTGCTGCCGCAGGACGACGATGTCGGCCGCGCGATCTACGTGGTGGACGCAGACACCGGCCAGCGCCTGTGGTGGGCGGGACCGGCCGGATCGGGGGCTGACCTCGAATTGACGAACATGACCAACAGTATTCCCGCCCAGGTGAATGCCGTCGATATCTCCGGTAACGGTGTGGTCGATCGACTCTACGTCGGCGACACGCGTGCGCAATTCTGGCGTATCGATATCAACGAGAACAATTCCGGCGCCTCCAGTTTCGCCACTGGCGGTCGCATAGCGTCGTTCGCCGAGAATGACCAACAAAACAACCGGCGCTTTTATCATGCGGCTGACCTGGCGGTAATCGCACCGATCGGGCGGCAGCCTTACATTGCCATAGTGGTGGGCACCGGCTACCGTGCGCACCCGCTCAACACGGAAATCCAAGACCGTATATACATGTTGAAGGATACGGATATCTTTTCGCCGCCGGCGACTTACGTCACCCTCGACGAGAACGACCTGTTCGATGCCACTAACAATGTCATCGGTGAGGGCAACTCGACCGATCAGGCGGTCGCGCTGGGCAATTTGCAGACCGCGGGTGGCTGGTACATAGTGCTGGAGGATCCACCGACCAGCACGTTCATCGGCGAGAAAGTGCTTGGGCGTCCGCTGATCGTTTCCGGCACCGCCGTCGTCCCGAGCTTCATCCCGAACGACCCGAACGCGGGTGGTCCGGTCTGCGGTCCCAACGAAGGCATCGGCCTGCTGTATTTCCTCAACGTTGCGGACGCGACGCCGGTGCGCAACTACGACAACGCCGGTGGTGAGACAGATCTGACGCGCTCCGACCGTACGGTACAATTGACTCGCGGCGGGATCACGCCGTCGCCGACATTGATCATCGCGGAAGACAGCACCGGAACGACGCAGGCGGCAGGGTGCGCCGGTACCGATTGCTTCGGGATGCCGAATCCGCGGGTACCAACCAAAACATATTGGTACGAGTTCTGATAGTCTTGACGCCGCCCCTCACGGCTGGCGGCGCACTCGTCTAGACGGGAGATAGAGTTCATGGTCAACAGATGTCGCGGCTTCACGCTGATGGAAGTCCTGGTAACAGTCGGAATCCTCTCGATTCTCGGAATGATCGCCTTGCCGACGTATTTCAACTACTTGACGGAATCGCGTCGCGCGGAAGCACACACCACGCTGCTGGCGCTGGCGCAGGCGCAGGAGCAATGGTTTACCAATAACAATACCTATACCGGCACGGTGGGGAACCTGACGCCGCTGATTCCGGCGATCATTGCCAACAACGTTAACCAGGGTAACTATACCTTCCAGATCACGGTTGCCAATGGCACAACATTCACCGTGCAGGCGGACGCGGTAGCCGGGGGGCCGCAAGCGGGCGACACGGGCTGCACCAGCATTACATTGACAGCTGCGGGCGCACAAGGCCCGGCGGGCTGCTGGATCGACTGACAACCCCTCCCCTCTCTCCCTCTGGGAGAGGGCACAGGGGTGAGGTCTTTACGCTTCGCGCAGCGCTTGCGGAAGATTGAAAGAAACGTTTTCGCTCAAGCCCTGCAGTTCCTGAACGTCCTCGGCGCCGAGTCGGCGAAGATGACCGATCAGTTCCTGCACCAGAGTCTCGGGCGCCGATGCACCGGCCGTGACGCCGACACGCTGGACACCTTGTAGCCACTTCTTGCGTACGTCCAGTGCACCGTTGATCAGGTACGCCGCCACCCCGCGCTGTTCGGCGATTTCGCGCAAACGGTTGGAGTTGGAACTGTTCGCCGACCCGACGACCAGCAACAGTTCGACCTGCCCGGCGAGCTTTTTCACTGCGTTCTGCCGGTTCTGCGTGGCGTAACAGATGTCCTCGCGCTGCGGCGCCTTGATCGCGGTGAACTTCGCTGCCAGGGCATCGATGATCTGCCGCGTATCGTCCACCGACAAGGTGGTTTGCGAGACAAACGCGATTTTCTCCGGATCGCGTACCTGCAGCGCCGCTACGTCGCCGACATTCTCCACCAGGTGTACGCGCCCGCCACAACCGAGATCGAAGCGGCCCATGGTGCCTTCGACTTCCGGGTGTCCGGCATGTCCGATCAGCACGACGTCACGGCCTTCACGTGAGTAGCGCAGCACTTCCATGTGCACTTTGGTGACCAGGGGGCAGGTGGCATCGAAGACGTTCAAATGCCGTGCGGCTGCTTCTTTTTCCACTGCCCGGGAAACACCGTGCGCGCTGAAAATAACCGTGGCGCCATCGGGTACTTCGTGCAGTTCCTCGACGAATACTGCACCGCGTGCGCGCAGCGTCTCGACCACGTGGTGGTTGTGTACGACTTCGTGACGCACGAATATCGGGGTGCCCAACTTGTCCAGGGCACGCTCCACGATTTCGATCGCACGGTCGACGCCGGCGCAGAAACCACGCGGCTTGGCTAGCAGTACTTGCATTGCAGGGACAGTATACTTATTTCGTTCCGCTCTTCACGCACCCGGACGCATGTGGCGAAATAAGTATACTGTCCCCGGATTTACTGTGGCGGAGCGACGGAGACGATCTCTACTTCGAACTCGATGGTATGCCCGGCCAGCGGGTGGTTGAAATCCACCTCTGCATAGTCGCCGGTCACTCCGATCAGGGTACCGAGGACTTCGTCACCGTCGGGAAGTTCGAATTCTATGATCTGACCGGTTTCGGGCGCAATGTCCGGCGGAAAATCACGCAACGCAATCTGTTGGCGGTTCCCGGGGTCGTGCAGCCCCCACGCCTGCTCGGGGTACAGCCGCCGTGTATCGCGTTGCCCCTCGCGCAGCCCCAGCAGGCACAACTCGAGTGCCTCCGGGAACGTGCCGTCGCCGACGTGGATTTCCAGCGGTTCGCTGTCCGTGAAATTGGATTCGGCAACCGTACCGTCCTCAAGAGTCACCGCGAAACGCAGCTGCACACGGCTCCCGTAAACGACCGCGTGAATGTCAGTCTCCCTGCCGCGCGAACAGACTGCTGGTTATCAGGATGGCCGCTCCCACGCTGATCGCTGAATCGGCAATGTTGAACGTCGGCCAGTACCATTGCTGGTAGTACACTTGGATGAAGTCTATGACATGGCCGTGCACGACGCGGTCGATGAGATTGCCGATGGCGCCGCCAAGTACCAGCGACAGCCCGGCAGCCAGCCACCTTTCATTTCGTTTGAGGCGATTCAACCATATCGCCAACGCGATACTGACCGCACTGCTGAGCACGATGAAAAACCACCGCTGCCAGCCCTGCTCGTCGGCCAGAAGACTGAATGCCGCCCCTTCGTTGTACATCAACGTCAAATTGAAAAACGGTGTCACGGGAAGCGCGTGATGCAGCTCGAGTTGCGCATCCGCAAGCAACTTGGTGAGCTGGTCGAGAACTGCGATGGCGCCGGCGAGCAGCCACCAGGGCAGTGCGTGACGCAGCGTTACCGGCATATCGGGGAAAACGCTTCGACGGCGTGCGGTGTTTGCGGGTTCAAGCAAACTCGCGTTGCTCGCCGTTGCCTTCCACGTTGCTTACGCAGCGCATGCACAGTTCCGGGTGGGCCGGCTCACTGCCAACGTCGGCTCGCTGGTGCCAGCAGCGCGTGCATTTGGGATGTTGCGATGCCTCGGCCGCGATCCACAGTTCCGCACCGCTTTCCCCGGCGCGCACGGCGCTGGCCGGTTTCTCGCTCAACCGCGCGACGTCAGCTGCAGAGGTAATCAGCAGAAAGCGCAATTCGCTGCCCGCGCCATCCAGTGCGGCGCGCAGGTCCCCGTCGCAGTACAACGTCACTTCGGCGTTCAGCGACGAACCGATGTCGCCGGCGACCCGCAGTTTTTCCAGCTCTCTGGCAACCGCCTGACGCGCCGCGATGACCAGTTCCCATTGCTCGCGCGTGAATGAGTCCTGCCCCTCCAGCGCAAACAGTTTTTCGTAATAGGTCTGCAGAAACACCGACGCGCCGCGTTCACCCGGCAGGTGTTGCCAGATCTCATCCGCCGTGAAACTGAGAATCGGCGCTATCCAGCGCGCCAGCGCTTCCGCCACGTGGTAGATCGCCGTTTGTGCCGAACGCCGCGCGCGGCTGTCGGCAGGCATGGTGTACTGGCGGTCTTTGATCACGTCCAGATAGAAAGCGCCCAGGTCGATGGCGCAGAACCCGTGAATCTTCTGGTAGACCAGATGAAAGTTGTAGTCATGATAGGCGTTCGCGACGTCGTCCTGAACGCGCTGCGCGCGGTCCACAACCCAGCGGTCCAGCGGCAACATGTCGACCGCTGCGACACTGTCGTGCGACGGTTTGAATCCATCGAGATTGGCGAGCAGGAAGCGCGCCGTGTTGCGAATGCGCCGGTACGCGTCAGCCGTGCGCTTGAGGATTTCGTCGGACACGCTCATTTCGCCGCGGTAGTCGGTCGCCGCCACCCACAGGCGAATGATATCCGCGCCCAGCGTTTTCATTACCTGCTGCGGGGCAATAACATTCCCCAGCGACTTAGACATCTTGCGTCCGTTCTGATCGACGGTAAAGCCGTGCGTCAGGACCTGCCGATACGGTGCGTGGCCATAAATGGCCACACAGGTCAGCAGCGACGAGTGAAACCAGCCGCGGTGTTGGTCGGAGCCCTCTAGGTACATGTCCGCCGGAAAATGCTGCCCGGCCCGGCGTTTCAGGACGAATTCATAGGTCGATCCGGACTCGAACCACACATCGAGAATGTCCGGTGTCTTCTCGTAGTCGTCGGCCTCGTCGCCCAGCAGTTCGCGAGCATCCAGGTCCCACCATGCCTGGATGCCGTTCTGTTCGATGCGTAGGGCAACCTGTTCCAGCAGACCTGTGGTATCGGGATGCAACTCGCCAGTGCGTTTATGCACGAACAGAGACAACGGCACGCCCCATACGCGTTGCCGTGAGATGCACCAATCAGGACGGGTCTCCATCATTGCTTCGATGCGCGCCTCTCCCCAGTCCGGTATCCACTTAACATCCTTGATGCTGCGCAGCGTGTTGGCACGCAGATGCTGCTTGTCCATGCTTACGAACCACTGCGGTGTGGCGCGGAAGATTAGCGGTGTCTTGGTGCGCCAGCAATACGGATAGCTGTGCTCGAACTTGGCTTCGGCCACCAGTTTGCCGCGTTCGCGCAGGACGCCGAGCATGTGCTCGTCGATATTGTGCACGTGCTCGCCGGCAAACAGCTCTACGTGTGATTCGAACACACCCTCACCGTTGACGGGGTAAAGCAGTTCCAGGCCATAGCGCTGTCCCAGTAGAAAATCGTCAACGCCGTGGTCGGGTGCAGTATGCACAGCCCCGGTGCCCGCTTCGGTGGTCACGTGATCGCCCAGCGTCGCCAGCGAGACACGATCGTAAAACGGATGCTGGAGCTGCTGGCCTTCGAGGGCAGCGCCCAGGCAGGTGCCCACCACGCGGTAGTCGCCGACACCGTAGCGTTGCATTACGGCCTCGACCATCTCGCTGGCCATCACCAGCCGCTCGTCGCCGGCGCCGACGTTGCATGCCACCAAAGCGTAATCGAGCTCCGGGTTGAAGGCCACCGCCAGGTTGCCTGGCAGGGTCCAGGGGGTGGTCGTCCAGATGACCACGGCGACCGGAGTATCCAGATCCTCGCGGTTTTCGAACTTTTTCAGGAACGCCGGCAGGTCGCATGGTACGAAGCGCACATCCACCGATTGCGAGGTTTTATCTTCGTACTCGACTTCCGCTTCGGCGAGCGCCGAGCGCGCGCCGACACTCCAGTACACGGGTTTCGTGCCGCGGTACACATGACCGTTGGCGATGATCTTCGCCAGCGCCCTGACGATGTCCGCCTCGGAGGCGAAATCCATGGTTCGATATGGATTGTCCCAGTCGCCGAACACGGCCAGGCGTTTGAAGTCGCGCATCTGCCCGGCGATCTGCTTGTCAGCAAACTCGCGGCACTTCTCACGAAACGTGGCGACATCGAACTTGTGCCCGGGCTTGCCAATTTTCTTTTCTACCTGATGCTCGATGGGCAGCCCATGGCAATCCCAGCCCGGGATATAGTAAGCATCGAAGCCGGCCAGCTGCTTGCTCTTGACGATAATGTCTTTGAGCGACTTATTCACTGCGTGGCCGATGTGGATATCGCCGTTCGCATAAGGCGGACCGTCGTGCAGGATGAACAGCGGTTTGCCGCGCGAAGCCTCGCGGATGCGCGCATGGAGATCCATTTCTTCCCACTGCGCGAGCATCGGTGGCTCGCGTTGCGCCAGATTGGCTTTCATGGGAAAGCTGGTTTTCGGCAAATTCAGCGTATCTTTGTAGTCGCCCACGTAGGGTACCCGGCAGTTCGGCCAAAACCATCAATTTGACTGGAAAGCCAACGCAATATCAAGCGCGGGTAAAATAGGCATGGGCCGTTTCGCGATCCACATGTACCTGACGCTGCAGGTCCTCGAGCGAGGCAAATTTCTGCTCGTCGCGCAGTTTGTGCAGGAAAGTCACGGTCAGGCGCTGCCCGTAAATATCGCCTGCGAAGTCGAAACAATGCACTTCCAGAACCAGGCGCACACCGTTGACCGTGGGGCGTGTGCCCAGGTTGGCAACACCGCGCATCGGCGTCTTGTCTGCAAGCATAGCTTGTACGGCAAACACACCGCGCATCGGCGGGCGAACGCGTCCCATGTCCACATTGGCCGTTGCGAAGCCAAGCGTCTGCGCAAGACGTTGTCCGTAGCCGACTCGTCCCGAGATGGCATAGGGCTCACCCAGCAGTTGCGTGGCTCCGGCGAAATCGCCGTTCGCGAGGAGTTCGCGCACCCGCGTGCTGCTGACTCTGTGTGCACCGTTGCAGAAGGTTTGGGTCGGGGACACGTCAAAATCGTGGGTCGCCGCGAGTTCGTTCAACAATGCCATGTCGCCGCGTCTTGCCTTGCCGAAACGGAAGTCGTCCCCAACTACCAGATGTTTTACGTTCAGGCCGTTCAGCAACACGCGATCGACAAACGCTTCCGGCTCCAGTCGCGCCAGAGCGGCGTTGAAGTTCAGTACCAGTACGTCGTCCGCGCCGAGTATTCCGATACGTTTGAATTTCTCGCGCAAACGCATCAGACGGGGAGGTGCATCGATGGTGTGAAAAAACTCCTGCGGCAACGGCTCGAAAGTAATCACACACGCACGCAATCGCTTGCGTCTCGCCTGCTCGACCACACTGCCTATTACCGCGGCGTGACCGAGGTGCACGCCATCGAAGTTGCCGATCGTTGCGACGCAACCGGGCTGCGGCTCACGCAAACTCTGCATACCGCGCAGAAGTTTCATTCGGCGTTTCGGCCGCAAGCGTCTGGGTTGCTACCGGGCCGGGTCACGATACTCGCTCCATGGCGTCCGCATTATCCACAGGCTCGCAAAATAAACTGCGACCGCTGTCGCTATCAAGCCCGCAAGAACGCCGGCCCGTTGCCAGAAGTGCCACAGCGACCAGTTGTGCAGCGCCGGTGTGAGTAACCACACGGCGACAAGCATGGTGATACAGGCGACCGTAATGCGCAGGCTGCTGCGCAACCAGCCACGGCGGGGCCGGTAAATGTCCGCGGCACGTAACCGCCGGTACAGCAGCGCCGAGTGCAGCCAGGCAGCGAGGCTGGATGCGAGCGCCAGCCCTGCGTGTGGCGCTTCATTGTCGAACTCGAGCAGCGTGTAGACGAAAATCACATTCATGCATGCGTTCGCGACCAGTGCGATGATTGCGCATCGCACCGGTGTGCGGGTGTCCTGGCGGGCGAAAAATGCTGCCGCCAGCACCTTGGATGCTATGAACGCCGGCAGCCCGGTCGCGTAGGCCATCAGCGCCAGTCCGGCCATGTATGTGTCGTTGACGGTGAACCGGCCGTACTGAAAAATGCTCGCCAGGATCGGGAACGCCAGGACGAGCAGGCCCAGTCCTGCTGGTACGCCGATCAGCACGGTCAGGCGCAACGCCCAGTCCAGGGTCGCATCGAAACTGTCGCTGGAGGCCTTGGCAAAATGCGAGGACAGGTGGGGCAGAATCACCGTCGTCAAAGCGATGCCGAACACCCCGAGCGGGAATTCCATCATGCGGTCGGCAAAGTACAGCCAGCTTACGCTTCCGGCGACCAGAAACGACGCGATCACCATATCGAACAGGATGTTCACCTGCGCGACCGATGAGCCGAGCAATATCGGCAGCATATTGGTTCGGATCGTCGTGACACCGGGATGGCGCCAGTTCCAGCGCGGCGTGCTGAGAAGGCCCAGGCGCGCGAGCAGCGGAAACTGGAACAGCAGCTGCGCAATTCCTGCGATCAGCACGCCCCAGGCAAGCGCCACCACCGGTTCCTCGAACAGGGGTGCGAGAAACAGGGCGGCGCCGATCAGGCAGACATTCAACAAAACGGGCGTGAATGCCGGCAGCGCAAAGAGACGGTAGGTATTGAATATGCCGCCCGCGCAGGCGACCAGTGAGATCAGCAGCAGGTACGGAAAAGTGATCCGCAGCATGTCGCCGGCGAGCGTCAGGCGATAGGGGTCGTCCAGAAATCCCGGCGCGAACACCACGATCAACCAGGGTGCTCCGGCTACACCCAGCGTCGTTACCACTAGAAGCACACCGCCAAGCGTGCCGACAACGTGGCGGGCGAGATCATGCAGTTCGGCTTCGCTGCGCGTTTCCCGGTACTCGCCGAATACCGGCACAAAGGATTGGGCGAACGCGCCTTCGGCGAACAGGCGTCGAAACAGATTGGGAATCTTGAAGGCGACGAAAAATGCGTCGGCAGCGGGGCTAGCACCGAACACCTGACCGATCACGACGTCGCGTACCAGGCCGGTGATTCGGGAAATCAAAGTCATGGAACCCGTCACCATGCTCGACTTGAACAAGCCGGATTCGACGGGTTGGCTGGGCTCGGGGTCTGCGGTGGTCAAGCGGGCGGCGTTATTTGAGACGCACGCAGTGTATCAAAAAGCAAAACGGGAACAGACCACGCACTACGGAAACAGGGGACATTCTTCTTTTTCGCCCCCGAAAAAGAAGAATGTCCCCTGTTTCGGGGGGGACTAGGTCAGCCTGCGGCGAGTGCCTTGATGCGTTGATTGAGCCGGCTTTTATGACGCGCGGCCTTGTTCGCGTGCATCAGGCCCTTCTGTGCGGCGCTGTCGATCACGGGCACCGCGCTTTTATAGGCTGCGGCTGCGCCTTCCCGGTCGCCGCTCTGGATCGCTGTGATCACCTTTTTGATGTAGGTACGCATCATCGAGCGTTGGCTGGCGTTGTGGCGCCGGCGGTGTTCGGACTGGCGGGCTCTTTTGCGTGCCTGCGGTGAATTTGCCACGTGTGTCTCCGCTGCTCGGGTACTTACGAAAAGCGCGCGATTATGGGATGCGCCCGCGAGCGTGTCAACAACGCCTACCTGTCCGACTCCGATTGATCGGGCGTCAACGTAATCACCATGTTGTCGCGATCGATGAGTTCCGGTTCATCGACATAACCGAGAATAGTCTCTATCGCGCCGCTGGGCTGCCCCTGAATCTGGCGCGCTTCGGCGGCGCTGTAATTGACCAGGCCGCGCGCTATCTCGGTGCCTTCGTCGCCGATGCAGGCTACGACTTCGCCGCGCACAAAATTACCCTTCACGGCGGTCACGCCCACCGCCAGCAGACTCGAGTTGCGCTCCAGCAGAGCGCGCCGGGCGCCGTCGTCCAGCACCAGCATGCCGCGCAACTGCAGCTGGCTTGCCAGCCATTGTTTACGCGCCAGCAGTGGCGCCTGATCCGGCGTCAGCACGGTGCCAAGTTCCTCGCTCTGGCGCAGCCGCGCCAGCACGTCGGTGCTGCGCCCCGATGCAATAATCGTGGTGGCGCCGGAAGCTGCCGCGCGGCGCGCCGCGAACACTTTCGTGATCATGCCGCCGCGTCCTACCGCCGAAGGGCTTGGGCCAGCCAGCTGGTCCAGCCGCGCATCGTTGGCGCGGGCGGACTGCAGCAGTTGCGCATCGGCGTGTTGCGCGGGATCCTTGTCGAACAGGCCGTCGCGATCGGTAAGTATCACCAGCAGTTCCGCTTCCACCAGGTTGGCCACCAGCGCCGCCAGGGTGTCGTTATCGCCCAGTCTGATCTTATCGCCGGCGACCGTGTCGTTCTCGTTCACCACCGGGATGACGCCCAGCCGCAGCAGGGTGCGCAGGGTGGAACGGGCGTTCAGGTAGCGCTGCCGGTCGACCAGATCATCGTGCGTCAGCAGCACCTGCGCGGCATGTAAGCCACGTTGCTGAAAACAGCTTTCGTAGGCCTGCACCAGTCCCATTTGCCCAACCGAGGCCGCCGCCTGCAGTTCGTGCAGCGCGTGGGGACGCGTCTGCCAGCGCAAACGCCGCATCCCTTCGGCCACCGCACCGGATGATACCAGCACGACCTCGCAACCGCTCTCGCGCAGGCGCGCTACCTGGTCTCCCCAATCGGCTATTGCTGCTCGGTCCAGGCCCCGACCCGGATCGGTCACCAGCGAGCTGCCAACCTTGACGACCCAGCGACGCGAGGATTTCAATACCTCACGTGTCATCGTTTTGCTCGCGGTCTCGCGCCTCCAGGTAAGCGTACACGGTCTGGCACAATTCTTTCGTGCCGTCGCGCCGCAGTGCCGATATGCGGAATACCGGATTCTGCCATTGCAGGCCTTCGATCAGTTTCGTGCAGCGGAGGTCTGCCTCGGCATCTTCCAGCAGGTCCAGTTTGTTCAGTACCAGCCAGCGTTCGCGGTCCGCCAGCTCGGCGCTGTATTTCTGCAGTTCGCCCAGCAGCGTGCGGGCATTGCCCAAAACGTCTTCGTCGCTTGCCATGTCGACGATATGCAGCAACAGGCGGGTACGCGTCAGGTGTTTC